>DAOQKI010000015.1:0-36358 GCA_035334485.1 Opitutaceae bacterium
GACCGCTGCGGCCGGCTTGGCCACAGGAGCGGCAGCGGGGACATCGACCTTCTCGCCGGGCTTGCCGATGGCGCAGAGCGGGGCGCCGATGGCCACCTGAGAGCCCGCGGGGGCAAACTGCTTCAGAAGCGTGCCGTCAAAGAAACACTCCAGCTCCATGGTGGCCTTGTCCGTCTCAACTTCGGCGAGCATGTCGCCGGCTTTGACCGGGTCGCCTTCGTTCTTGAGCCACTTGACCAGCGTACCGACCGTCATGGTGTCGCTGAGCTTCGGCATGTCGATGATTTGGGCCATGGCGGTGGTGGAAGTTGGGAAAGCGGTAAACTGGGAAAGTGGGAAACGGATTACAGCGGGTTTTCAGGCCAGGGCCTCGAGGGCGCCTTGGTAGACGCGCTGCGGGTTGGGGAGTTGCTCGATCTCGACCGGCGGGCTGTAGATCGCGGGCGCGTCGACCGTCGCAACGCGGTGGATCGGGGCGTCGAGGTCGTCGAAGGCTTCGCGCTGGATCATGTAGGCCAGCTGGGAACCGACGCTGGCAAAGGGCTTCTGCTCCTCGACGATCAGGACGCGGTGCGTCTTCGCCACCGAGGCCAGCACCGTGTTGATGTCGAGCGGACGAATGGTGCGCAGATCGACCACCTCAACCGACTTCCCGTGCTCCTGCTGCAGCCGCTCAGCCGCGGCCAGCGAGTGCAGGACCGAACGGCCGTACGTCACGATCGTCAGGTCGGTGCCGCTGCGCTTGACGTCTGCGACGCCGAGCGGGACGACGTGCTCACCCTCGGGCACCTCGCCCTTTTCGCCGTAGAGGATGGTGTTCTCCAGGAACATGACCGGGTCGTTGTCCCGGATGGCGGACTTCAGGAGTCCCTTGGCGTCGGCCGGGGTCGCGGGCACGACAACCTTCACGCCGGGATGATTGGCCAGGACGTTTTCCGGGGTGTGGGAGTGGGTGGCGCCGACATTGGTGCCGCCGTTGGCCGGGCCGCGGATGACGATCGGGCAGTTGATCAGGCCGCCCGACATGTACCGGACATTGGCGGCGTTGTTGAGGATCTGGTCGAACGCGACGGAGTAGAAACTCCAGAACATGAGCTCCATCACGGGCCGGATGCCGAGCATGGAAGCGCCGACACCGAGGCCGATGAAACCGGCCTCCGAGATGGGCGTGTCGACGATGCGCTGCGGGCCGAATTTGGCGAGCAGCCCCTCGGTGACCTTGTAGGCGCCGTTGAACTGGCCGACTTCCTCGCCCATGACGACGACGTTGGCGTCACGCTCGAGTTCCTCGGTGAGGGCGTGGCGGATGGCTTCGCGGTAGGTGATGACGGGCACGGGAGGAAAAAGGAAACGTCTGAAAGGGGAGAGTGGGAAACGAGGTGGTCGCTCAGTTGAAGAAGAGGCGGCCGCCGGACTTGCGTTCGGACGGATGGTCGGCCTCCCAGTAGACATCGCGCTGGATGTCCTCGGCGGTCGGGAAGGGGCTGGCCTCGGCAAAATCGGCGGCCTGGTCCGCCTCGAGGCGGGCAGCCTGGTCGATCTGCTCGATCAGCGCCTCAGTGAGCACGCCCTCGGCCACGAGCTGATTCTGGAAGAGCTGGATCGGGTCCTTCGTCTTCCGGTACTCCTCGATTTCAGTCTTCGAGCGGTAAGTGTTGTCCGGATCGGCGACGGAGTGGCCGCGGTAGCGGTACGTCCGGATCTCGACGATGGCGGGCTTGGACGTCTCGCGGGCCGCCTTGAGGAAACGGTCCATCGTCTCGCGGACCTCGTAAAGATCGTGCCCGTTGCAGGTGCCCCAGGCCATGTCGTAGGCCTCGGCGCGCTTCGCCAGTTCACCGGCGGACGACCGCCGCTGGCTGGTGCCCATCGAGTAGCCGTTGTTCTCGATCACGAAAATGACCGGCAGCTGCCAGAGCGACGCCAGGTTGTAGGCCTCATGGACCGCGCCCTGGTTCACCGCACCGTCACCCATGAACGCCATCGCGGCGCCCTTGAGGCCCTTGTACTTGAGCGCGTAGGCGAGGCCGGTGCCGAGCGGGATCTGGCCGCCGACAATGCCGTGGCCACCCCAGTAATTCCGGTCCGGCGCGAAATAGTGCATCGACCCGCCCTTGCCCTTTGAGCAGCCCGTGGCCTTTCCGAAAAGCTCGGCCATCAGCTCGTTCAGGCCCATTCCGACCGCGATGGCGTGACCGTGGTCCCGGTAGGCGGTGATCACATGGTCATCCTTGCCCATCAGTGAACAGCATCCCACCGCCACCGCCTCTTGGCCAATATAGAGGTGCAGGAACCCGCCGATCTTCTTCGCCTGATAGGCCCGCAGCGAGCGTTCCTCAAATCGGCGGATGCGTAACATCATGCGGTACAGGTCAATGCGCTCGTCCTTCGACAGCTTGTGGTTGACCGGAGCCTTGGCGGAGGCGCTCAGGGCGGGTACGCTTTCGTCGGCCTTCTTGTCGGCTGAGGCGCTCGTTTTCTTGGTCACTGGTGAGGAGAGTTTTTAGGTTAAAGGTTAACTCTTTTCCGGTCGGCCCAGAAATCAAGTTATTACTCTGTCGTGACCGGAGCCGCCGGCCCGAGTGCATGGCCTCGACCCCAAGCCGAATCCGTGCCGTTACGGCACAAAGTAGCCACCATCCCCTGACAGGGTGAAGCCGCGAGAATGCGTCAGGACGACGCGCGCGGTGTGATTTCCTCAACCGTGACCCGCACTGGCTGTCCGGGCATGCAGTCGGCACGGAGCGCCACGAAACGGTCGCGATATTGATCGTAAACGGGCCAGAGCGCGTTCCGGTCGGTTTCGGGGATGGGCAAGCCACGGACCGCCTCGCGCGAAAAGAAGCCGAACTTGCCTTCCTCGATGTCGGGCGGAAGCGCCGGCAAGGGCTTGCGGCAGCGGAAGAGAAACATGAGCCAGTGGGTCTCGCCCTCGTACGCTTTCTCCGCGATCATCGCGAACAGGTGCAGGTCGTCCGTCGTGATGGAAAAACCGACCTCCTCGCGCGTCTCACGGACAGCACACTCGAACGGCGACTCACCCGTGCCGATCTCCAGCTTGCCCCCGATCGGGCTCCAGACTCCGAGATTCGGCGGCTTCGCGCGCAGCAGCAGCAGGTGCTCGCCAGCCGGGTTCTCGAGAAACACGAGTACCGCAATTTTGTAGGGCAGTGCCGGTGACATGCGTCTGGCGAGCGTGAATCGAAGATCGACTGCGGCAAGCCCGCAACGCGCCTGCGGTTTGGTCGGAATTTACCGGAATCACGGTAGTCGGCGCTCTTGGTCGTTCAGCGTTCGTTCGACTTCGTGGCGCGCATGTCATCGCCGCGTCGCTTACTCTCGTTTCCCTGGCCGTTCGCGCGGGTCTGCGCGATCGACCTTGGCGCCAGTCACGTTACGGCGGCAGTCTACCGCCGTGGATCACGCCGGCCGCGACTGCTGGGCCAAGCCTCGGTGCGTTTCGGCACTGTCCCGGAAACTGACCGGGCATGGCTGGCGGCGGCGATTGACGCGATTGGCGCCGTGACGCGGGAGTTGGGATATCGCGGGCCGGCGGTGCTGGGCCTTGCCCCGCATCTTGTCCTGACGAAACACGCGATGACGCCGGCGGTGGATCCCCGGCAGCGGGACAAGGTCATTCACTTCGAGGCGATGCAGGCGATCCCGCTCGCGCTGGAGGACATGGTCTGGGACTGCACAGGCGACTTTGCCACCGGGCCAGACTGGCATCTGACCTTCACCGTCGCAAAACGGGAAGTGATCGAAGGCCTGGTCGAAGGTGCGGTCCGGGCCGGATTGAGCCTCCGTGGAATTTTCCCCGCCGGCCGCGCGCTTACCGCGGTCTGGAATGCCGTGACGCCTGAAGGGCCGGCGATGGTGATCGATATCGGGGCGCGCAGCACGACCCTCCTGGTCCACGGAGTCGGCGGATTTCAGGAGCGGAGCATTCCCGTGGGCGGGCAGGTGGTGACGACCGGGTTGGCCGAAGCTCTGAAACTGTCGTCAGCCGAAATCGAGGCGCTGATTTTCTCGGAGGAACGCGACGAGAACCTCGGTGAACATCTCGATCGACAGGTCGAGCAGCTGGCGGCGGCGCTGGTGATGGAAGTCGGACAAATCGAGGGCCTGCTCTCCGAGGGCGGGCGCGCGAGCGGACGGATAGTGCTGACCGGTGGAGCGGCGCGCTGGCCGGGCCTGGACGCACGCTTGTCCGAGTATCTCGGCGGGCGGGTCGAGCGTCTCCCGTCTGACTCGCGGTGGATCGACATCGGGGACGAACTCGCCGTGGTGGCGGGCCTGCAGCGTCTGGCCAATGAACAGTCCGGCACCGGAGGGCTCCTGCCGGAGCGTCTGCGCGACCGTTTGGCTTCAGCCCGGAGAGTTCCGGGGCGGCTTGCACTCGGGATTCTGCCCATGGTCGCGTTGGTGCCGCCGCTCTGGCATTACGCGCAAGTGGAGCGGATCGCGATCCGCGGTGCCGCAGAATTGACGTCTCAGGGTCGTGAGCTGCAGCGCATCGCGGCGCGGAACGCGGCGCTGGTGCCCGAGATTGAAACGCTGCGCCGGCGATATGATCAGTTGCGAGGCCTGTCTGAACGGCGCGACCGATGGACTCGGATTCTGGCCGACTTACAGCGGAGCTTGTCGATAGACGAGGCGGCGTGGATCGAGGGATTGGAAACGACGCCGCGGAGAATCGCCAAGTCCGGTCGGGCGGGGCTGAGGCTGCACGGCCGGATTCTGAATCTCGCGACTCCCGTGGCGCCGACCGGATCGGGCTTGGGCGAGAGGGCGCGCCGCTTGCTGGACCAAGTTCGCCGGTGTGAGTGGGCCGAGAGCATCGGGGATGAGCGGTTTGATCTGACGGAGCCCGGGTGCCTGCGATTCGAGGCCACCGTGGTTCTGGCACCGGTCCGGGACGAGAGGAGCGGCAAATGAAAATGCCCCGAAAGATCGGGCTCTGGCAGGCCGCAGCGATCCTAGCGGCCTTTGTCTTGGTGGGCGAAGTGGTGGCTTTGGTCGGCCGGTTTCACGCGGCACGACTTGCCGTCAAACGCCTCGAGCGCGAGCAGCGGGAATTCCGCAAGGCGTCGGTCGCGGAGCCGCCTCCGGATCCTGTCGTCACCCACCAGTTGGAGGCCGTGCTGGAACGGTGGAGCGCAGAGGAGAAACGGGCCGAGCAAGCAGTCCTCGGCGATTGCCCAGAGACGGAAGGTCCGTCGAAGGAGCGCTGGCCGGACACTGCGGCGGCCTATTTCGGCATCTCCCGCTTTGTGACGGAAATGAGGGACCTCGCGCGACAGCACGACGTCGCGGTGGCGCCCGAGCTGTGGTTCGGGTTTGCCGACTTTCGCCGGGAGGCACCGGCGGCCACGGACGTTGATGCCCTGAGCTCCGACCGCGCCCACCTGCAGGCGTTGCTGGCGATGCTCTTCGAGGCTGAGCCGGCCGAGCTCAAGGCGGTGCAGCGCGAGGCCGTGGCCGCAGGCAACAAAACAGGAGGCGGCCGCAAGAAGCCGGGACGCGACAGCTTTGTCACCGCGCCAGAGTGGCGAACTACGCTGGGTCAGGGATTGGTTGGGCGAGCGTTTCGACTCGTGTTCACGGGCGATACCACGGTGCTGCGGCGATTCGTGACTACACTCTCGGGCCCGGGAAGTCCTTGGATGGTGCTTTCGATCGACGTGCGGACGATGCCGGGCGAACTGCGCGATCCGGTTGAAGCGCCCGAGCGGTGGGTGGAGCCGCGGCCGTGCGAGTTCTCGGTGGTGGTTGAGGCCGTTGAGCGGCAGGAGGAGGCCACGGTCGTGGCCAAGCGAACATGACGGCTGCGACGGAACGGTGGATCGCGTCGGCGCTGGCGGTGGTTGCCCTCGCGTCGGTGGGTTGGTTTGGCCCTCAACTGGCGAAGTCCCGCGCGGCGCTGGGCCGGCCGGTCAAAGCGCCGGTCTCGGCGCGAACCCAGGATCCATGCCCTGAATCGGTCGCATGGCCGGAGAACCCGTTGTGGGGCGCTCCGCCCTCGGCGGCGCGCGGAGAGGAGTGGACCTTCGATCTCTTCTCGCCACCCGAACTCCTGCTCGACCGTGACACGGGCGTGTGTTTCGTGCGCGGGGACGACCCGGAAGAGTCGCCCACGGCGCAGCCGGAAAGGGCCGGTCCGTTCGTTTTGCGCGGTTACCTTGGCGCTGGCGCCACCGCCCAGATCATTCTGGAAGCAACGGCGACGCGCCAGTGGGTCACGACGCGAGTGGGCGAGTGGATTGGAGACTCCGGCTGGCGCGTCGTGCTGTTCGAGCCGGTGTCGGAGGCCAAAGGAGGCTTCTCGGTTACGCTCGCTGACCGGGATGACCGGCGGATTCAGCTCGCGGCGCTCGCCGAGCCGAATGGCCCGTCGACGGAACCGTGAAGATTCTATGTACCCACCCTACAAACTCCTCGGGCTGGCATTGACCTGGCTCGTTCTGTGTTTCGTTACGCCTGCCAAGGCGGACGACCCGGGCGTTGAGCGGGAGCAGGCGCGGCATGCCTTGCTTCACGGCGTCGACGAGAGCTGGCAGGCCCGGCCGGAACACCCCTCGAGCGAACCCGATGGGACGACGGTGGTCCCGGTCCCGGCTGGGCCAGATCGGTTTCGGAGCATCAAGATCCCCGCGATCGCCTTTGCCCGCGCGCCTCTCGACCAGGTGGTCGCGAGCCTGTTGAAGATTGCGACCGAGTGCCGCGAGGAACCGGAAGGTCCCGCGGTGAATCTGGTTGTCAGCGATCCGGACCATCTCAATCCCGCGGTCTCACTCAACCTCCACGACGTCACCCTCCGCCGCGCACTGGAGTATCTGGCCGAGGCGGTCGGCGGCACCTGCGAGTTTCGGCCCGATGCGG
Organism: Opitutaceae bacterium; assembly: GCA_035334485.1. Lineage (GTDB taxonomy): Bacteria > Verrucomicrobiota > Verrucomicrobiia > Opitutales > Opitutaceae > Opi-474. Next base: position 6,883 of record DAOQKI010000015.1, read on the forward strand.
CGGTGCTGCGCGTGGGTGGAGGGGCGACCGCGGTCCGGACGGAGATCTTCCCCGTCTCGCGTGCCGCCGTGCTGCGGCTGGCGGGACAGGAGGCTGCGACTGCGCCCCGGCATGCGGCTCCCGGTTCGAATGGGACGGACGCCGAGCCGGCCAGCCCGCTGGGAGTCCAGACCGCGGCAATGCGACGGCTGCTCGAACTCGCCGGCGTGGGCTTTGAGGGCACTCCCGGGGCCAGCCTCGCCTACGATGGAGCGGCGGTCATCGTGAGCCATACGCCGGCGCAGCTGGAGAGAATCCGGGTGATCCTCCAGCGCTACCGGGACGTCCGGCAGGTGCAGATTGAGGCGAAGTTCATGGAGGTTCAGGAAGGGGCGCTGGAGGAGTTGGGCCTCAACCTCGGCGCTGCGACCGCCGCCTCCCGGGTCGACCCAAGAGTGCGGCTGGCCTACGCGAGCGGGAACCGGTCGTTGGCCGACACCTTTACGAGCCACGCGAGTGCCCAGGCGGGCGGCATCGTCCGTCCGGAAGGAACGACGATCGCCGCCGACGGCACCGTGGTGGTGACACCGGAGCTGAATGTCCCCATAGCGACCAGCGCCCCGCAGATTCCGGGCATGACCGACCTGGCGGCGACGGCGGGCGCGTTGGTGACCGCAGGCGCGAGGGCAGGGGAGTTCGACGTGAATGCAATCGTTCGCGCCCTGTCGCAACGGCAGGGGACGGACCTGCTGAGCGCGCCCAAGGTCACGGTGCTGTCGGGTAGCGCCGCGACGATCACCGTGGCGCAGGAGATGCGTTATCCGCAGAGCTTCGGGCAGACCCAGAGCCAGGTCGGCACGGGCAACGCCAGCGGCGGCGGCTCGGCGGGGGTGGCGATCACCGCGGGTACCCCGCAGGACTTCACGTCGCGGCACGTGGGCGTGGAGCTCAGGGTGACGCCGACGGTGGAGGATGATGGCCGAAGCATCAGCCTGGACCTCAATCCGCGCGTGACCGAGTTCGACGGCTTCATCGAATACGGCGGACCAAGCATCGCTATCTCCGGCAGCACGACGGTCACGGTGCCGTCCGGATTCTACCAGCCCATCTTCTCCGTCCGCGACATCAGCACGCGGGTGACGCTGCGCGACGGCGCCACGCTGATGATGGGCGGCCTGACCCGCGAGGAAGTGAAGAAAGTCACGGACAAGGTGCCGATCCTCGGTGACCTCCCGCTGCTCGGCCGCCTCTTCCGCTCGAAAGGCCAGACGACCCGGAAGCGAAACCTGCTGATCTTCGTGACGGCGACGCTGGTGACTCCGGGGGGAGGGGAGCTGCGGGGTAGCGAGTAGCGAGTAGCGTGTAGCGCGTAGCGTGTAGCGGGTAGCGAGTAGGAATCGCCAATGTGGATATGTGTAGTCGCAGGCCGCGGGTATGGGCACGTTAGCTACCGGTAATGCCGAAGACCCCTTCGGCATCCGGTGACCTACTCGCTACACGCTACCCGCTACGCGCTACTGCCGCGCCCCTCCTTGACCAGCCTGCGGCGGTCCGCTCTCCTGCGGCATGGCGAAATGGCTGCTCGTGGATGGGTTCAATCTGGCGTACCGCTGCTTCTATGCCGTGCCGGAACTCACGCGATCGGATGGTTTCCCGACGGGCGCCTTGCACGGCTGGGTGAAGTCGCTGTGGCGCCTGGAGGACCAGGAGAAGCCGGCCGCGACGCTGGTGTTCTTCGACCTCGGCGGCGCGCAGGACCGCCTGGCGCTGCACGCCGACTACAAGGCGAACCGCGAGGAAATGCCGGAGGCGTTGCAGAAGCAGATCGATCCCATCAAGGCGTTCACCCGGGCCATGGGCCTTGTGGGCGTGGAGCAGGACGGAGTCGAGTCGGATGACCTGCTGGCGTCGCAGGCGGTGTCGCTGGCCGGGCAGGGACATGAGGTGCTGGTGGTCAGTGCCGACAAGGACTTCGCCCAAATCGTCAACGACCGCATCAAGATCATGCTCCCGCCGCCCTCGGCGAACCCGAAGCTCGGCTGGCGGGTGATGGATGCGACCGGCGTGCAGGAGAAGTTTGGCGTACCGCCCGCGATGATCGCCGACTACCTCGCGCTGGTGGGGGATACGGCGGACAACATTCCCGGCATCGACGGCGTGGGTCCGAAGACCGCCTCGAAATGGCTGCTGGAGCACCAGACCCTGGAAGGCGTGATCGCGAATGCGGCGAGCCTGAAGCCGGAGCGGTTCCAGGCCGCAGTGCAGTCCGACGCCGAGCGGCTGCGGAAAAACCTCAAACTCACGACCCTGAACCTCGGCTTGCCGACCTTGGCGGCGCAACCGGCCGAAGTGCGGGCGGGGGAGCTGTTCCGGCTGCTGGCCGAGATGGAGATGAAATCGGCGCTGGCGGAGGCGCGGACCCGGTACGAGCAGCGCGAGTTGTTCTGACCCTTACGCCGGCCTTGCAAAGTCCCCGAGAAACCACGACAAACATTCAACGCGCTTCATCATGGATAAGAAACAACTGATGGCCGCCATCGTCGCGAAAGTGGGCCGCGAACGGGCGATCGAGCTGGTGGCCCAGGCCTACAACACCGAGCTCATCACGACTTGGATCGCCCGCATCGAGGCGAACAAGCCCCTCGGTGGACCGCAGCGCCGCGATCACCTCGCCGGCGCGCTGGAGCGCGTCTGGGAAGTCTGCCAGCTGTCGGACTGACGTCCCGGTCCCGACCGTCTCGCCGCCCTCAGGCGGTGGAGGTTCCCTTGGGATCGAAGATGTAGCCGATCCCGTGCACGGTGCGAAAGGCATCGAGCGACTGCCCGTGCTTCGTGTAGAGCTCGCGGACCTTGACGATGTACTGGTCGAGCGAGCGGCTCTTCACGTCGGCATGCACGCCCCAGACCGAATGGATCAGCGCCTGGCGCGTGATCACCTCGCCTTGGTGCGAGTTGAGATAGGCGAGAATGCCGAGCTCCTTGCGCCCAAGCTTCAGGACGTCGTGGCCGGGGAAGTTGATCTCGAGCCGCACCGGGTTGATCTGCGCGCCGCAGAAATCGAACGGCTCGTCAGTCAGCCGCACGTTCTTCGTGACGTGCTGGTCGCGCCGGGCCTCGGTGCGACGGAGCACCGCGTTGATGCGCGCCACGAGTTCGGCATTGCTGAACGGCTTCGTGATGTAGTCGTCACCGCCCATGTTCAGCCCCTTGAGCTTGTTGGGCTCATCGACATTGCCCGTGAGGAAAATGGTCGGGATCGCGATGTCGGCCGCCTTGAGCTCCTCGAGGAGCTGGAAGCCGGACTGGTCGGGGAGCGTGATGTCGAGCAACAGCAGGTTCGCGAAATTCTTCTTCAGGAAGGCGAGTGCGTGGGCCGCGCGATTGCAGACCTGGGTCTGCATGCCTGAACGCTCGAGATGGATCGCAATGAGTTTTGCGAGCTCCGCCTCATCCTCGACCACCACGATGAGGGGCTTGGGTTCGGAGCGCATGGGCAAAGGGTTGTTCGTCAACGAATCATAGCCTAGGTCCGGCAATATCGATGTCAATAGATGGGGTTGATTACCTAGAACCCGTCATCAATTGCATGCAGCACCACGGTTTTTTGCCGACGATTTGCCGGTCAGCGTGATTTGCCCTGCAGCCCAATTGCAGAACGATTCGAACCGATGACCATGGTGAGTGGACGAAGCGTGACGGGCGGAGGCCTCGGTAACGTGACGGTGTCAGGCCGCGATTTATCTTGAACGCCCAAGGTGCGGGAGTGTGCTTTGGCCGCGTGTCTGACAAGAAACCACTGCTGATGCTGGGTCTGCCGAAGGGCAGCCTGGAGGAATCCACCAAGGCGCTGTTCGCCAAGGCCGGGTGGAAGATCACGACCAGTTCGCGTTCCTACAAACCGTCGATCGACGATGCCGATCTCGACGGCCGCTTCGTGCGGGCGCAGGAAGTCAGTCGTTACGTCGAGCATGGCTTCTTCGACTGCGGGCTCACCGGCTTCGACTGGATCCAGGAGAACGCCTCGGACGTGGTGGAGGTGTGCGACCTGATCTACAGCCGCGCCTCGGTGCAGAAATCGCGCTGGGTGCTGTGCGTCCCGGAGTCGTCCTCGATCACGAAGCCCGAGCAGCTCGCCGGGAAGCGCGTCGCCACCGAACTGGTCGGCACCGTGCGCCGCTATTTCGAGTCCCGGAAGATTGCCGCGGAAGTGGAATTCTCGTGGGGCGCGACCGAGGTAAAGGTGCCGGATCTGGTCGACGCGATCGTCGACATTACCGAGACCGGAAACTCGATCCGCGCGAACAAGCTCCGGATCATCGACACGCTGCTCGAGACCAACACCAAGTTCATCGCGAACAAGGCCAGCTGGGCGAATCCCGCGAAGCGGAAAAAGATCGAGACCATCGCGCTGCTGCTGCGCGGCGCGCTAGAGGCGGAGAGCAAGGTGGGCCTCAAGATGAATCTCCGGAAGGACGCGCTCGAGGTGGTGGCGAAGCAGCTGCCCGCGCTGCGCAATCCGACGATTTCCCAGCTGAGCTCGCCGGACTGGATCGCCCTCGAAACGATCATCGATGAGAGCGTGGTGCGGGAAATCATCCCGCGGCTGAAGGAGCTTGGCGCCGAGGGCATTGTTGAATATCCGCTGAACAAGGTCGTCTACTGAGCGACCGTTCCCCGGTCATGAAAGTCACGCTCGGCCTCCTGCAGCACGCCTGCTCCGGCAGCCCGTCCGCCAACCTCAAGAAGACTCTCGCGCTCACCGAGAAGGCGGCGCGCCGGGGCGCCCAGATTATCTGCACGCAGGAGCTCTTCCGCTCCCAGTATTTCTGCCAGAGTGAGGACCACGCCAACTTCGCGCTGGCCGAGTCGATCCCCGGCCCCAGCACCAGGGCCTTCCAGCGCGTGGCCAAGAAGCACGGTGTGGTGATCATCGCGTCGCTGTTCGAGAAGCGAGCGGCCGGTCTCTACCACAACACCGCCGTCATCATCGATGCTGACGGCTCGCTGCTCGGTATCTACCGGAAGATGCACATCCCGGATGATCCGCTTTACTACGAGAAGTTCTATTTCACCCCCGGCGACACCGGCTTCCGGGCTTGGCAGACCAAGTACGGGCGCATCGGCGTGCTGATCTGCTGGGACCAGTGGTACCCGGAAGGCGCGCGTCTCACGGCGTTGCAGGGTGCGGAGATCCTGTTCTATCCGACCGCGATCGGCTGGCACCCCGGAGAAAAAGCGACCTACGGCGCGGACCAGCACGGCGCGTGGCAGATCAGTCACCAGGGGCACGCGGTGGCCAACGGCTGCTTCGTGGCGGCGGTGAACCGCATCGGACTGGAGACCCCGGTCGGAGGCGACGGCATCGAGTTCTGGGGCCAGAGCTTTGTCGCCGGCACCAGCGGACAGATCATCGCCAAGGCCAGCAGCGACCGGGAGCAAATCCTTCTGGTGCCTGTTGACCTCGGTAAAGTGGATGTGACCCGCACGCACTGGCCGTTCCTGCGTGACCGGCGCATTGATGCGTACGGCGACCTGACCAAGCGGTTCGTCGACTGACCCATGGCCGCGCCGCACGCAGGCACGCCGGCGGCCCTGGGATTCCGGATGCCGGCCGAATGGGAGCCCCAGACTGCGGTCTGGCTTTCTTGGCCGCACAACCGTCGGACCTGGCCCGGTCACTTCCGTCCGATTCCCGCGAAGTTCGCCGAGATCGTCGCGACGATCAGCCGGTTCGAGGAGGTGCGCATCAACCTCGGCCGTAATCTTCAGCCGCGGGCCCGGGCGCTGGTCAACCGGGCGAAGGCCGACCTGAAGCGGGTGCGGTTCTTCAATCACCCCACCAACGATGCCTGGTGCCGCGACCACGGCCCGATCTTCGTGAAGCACCGTCGGACCGGCGAAGTGGCGGTCACCGATTGGCAGCACAACGCTTGGGGCGGAAAGTACCCGCCGTACGACCTCGACAACACCATCCCGCCCAAGATCGCCCGGGCGCTCGGCCTGCGGCGCTTCGAGATCAAGCGCGTGCTGGAGGGCGGCTCGCTCGATGTGAACGGCGCCGGCTCGCTGCTGACGACCGAGTCCTGTCTTCTTAACCCCAACCGCAATCCCTCGCTGTCCCGCGCCGAGATCGAGCAACTGCTGCGCGACAATCTCGGCGTGGAGCAGGTCCTGTGGCTGGGCGACGGCATCGCGGGGGACGACACTGACGGACATGTCGATGACATGACGCGGTTCTTCCGCGCCGACGGGATCGTGACGGTCGTCGAGCGGAACCGCCGCGACGTGAATTACGCCGCGTTGCGCGAGAACCGTGAACGCCTCGCGGACTTGCGCACGCCGGCGGGAAAGAAATTCCGGATCGTGGAGCTCCCGATGCCGGCGCCGGTGTGCTGCGAGGGGCAACGCCTGCCGGCGAGCTATGCGAATTTCCTGGTGATCAACGGGGCGGTCCTGATGCCGGCCTTCCGGCAACCGCGGCGGGACGCAGAGGCGGCGGAGATCCTTGGCGCGTGCTTCCCGGGCCGGGAGATCATCCCCATCGATTGCGTGGAGCTTGTCTGGGGACTGGGCACGCTTCACTGTATTTCCCAGCAACAACCTGCGTGACCATGAAGCGCGTTCTCCTTCTCCTTGGTGTCGTCCTGTTTTTCTCGGGTTGCGAGTCTCTCGAATCGCTGCCGACGTTCTCGGAGCGTTACGGCAAGGTGGAGCCGAAGGTCCGGACCGTTGAGTCCGACTATCGCACGACCTACTTCGCGGTGCAGCTGGCGCTGAAGCGTATGGACTGGGTGCTGACGAAGTCGGCGCTGGCGCAGGGCATCGTGAATGGCCGCAGCGCGGTGCACAGCGAGGACGCGTTCAGCGGCCAGAACCGGCAGTACACGATCGAGGTTCGGCTGAATGAGACGGACGACCGCCATACCGAGGTCGCGGCGGTGCTGCACGAGCAGATCGAGGGCGACTTCCAGGCCGGGGCCACGGACCGCGCCCTGCGGGATCACGGCCTCTACGACGCATTCTACTCCGCGCTCGACCAAGTGCTCCGCGAAGGCGTGCCGGTGCCGGATCCCGAGAAATAGGGCGGACTGCAAGGGTCGGACGTGGGTGGGAGTTGAAGGCTGAGCGGTGAAAGTTGAGAGTCGGCTTTTGAGCGTTCCCGACGATGGGCGGACGAAGCCCAAGACGGCACTGACCAGCTAGTTGTGAAGGCCGTTGAGATTGCTCCGGTCGTCGGCCGAAAATAGGGCTTGCTCCGATGGGAGGGGGTGGGCGACTCTGACCGTTCGCGGCATTTGCTATTGGTCAGGCTGGCGTCGCCGCGATGCTCCCGCTGGCCTTTCACGTCAGTTCAACAGTCAACCCACGGCTCCGCCCAAAAAACGGGGCCATCTCCGGTGGACTGGTGTTTCTGGAGCAGGACATCAGCACGCTGGTTTCCGCACATGAGTTCAGTAATGCAAGAGCTGCTCGCGCAGTCGGCCTTCGATAAGCTTAAAGAAGGCGCAATCGTCCCGGGCACCATCACCGAAATCCGCCAGAACGAAGTCGTCGTTGATATCGGCGGCAAGAGCGAAGGTCTGGTTCCCGCCAACGAGTTCCTCGACATCGGCGAGCTGCAGATCGGTTCCACGATCGAAGTGCTCGTCCAGAAGCTCGAGGACAAGAACGGCGCGCCCGTGCTGTCGTACGACCTGGCGCAGCAGAAGAAGAACTGGGATAACATCCTCACCAAGTTTCCCGAGGGCTCCGTGGTCTCCGGCCGCGTCAAGGCCAAGGTCAAGGGCGGCCTGATCATCAGCATCGGCGTCGACGCCTTCATGCCGGCCTCGCACATCGACGTGCAGCCGCCGAAGAACCTCGATCAGTACGTGGGCCAGACCTACGACTTCAAGGTCCTCAAGATCAACCTCGACCGGAAGAACATCGTTCTCTCCCGCCGCGAGCTCATCGAGGAGCAGCGCACCAGCAAGCGCCGCAACCTGCTCGAGAGCATCCAGCCCGGCCAGATCCGCAAGGGCGTGGTCAAGAACATCACCGACTTCGGCGCGTTCATCGACCTCGACGGCATGGACGGCCTGCTCCACATCACCGACATGAGCTGGGGCCGCATCTCGCACCCCTCCGAAATGCTCAAGCAGGGTGAGGAGATCCAGGTCATGATCATCGAGGTCAACCGCGAGAAGGAGCGGGTCTCCCTCGGCCTCAAGCAGACCACCAAGAACCCGTGGGACGAGATCGACCGGAAGTTCCCGGTCGGCGCCAAGGTCCACGGCAAGGTCGTCAACCTCGTCCCCTACGGCGCGTTCGTCGAGATAGAGCCCGGCGTCGAGGGCCTCGTCCACATCACCGAGATGTCCTGGACCAAGCGCATCACCAAGCCCTCCGAGCTGCTCAAGGTCGGCCAGGAGCTCGATGCGGTCGTCCTCGGCATCCAGAAGGAGGAGCAGAAGATCTCCCTCGGCCTCCGTCAGCTGGAGCCGAACCCGTGGGACATGGTCCGCCACAACTACCCGATCGGAGCCCGCGTCCGCGGCAAGGTCCGCAACATGACCACCTACGGCGCCTTCATCGAGCTCGAGGAAGGCATCGACGGCATGGTGCACGTCTCCGACATGTCCTGGACCCGCAAGGTCAACCATCCGTCGGAGCTCCTCAAGAAGGGCGACGAGGTCGACGCGATCGTCCTCGACGTCGATCCGTCGCAGCAGCGCATCAGCCTCGGCATGAAGCAGCTCGCGACCGACCCGTGGTCGGACATCGACACGCTCTTCCGCATCGGCGACGTCGTCCAGGGCACGATCACCAAGATCACCTCGTTCGGCGCCTTCGTGGAGCTGAAGGACGGCATCGACGGTCTCGTGCACATCTCGCAGATCAGCGAGGAGCGCATCGAGAAGGTGAAGGATGTCCTGAAGCCCGGCCAGCAGGTCAGCGCCCGCGTGATCAAGATCGATCGCGACGAGCGCCGCCTCGGTCTGAGCATCAAGGCCGCCAACTACAGCGCTGAGCAGCTCGCCGCCGAGACCACGGCGTACGAGGCGCTCAATCGCCAGAGTGGCTCCGACATGATGAACCTCGGCGACATCCTCGACGAGGCCTCCAAGAAGGAATAAGGCCCCCGGCCCCTTCGGTCATTTCAAGCCGCCCGGATCCGTCCGGGCGGCTTTTTTGTGCCCTGCGGGCCGGGCCCGCGTTGTCCTCATTCCGCAGGATTGCCATCCCGGAAAAAGGCCGGCATGACCCTCGTGATCCGTCCCCCCTGTCCACCCTCAACCCCTGTCCGCGTGAAATCCCCCTCCGTCCGTCTCGCCCTCCTGGGGCTCGCCGCCCTCGTCCTTGCCGGTTGCGAAACCGCCCCCGCTCCCGCCGCCCCGGTCGCCCCGAAACCGGCGCCCGTCGCCGCCGCGCCGGTCGAGACCGAGAAGGCGTATTCCAACATGATCGTCAGCGAAGCGAAGGGCGTCTCGTCGCCGTTCAAGACGGAGAAGGGCACCGTGTTTCCGGAGAACAAGATGGGCTACCGCCTCGTGCTCACCGGCGGCGTCTCGATGCCGAACCTCGTCGCCACCGAGGAAGGCGAGGAGTCCATCCTCGTCCAGGCGCGCGTGTACAATCGGCTTCCGACCACGCAGGTGCTCGACATCATTTTCGCGGTCGGCGACGACCATGACTCGTACCATGCCAAGGGCGTCGTGTTCCCGGGCGACCGGGCCCGCGACATTCGCTTCAAGCTGAGTCGGCAGGCGACGCAGAATCTCTGCCTGATCGTCACGCGCAGCAAGTGACCCCGGCCGGCATGTCCCCGTCCGGGCCCGAGCCCCTGCGGGTCTATGCCCATCTGCTGGAACCAGCGGAGCATCCCGACTACCGTCGCCGCGCCGTGCGGCCGCCGGATTGGTCCACCTTTGGTCATCGGCCGGAGTTCACCTGCCTCCGGAGCTTTGAAGTCCGCGAGGGCCGCCTGGTGGGAGTGGCCGAGGAACTGGCCCGCCACACGCGCGAGCACCGGCTCGGTCGCGTGATCTGGCCGTCGTACCAGGTGCTGTTCGCCGCTAATCTGGACGAACTGGCGGACGCGATTGCCCGCGAGGACCTGTTCCTGTTCGACATCTGGGGCTATGTCCCCGGTTCGGGTTCGGGCGGCTACTGGACCCAGTTCAAGGCGCCGCCGGCTGCCCTGACCCTGCTGGAGTCCAAACTCGGGTCGCGGTGGCTGGGCACGGATTTCGGGGAACAGGACGGGCGCTATCTCAACGGCTATGCCGGGCAGGCGACCCCGACGTCACTGTCGCGGCCGGAGCAGTACCTCCATTTCCAGCGTCATTTCGAGCGGATGGGCGACGACCTCGGTCACCGCCATGCGGCGCTCGTGTCGCTCAACTTCGGCCACTACCTCCTCAAGGAGGGCACTTTCACACTGATCGGGGCCGAGACGGCGCAGGCGCTGCCGAACAGCCAAGTCTACTACGCCTTTATCCGTGGCGCGGCGAAACAGTATGGGGTGCCGTGGTTCGGCAACGCCTCGGTCTTCAACCGCTGGGGATTCAAGCGCTACGTGACCCCCGGCGAGACCGACGGCTATCCATTCGGCCCGACCAAGGGAACGAGCCTCAGCCTGCTGAAGCGCCTGCTCTACACCCACCTCCTGTACAACAGCATGATAGCTGGCTTCGAGACCGGCTGGCTCGAGGATAAAGGCCTCACGCCTATTGGCGCCGTCCAGCAGGCGGCGGTCCGCTGGGTCGACCGGCACGGAATGCCCGGCGTGATGCACACGCCCGTGGCACTGTTGCTCGACTTTCACTGCGGGTGGTCGTTCCCGCGGCACCTATACTCCGAGCGCGTCTATCGGGTGTGGGGCAACCTGCCGTACGGCGAGGGGGACTATCTGACGGATGCGGTGCTCGACCTGCTCTACCCGGGCTATCAGGACGCGTCCTATTTCCACGACGAGTCGGGCTTCAACGTGGCCACGCCGTTTGGCGACCTGGCGGATTGCCTGCTGAGCGATGCGGCCGGTTGGCTGCTCGCGCGCTATCCGGTGGTCGTGGTGGCGGGCGAACTCACCGGCGGCGCCGAACTCCGCGACAAGCTCGATGCCTACGTGGCGGGTGGCGGGCACCTCGTGATCACCCGCGGGAACCTGGCGAAACTGCCGGGAGGACTTGGCGGAGTGGGCGACGCCCCGCGCGACGAAACCATCGCCTATGGCCGGGGCCGGCTCACGCTGCTGGCCAGTCCCTTTGGCGTGCGACGAGTGCAGCTGGACGGGACGCTACGCAGCGAAATCGACCGTCCGCTGCCGAAGCCATACGAGTTGGAGCCGTCGGTCCGCGAGACCTTGTCCGCGTTGTTCCGATCCCAGATGCTCTTCACCGCCGGCGGGGGGCTTAGTCTGGTATGCGGGCGGGTGGGGCCCGGCGAATACACCGTGGGCATCGCGAACAACTGCTGGCACGAACTGCCGTTCAACTTGGAGGCTTGTCGAGGCCGGATCACTGCCGTGGAGGAATTGCCGATCGAGTCGGTCGAACGCTCCGCGGAGGGCTTCCTCCCTGAAGGCGCCGACGGTTCCCGGCTCGGCCGGAACTCCGCGAACACGATTGCCGGCGGCGACATCCGGGTCTTTCGGGTTCGCGTGGCCGATGAGGCCGTGGTCGAAATCACGCACGCTCCACCGGGCCCGCGCCCGACGGGCCGGCTGCTCACCCTGCGCCGCCTCACCTCGGTCCGGGAGGCCGTCCTGTCGCGTCCGACCTTCTTCGAGCATTTTGACGGCGTGGTGGTGGATTGGCGCTACCTGCACGAGAGGGAAACCGGCGTACTGCGCGCCGAAGCCGCTTGGATAGGCCGGCAGGGATTGCGAGTGGTGGCGGACCTCAGCTCCGGCCTCAATCTCTACCCAGGTCTGCGCTTGGTGGAAAACGATCCGGCGGAACACGCCGCCAGCGTGGCGATCATCGAGTCGATCGTGACAAAGCTGGCCCTCCTCGGCGGCCGGGACCTGCTGCTATCGCTGCACCGTGCGCCGGAGAACAACTACTCGACGGAGGAGACTTCGGCTTCGTTCGAGCGCACGCTGCGCCGGCTCGCCGACTTTGCCCAGACGCGGGGCGTGGCGTTGCACCTGCGATCCGGCCTCGGAAAATCGCCTTATCCGCCGCGGCAGCTCGCCGAATTGGTCGCGCGGGTCGGACGACCGAACCTGAAGATCGCGCCCATGCTGGCCCCGTGGCTGGCTGAGCAGCACCGCGGGGCGGAGGCCACGCCGCCGCCCGGTGACGCGGAGCTTTGGCTGGTCGCGGGTCCGCGCTACGACGTCGCGGGCGAATGCTACGACCTCCATGCGCCTCTGGCCGCGGCGTCAGACGCAGAGCGAAAGCAGGCTGAGAGGTGGCTGGCAGCAGCGCGCGGCCACACCGTGGTGCTTGATGCCGTGCTGGACGGGCCTGATGACGAGTACCGCGAGGCGCGCGCGTTGCGCCAAGGCTAGGTTGGGGCTCCGTTGAGCTCCCCGATTGCCGGAAACGAAAAGGGCCGGCGGATGGCCGGCCCTTGATCAAAAGCTGCTCCGGGCGTCAGTTTCGCTCGGTGCGCGTCGACCGGCGGGTCTTGGCCTCGACGAACTCGCGGATGACGGCGTTCCGCTGGCGAACCCGCTCGTCTTCCTCGATCTCCTCGACGGTGCGGACCGCCTCGTGCTTGGCCATGGCCCGGCGCATCTTGGAGAGCGCCAGGTACTCGAGCTGCCGGATGCGCTCCCGGGTCACGTTGAACCGCTTGCCGACCTCCTCGAGCGTGAGCTCATCCTTGCCGTCGAGGCCGAAGCGCAGGCGGATGATCTCGGCCTCGCGCTCATCGAGCGAGTCAACCATCGCCTTGAGATCGGTGGTCTGGTTCTTCTCGCGCAGGCCCTCGTACGGATCGACAGCGCTTTCGTCGCCGACGATCTCGCCGAAGGTGGCCGAGTCGGAATCCTCGCCGACCGGGGCGTCGAGCGACGCCGGCCGGACGCTGACCGACTTGAGGTGGGCGACCTTGCTGGTCGGGATCTGGAGCTCGATTGCCAACTCCTCGTCGGTGGGCTCGCGGCCCAGTTCCTCGGTGAGCTTCATCGCCGTGCGCCGCATCTTGGAGATCTTGTCGACGAGATGGACCGGGAGGCGGATCGTCTTGGACTGATTCGCGAGCGCGCGCTTGATGGACTGCTTGATCCACCACGCGGCGTACGTCGAGAGCTTGCCGCCCTTGCGCGGGTCAAATCGCTCAACCGCCTTCACCAACCCGATGTTGCCCTCGCTGATCAGGTCGAGGAGGGGCAGGCCAAAATCCTTGTAGTCCATCGCGATTTTCACGACGAGCCGGAGGTTGGCGGAGATCATCTTGTCGCGGGCGGCCTTGTCGCCCCGGCGGATCCGCTTCGCCAGGAGGATTTCCTCGGCGACGGTCAGGAGCGGGGTCTTCCCGATCTCCTGGAGGTAGAGTTGAAGGTTGCTGCGCTCGCCATGGGCGATCGGGGCCTCGGCGACGGCGGGTTCGGAACGCTCGAGAAACGAAGGAGGGGTATCCGGACTTTCGGTCCGGAGCCCAGCGGTCATGTCCTCGGAATCGGAAACACTCAGGGACTTGATCTTGGCAGGCATGATTACTTCCTTGGTAAAGTAGAGAGGCTTGAGAAACGGGTTTGTTCCCGAGTCTTAGCTAGCGCCGTTCCAAGAGTGAGACGTATACTTACGGGGCAAAGATGCCAAAAACGTCAAAAAGGGGCAGTGTTTTTGTCACAGCCCGACCTATCCGAGCGCCAAGCTGGCGCATATTTGAATAAACAGCCAGCTAGAACTGCTCGGCCATGGCGACCGCTTTGAAGAGCGCGGAGGCCTTGCTGATCGTCTCCTGGTACTCACTGGCGGGGACGGAATCGGCCACGACGCCGGCGCCGGCCTGGATGTGGATTCGGCCGTCCTTGAGCAGTGCCGTCCGCAGGGTGATGCAGGTGTCCATGTTTCCGTCGTAGCCGAAATAGCCGAGTGCGCCGGCGTAGAAGCCGCGCTGCGTCGGTTCGTACTGGGCGATGATCTGCATGGCCCGAATCTTCGGGGCGCCGCTCACGGTGCCGGCAGGAAAAGTCGCGCGCATCAGGTCGTACGCATTCCGGTCCGGCGCGATGGTGCCCTCCACTTGGGAGACGATGTGCATGACGTGCGAGTAGCGCTCGACGACCATGAACTCGGGCACGTGGATCGAGCCGTAGCGGCAGACTCGGCCGATGTCGTTGCGGGCGAGGTCGACCAGCATCAGGTGCTCGGCGCGCTCCTTTTCGTCGGCCAGTAGTTCCTTCTCGAGGGCGACATCCTCCTCGGTCGTGGCGCCGCGCTTGCGGGTGCCGGCAATCGGACGGATTTCCACGCGGCCATCGGTGAGCCGGACGTGGACCTCGGGTGAGGCGCCCACGATCGAGAAATCCCCGGCCTCGAGGATGAACATGTAGGGCGACGGATTCACCGACCGCAGCGCGCGGTAGAGGTCGAGCGCCGACCGGCGGAACTCGCGGGTGAACCGCTGCGAGGGCACGAACTGGATGATGTCGCCCGCGCGGATGTACTCCTTGCCGTCCTCGACGGCCTTCTCGAAATTCGGCCGCGTGAAGTTGCCGGGCGGCACGACGATCTGGCCGGGTTCCACCAGCGGCGCGGGCGCGATTTCCCGGGGCTGGCGGAGGATGGCGAAGAGCTCGGTGAGTTCCTTGACCGCCGCGTCGTACGCCGCGCCGGCGTCGCCGGGCTGGCGGACGTGCGCATTGACGCACAGGCGCAGGGTCTGCTTCGCGCGGTCGAAAATCAGCAGCGAGTCCGACAGCATGAAGTAGAGCAGGGGAACCTTCAGGTCGTCGGCCGGCGCGGCCGGGACCGTCGTTTCAATCCGGGTCACGTACTCGTAACCGACAAAACCCACTGCGCCGCCGGTGAAACGCGGCAGGCCGGGAATCGCCACCGGACGGTAGCCCTTCATCTCGGCCTCGATCAGCGTCAGGGGATCGGCCGGCGTCGGCACGCGCTGGGTCGGCTGGCCGGGCTGGCGGATCTCCGTCGTGTCCGGCCCGCAGACGAACACCTTGCGCGGACGGCAGCCGATGAAGCTGTAGCGCGACAACCGCTCGCCGCCTTCGACCGACTCGAGCAGGTAGGATGGACCGGCCTCCTTGAGCTTGGCATAGGCCGACACCGGGGTCTCGAAGTCCGCCATCAGGTCCGTGCAGACCGGGATGACATTGCCCTGCTGGGCAAGGCGGACGAAGGCGTCACGGGTCGGGTGGATGTTCATCGGCGGAAGTGGCTTATGCGAGGCCGCGAGCGGCGCGGCAAGGCGAATGCGGGTCAGCCTCGCGGGCGGCGCCCGTCAGTCGCTGAAACCCGGCAGCTGCCACTGGACGTTGGCCGTGATGCGCTCGAGCGTGGCCTCGGAGAGCTTCAACAGGCTGACGCTCTTGACCGGATACCGCTGGCGCAGCGTGAGCGCCACCAGCGCCGGATCGAGCGGGGCGCCGATCTTGACGTCCTTGAGACGAAACGGTTCGCGCGGTTTCAAGGGATCGATGCACCACCATTGCCGGCCCTGGCGGTACGCGAGCAGGCTGTGGTTCACCCGCATGGTCGGGGCCGTCGCCGCATCGGGGGTGTCGTACGACATCAGGACGAGGCCCGCCTCGTCCACGCCGCCGTGGTCGTGGAGCACCCACAGCAGCGTGTGCAGGGAGCCAATGACGCAGGCGTTGCGGAGGTACAGCTGGTCCTGGCGAAACGTCTCGGCCACCGGATTGGGGTGGACCGTGACCGCGGTCACCGTGGAGTCCAGTTCCCGGAGCCGGGTCGAGAGCGTCGCCGGATCCGGCCACAGCCGGCTTGCGGGACCGAGCACCTGTGTGCCGGTCTCGGGACTGTAGATCCAGAAGACTCCCTCGAGCGAAAAGGCCAGCGCGTAGAGCGGCTCGCGTCCACCTTGGGCAGGATTGAACGTCACGCGGACGACGCACGCCGATGCGACGTCCGCCATGATCTGCCGGGCCACGAGAATATCGCGCAAGGTGGCCGAGGCCGACGTGGCGGCGCCCGCGAGGAGCACGACGGCGATCCGGATCAGGACACCGATGGTGAAACCTGCCGGCCGGTCTCGTCTTTCCGCTTTCATACCGGGCTGCCCGGTTGGCTGTCAGTTATTCCACCGTGGTAATCTGAGTTCCCTGTAACACCACTCCTCCTCCGAAATGGTCAGTTTGGCTGCTTTTTTTTAGCATCGGTTACAGGGACTTGGATTACGTTTTTTCCGGGGGTGATCTCGTACCCCTTGGAGCGGTTCTTGGGATCAATCCAGCGGAACGAATCTTGGTAATACGGTAGCTTGAACTTGATGGTCAAGCGGTGGCTACGGACATTGAGTGTCCTAACCGAAATATCATCGACTACATGCCCAAGCAGTTCGTGGCGCTCCTTGGGAGTGAACTCGTTCATCTTGTCGATTCGCTCACCAAATTTCCATAAATCATGGGTATTTATGGGTTCGCCCGCCTCCAAAACGGGTTATTTCAGCCAATAAGGCGGCTTAATATGCCCTAGTAAGATTGTAGCCAGAACGTCAGCTCTGACACCTTGGGAGGAGTCGATTTTACCTCCTTCTGTCGCCTCTTCAGCTTGGAGATCGTGGCTCCTACCAGCTTAGGGTAGTAGGTGCCGCCCCGGGGTGTTTTGTACCCCAGCTTGTTCAGGTAGGCAGCGATTTCTTTAGCGGTATACCTATGCCAGAGAAGGGATTGAATTAGTTCATGTCGCTCCCGGTAGGACTCCGGAACGAAGGTTTGACTGAGGTTTTCTGCCTCAATTTCCGCCGTAAACCTGACGAACACCTTCCCCTTGGAGAGTGTTATAGGAAACTTACTCGACCGTGACCGACTTCGCGAGGTTGCGCGGCTTGTCTACGTCGCAACCGCGCTCGACCGCGATGTAGTAGCTGAGGAGCTGGACCGGGATGGCGGCCACGATGGGCAGGACGGCCTCGTGGCACTCGGGGATCGAGATCAGGTCGTCGGCCAGGCCCTTCGGTAGATCGACGCCCTCGGTGGCGATGGCGATGATCGGGCCCTTGCGGGCTTTAATCTCCTGCATCGAGGAAACGATCTTGCTGAAAATCTCGCCCTTCGGCGCGAAGAACACCGAGGGGCATTTCTCACTGACCAGCGCAATCGGGCCGTGCTTCATCTCGGCGGCCGGGTAGCCCTCGGCGTGGATGTACGAAATCTCCTTCAGCTTGAGGGCGCCTTCGAGCGCGAGCGGGAAGAGGGACAGACGGCCGAGGAAGAGCATGTCCTGGTACGGCGCGTATTTCTTCGCGATCTCGCGGATGCGCGGGGCCTGCTTCAACACCTGGCGCACGAGATCGGGCGCGGCCTTGAGCGCATTGGCGTACTCGACGCCGTCGCTGAAGCTCATGTCCCGCATCCGCGCCAGGTAGAGTGCGATCATCGCGCCGATCAGGAGCTGGGACGTGAACGCCTTGGTCGAGGCGACGCCGACCTCGGGGCCGACGTGCTGGTAGATGCCGCCGTCGGCCTCCCGGGCGATGCTGGAGCCAACCACGTTGTTGACGGCCATCACACGGTAGCCCTTGCGCTTCGCCTCGCGCACCGCGGCGAGCGTGTCGATCGTCTCGCCGGACTGGCTCATGACGAAGAACAGCGTCCGCGGGTGCAGCGGCGAGTTGCGGTACCGGAACTCCGACGCGTAATCGACCTCGACCGGGATGCGGGCGAAGCGCTCGATCAGGTGCTCGGTCACGAGGCACGCGTGCCACGCCGTGCCGCAGGCGCAGAACATGAAGCGCTCGATCTCGCGGAACTCGCCCGGGGTGATGTTCAGGCCGCCGAACAGGGCGGTGCTGCCGTCCGCCGAGAACCGGCCGCGCATGGCGTTCTCGAGCGCCGTCGGCTGCTCGAAGATCTCCTTCTCCATGAAGTGCGCGTAGGCGCCCTTCTCGGCGTCGGACACAGACCACGTGATCGTGTCGACGACCGGGGAGACGTCGGCCTGGTCGAGCGTGGAGATGGAAAAGTTCTTCGGCGTCAGGTGCGCGATCTCGCCGTCCTTCAGGTAGACAACGTTCTGCGTGCGGCTGACCAGCGCGGAGGCGTCCGAGGCGAGAATGTACTCCTGGTCGCCGACGCCGAGGATGAGGGGCGAGGCCTTGCGGGCGCCGACGATCTCGCCGGGGAAATCAACACAGAGGACGGCGATGCCGTAGGTGCCCTCGACGTGGCGAAGAGTCTTGCGAACGCTCTCGACGAACCGGCTCGGGCCCTTGGTGCGCTTCGGTTCCTTGGCGTAGTGATAGGCGATGAGGTTGCAGAGGACCTCGGTGTCGGTCTCGGACTGGAAGGTGTAGCCCTTGCCCAGGAGGAATTTCTTCATCTGGGCGTAGTTCTCGATCACGCCGTTGTGGATCAGCGCGAACTTGCCGTCGCTGCTGACGTGGGGGTGGGCGTTCGCATCCGTCACGCCGCCGTGCGTGGCCCAGCGGGTGTGGCCGATGCCGGTCGCGCCGGCGAGCCGGTGCCGCGCAACCTCTTTGGCCAGCCGATCGACCCGGCCCGCCTTCTTCACCACCTCGAGCCGCTTGCCCTTGTCAACGCAGACGCCGGCGGAGTCATAGCCGCGGTACTCGAGGCGCTTCAGCCCCTCGAGGATGATGGTCACCGCGTTTTGTTTGCCGACGTAGCCGACGATGCCGCACATGGATGGTTCCTTCGGTTCTTTTGACTGGCGAAAAGTGAGCCGCAGGAAAACATGGGGCAAGGCAGAAGGTTTTACTCAGTATTCCCCCACATGATGACTACCCAGAAACGCGTGCTCGCGGTGATCATGGGCGGCGGCCGCGGCACCCGCCTGCATCCGCTCACCACCGAACGCTGCAAGCCGGCGGTCCCGCTCGCGGGCAAGTACCGCCTGGTCGATATCCCGATCAGCAACTGCCTCAACTCGGACATCAATCGGATCTTCCTCCTCACGCAGTTCCAGACCGCGTCGCTGCATCGTCACGTCCAGGGCACCTACCACTTTGATCCGTTTGGCGGTGGCTTCGTCGACATCCTCTCCGCCGAGCAGACCGAGAAGGGCTCCGACTGGTACCAGGGCACCGCCGACGCGGTGCGGCGCAACCTGATCCACTTCCGCTCCTTTCCCCACGACCTGATCCTCATCCTCTCCGGCGACCAGCTGTACCGGATGGATTACCGGAAGATCATCGACCAGCACCTCGCGACCGGCGCCGACGTGACGATCGCGTCGATCCCGTTCCCCGTCTCGAAGGTCGCCGGCCTCGGCCTGATGCAGGTCAACGATAACCTCTCCATCGGCCGCTTCGTCGAGAAGCCGAAGGACCCCGCGGTCATCGAGAGCCTCACGCTGAGTCCGCTCCTCGAGTCGCGGCTCGAGACGCCCTCGAAGGAGAAGCACTGCCTCGCCTCGATGGGCATCTACGTGTTCAACCGCGCCACGCTCGCCGAGGCGCTCGACAACACGATGACCGACTTCGGCAAGGAGATCATCCCGAGCCTGCTCGGGCGGAAGAAGCTCTTCGCGCAGATCTTCGAGGGCTACTGGGAGGACATCGGCACCGTCCGCGCGTTCTTCGAGGCCAACCTCGCGCTCGCGCAGCCGCTGCCCCCGTTCAATTTCTTCGACCCGACCGCGCCGATCTACACCCAGGACCGCTATCTGCCGGCCTCCAAGCTCAACAAGTGCGCGATCGACCATGTCGTGATCGGCGACGGCTCCATCCTCACCGACTCGTACATCAAGCACAGCGTGCTGGGCATCCGGTCGTATGTCGGCGAGGGGTCCTCGCTCGAGGACACCGTGCTGATGGGCGCGGACTACTACGAGACCGACGACCAGCTGGCCGCCAACCTCAAGAAGGGCCGCCCGCATCTCGGCGTCGGCCGCAACTGCCGCGTCAAGGGTGCGATCATCGACAAGAACGCCCGCATCGGTGACGGCTGCGTGCTCGTGGCCGACGGCAAGGCGGACGGCAACTACGCCAACGGCGCGGTTATCATCCGCGACGGCGTGCTTGTCGTCCCGAAGGGCGCCACGCTGCCGCCCGGCACGATCGTCTAGGTTGTCGTCAGAATCGAGGACGCGGTGTCACGCAGGCCTGTCCCGGATCAAGCGGGTTTCTCCGCTCGGTCGCGTGCGCCCGCGTCGCGGAAATACCGGCTTGAATGTCCGGAAAGTGGTCTCGATCTTCTCCGGGTGTTTCGCGGTTTCATGTCATCCGTTCGAGTGGTCGCAATGGTGCTGGGGGCATTGGTCCCGGTCGTCGTCCACGCCCAGGTCAGCATCCAGCTCAATGACGTGATCGGCGTTACGGGCACGAATGCCGCCACCGTCGCCGGGGTGGGCAACGCGGTCAATTGGACCGGCTATGCGGTCAACTCCGGTGCGACGACGCTCACGGCGAGCGGCAGCAGCGGTTCGTCGGCGTTCGATTTCAATGCCGGCTTCGCCGACACGCTGGACCGGGCCACCGGGAGCACGGCAGGCGCGCCGAATGTCTGGGCGAACCTGAAATACGACAGTTCCACGACGAGTTCGCTGATCCTCGACACGAACAACGACGGCTCCTTTTCCGGCGAGAGTCCGCTCCTGGGCTTCGGCATGCACGGCGACACGTTCATCACCTTCGATCTGGACGTGCTTCGGGCGAGCTATGGGCTCGCCCCCAACGCGACCTTCACCCTCACCGGCATCGCGGGCATCGCCAACACCGTCACGGCGCCGACCAGCGGGGCGATCATCGCGGACAGCACCCAGCTGGCCGTCTTTGACTGGACCAGCGGGGCGGGAAACCTGACGAGCGCGTTCTCGCTCTCAATCAGCGGCAGCACGCATTACCTGACGTTCATCGGACTGTCGGGACTCGATGCCGACAACTATTACGCGCACGTCGGGTTCGCCAACGTCCAGCTGCAGTCGGTGCCCGAGCCGCCGATCGCGCTCCTGCTGTCGGTCGGGTCCGTTCTCGGTGGCGCAGCGTATTTCCGGCGTCGGACCCGGCGGTAACGCGGTTCGCGTCCCGCGACGACGGGGCGGGCCGGCTAGGCCTTCGGCCTGAGGGCGGGGCTCTTCCACGCGATCAGGAGCAGCCCGGCGGCCACGAGGAAGATCGAGTAAAACGTGCCGCGGCTAAGGCCGAGGATGAGGTTTACGCCCACGTCGGGTTCACGGAAAACCTCGCCGATGGCGCGCAGCACGGCGTAGCTGATCAGGAACCATCCGCTCAGGCGGCCGGGATGCTGGCGCACGAGGTTCGTCTTCCAGAACAGGACCTGCATCAGCCCGAGCAGCACCAGGCCTTCCAGGGCCGCCTCGTAGAGCTGCGACGGATGGCGCGGCACGTGCGGGTAGGGGCTGCCGGGGAAGATCATCGCCCACGGCACCTGGCTCGGTTTGCCCCAGAGCTCGCCATTGATGAAATTCGCCAGCCGGCCAAAAAACAGGCCGGCGGGCGCCACGGAGACGATGAGGTCGCCGAGATGACGGAAGGGGATCTTCTCGGACCGGCTGAACCAGACCAGCGCCACCGCCACGCCGATCATGCCGCCGTGGCTGGCCATGCCGCCTTCCCAGAGGCGGAAGAAGCTCAGCGGGTCATGCAGCAGCTGCTCGGGGTGGTACAGGACGAAGGACCCGATCCGTCCGCCGAGCATGACGCCGAAGATGATCGCGACCATGAGGTCGGCGACCTTCTCCGTCGGCAGCAGCGAGCGGTCGGTGCGGGCGTACCGCACGAGCAGCCACGCGGCGGCGACAAACCCGAGGAGGTAGGCGAGGCCGTAGTAACGGATGCCGAAGGCGCCCCAGTGCGGGCCGAGGAACGGACTGAGATTATGTTCCCAGTAGGCGAGCGGGATCATGCGGTCGTGGGCCACTCAGGGCTTGGCGGTGAAAGGGGCGGCGCTCGGCTGGTCGGGCCGGCGAAACCGCGTCGTCTTCTGCTGCTTCGCGCGCGCGAGCTCACGCATGTCCACCGCCACGTCGTCCTTCTCGAAGATCTCCCGGCCCAGCAGCAGCTCCATCGCGTCCTCCATCGTCACGACCCCCGCCGTCGACCCGAACTCGTCGACCACCACCAGCAGCTGCTGGTGGGTCTTGAGGAAAACCTGGAGCGCGTTGGCGACGGTCACTGTCTGCGGGATGAAATGGATCTCCTGCATGACCGCCTCAACCAGCACGGCGTCCTGGTCGTTGGCCTTCGCCTTCAGCAGGTCGCGCCGCCGCACCATGCCCACGATGTCGTCGAGGTTGCGCCCGTACACCGGCATCCGGCCGAACGGTAGGTTGGGGTGCTCGCGGAACACGTCGCCGACCGTGGCGCCCTTGTGGAGCGCGGTGACCACGGTGCGCGGGGTCATGATCTCGCTGACCCGGACATCGTCGAGCGCCAGCGCATTGGTGATGATGCTCGACTCGCTCTTCGTGAGCGTGCCCTCCTCGGCGCCGCGCTCGGCCAGGAGGAGGATCTCCTCCTCGGACGCCTGCGGCGCGTGGCGGTGCGGCACGAACGGCCGCACCACCAGGTTGCAGAGATAGCTCACCGGCTGGAGCACGCGCCGGATCCACCACAGCGGGTAGACCAAGTGCGGGAGCAGGGCGCGCCGGTAGGCGACGCCGAGGTTCTTCGGCAGCACCTCGGCGAACACGAGCACGCCGATCGTCAGCGCCGCAGTGAGGATGCCCAGCCCGAGGTCGTCCAGCTGGTGGGCAGCCAGCCCGCCGATTACCATTGAACCAAGGGTGTTGGCGATGGTGTTGAGCGTGAGGATGGCAGAGATGGTGGCGTCGATCCGGCGCTTGATGACCTCCAGCAGTTCGCCGCGGCGCGGATGCCGCCGCCGCAATCCCTGGATGTCAGCGGACGTCGTGCTCAGCACCACCGCTTCCAGCAGCGAGCAGAGGAAGGAGAGGCTGACGGTGAGCGCGATCGCGGTGACGAGCCAGGACATGACCCCAGTTTATGGAGGGGCCGTGCGTTGCGAATACAAACTTCGGCCTCCTGCGCAGGGCCAAAACAACCTTGCGACGGCCCGGGAGGCCGCGCGTAGACTGCCCCATGAGCGAACTCAAACGTACCCCTTTGCGTGACTTCCACGCCGCCCACGGCGGCCGGCTGGTGGACTTCGCCGGCTGGGAGATGCCCGTGCAGTACAAGAGCATCCTCGAGGAGCACAAGGCCGTGCGGCGTGCGGCCGGGCTGTTCGACGTGAGCCACATGGGCGAGGTCGATGTCCGCGGTCCCGAGGCAGCGGCCTTTCTCAACTTTCTCGTGACGAACGATGTCGCGAAGCTGTTCCCCGGCCGCGTCCTCTATTCCCCGATGTGCTATCCCAGCGGTGGGGTGGTGGACGACCTGCTGGTCTACATGCGCGGTCCCGAGGACTTTTTCCTCTGCATCAACGCCGGCAACGTCGACAAGGACCTCGCCTGGATCAAGGAGCAGGCCGCCCGCTTCCGGGTCACGATTACCGACCGGAGCGCCGACTACGCGCTGCTCGCGGTGCAGGGACCGAACGCGGCCGCCATCGTGCAGTCGCTGACGCCGGCGGCCCTCGGCGCGATCAAGTACTACCATTTTGGCCACGGCGACGTCGCCGGCGTGCCCTGCATCCTCAGTCGCACGGGCTACACTGGAGAGGACGGCTTCGAGCTCTACCATCCGACCGCGCAGGCCACCAAGCTCGCCGAGGCGGTGCTCGCCGCCGGGGCGGCCCACGGGCTCGAGCTCGCCGGGCTGGGCGCGCGCGACAGCCTGCGCCTGGAGGCCGGCTATCCCCTTTACGGGCATGAGATCACGCAGGACGTCTCGCCGCTCGCGGCGGGGTTGGGCTGGACGGTGAAGCTCGACAAGGGCGCCGACTTCAACGGCCGCGCCGCGCTCGTCGCGGAAAAACAGCAGGGCCTGAAGCGCCGGGTCGTGTTCTTCAAGACCGGCGACCGTCGCATCGTGCGCGCGGAGACGCCCGTGCTCGGCGCCGATGGCTCGGTGGTCGGCAAGGTGGTTTCCGGCACGCTCTCGCCGATCCTCAACGAGGCGATCGGCTCCGCGCTGGTCGATTCCGCCGCCGCCGCCGCGCCCCTCGCGGTCGATATCCGCGGCACCAAGCTCAATTTGCAACTGGTCAAACCTCCCTTCGTCGAACTAAAGAAACTCTCATGAGCAACGTCCCCAACGACCTCCGTTACGCGAAATCCCACGAGTGGCTGAAATTGGCCGGCGACGGCACCGCGACCGTCGGGATCAGCGACTACGCCCAAAATTCGCTGGGTGACATCACCTACGTGCAGCTGCCCAAGGTCGGCTCGTCCTTCAAGGCCGGCGAGACCTTCGGCGTCGTCGAGTCGGTCAAGGCCGCCAGCGATCTCTACGCCCCGGCCGCCGGCACCGTCGTCGCCGTGAATCCGGCGCTCGAGTCGGCCCCCGAGACCGTCAACAGCGCCCCGTACGAGGGCGGCTGGATCATGAAGCTCAAGCTCGCCAACTCGACCGACGCAGCCGCGTTGCTCGATCCGGCGGCCTACTCCCAGCACATCGGCTGAGGTCAGGGTCTGATCGGTCGCACCAGCGCAGGCCTGCCTCCTGCTTGGTGCTCTTCGTGCCCTTCGTGGCGCGGTTGCGACGCGTGAGCGGACCGCGCCGTTGCCGAAACGTAACGCGTTTCGCGCAGGACTGTCCGCCGTGATTGTTCGCGGCGCCGTTTTTCACGGTTGCGACCGTGACCCCTTCGGCGCTCTGATGGCTGTCCCATGCGAAGCCGCCTCCAGCGCCCGCTCTCCATCGGTCTCCTCGCGGTTGCCGCCGTGATGGCAGGTTGCTCGCGCAACCCTCGTTCCGTGGCCGCCGCCACCAACGCCACCGTCCAGCCGGTCGAGGTCGTGAACGTCACCCGCCGCGACCTCGCCGATGAGGTCAATCTGGTCGGCAGCGTCGCCGCCAACGAGTCGGCGCAGATCCGGGCGGAGATTGCCGGCCAGGTCCGCGAGATCCTGTTCGAGGAGGGCCAGCATGTTACCCGCGGCCAGGTGCTGGTGAAGATTGACGACTCGGAGCTGGTGTCGCAGCTGGCTCAGGCGACCGCCTCGTTCCGGCTCGCGGAGCTCAATCTCGAGCGCACCGAGAACCTCGCCAAGAGCAACCTCATCTCCCAGGCCGACGCCGATGCCGTCCGTTCCGAGCACGCCTCGAGCAAGGCCGCGGTATCCTTGCTTCGCACGCGGCTGGCCAAGACCGAGCTCAAGGCGCCGTTCGATGGTGTCACCGGCTCCCGTGAGGTCTCGGTGGGCGACTACGTCAGTACCAGCACCGGCACGCCGGCGATCACCACGATCAACGACCTGTCCCGCCTGAAGATCGAGTTTCAGGTGCCCGAGCGGTATCTCAGCCAGGTCCGCCCCGGCTCGCGGTTCAAGGTTCAGGCTCGCGCCGATGGCGTGCGCGCCGAGCTGGCCGGCGAGGTCTATTTCGTCAGCGCGGTCATCGATCGCACCACCCGGTCGAGCGAGGTGAAGGGTTACCTGCTCAATCCGCCCGAACAGATCCGTCCCGGCATGTTCGCCAACGTCGAGCTCGTCCTCGCCGTGCATCCGGGCGTCCTCACCGTGCCCGAGGGCGCCATCCTGGCCACCCCGCGCGGCGCGCAGGTGATCGCGATCGGGAAGAAGGACGGCGCCGACGTGGCCGAGTTCCTGCCGGTCACCCTCGGCCTGCGGGTCCGGGGCGTCGTCGAGATCCAGCCCGCGGACCCCACGCGCCTGCGCGAGGGCACCGCGGTGGTCGCGGCCGGAGTCGGCTCGCTCATCCTCTATCCCGGCGCCCGGGTCGAGCCGCGCCCCCAGCACCGCGAGTTCTCCGCCGGCAACTGACCGATGCTGCTGTCCGACCTTTCCATCAAGCGGCCGGTCGTCTGCGTCGTCGCGTCGATCTTCATCGTGCTGGTCGGCGGTCTGATGTTCGCGCGCCTGCCGGTGCGCGAGTACCCGAACATCGACTCGCCCATCGTCTCGGTGGAGACGACCTACCCGGGCGCCTCGGCCGAGGTGATGGAGTCGAAGGTCACCGAGCCGCTCGAGAAGGAGCTCTCGTCGATCGACGGCATCCGCACGCTGCGGTCGTCCTCCGCCGAGCAGCGGACCAACATCACGATCGAGTTCAACACCGACAAGGACATCGACGAGGCGGCGAACGACGTGCGCGACCGCGTCAGCCGCGTCCGCTCCCGGCTCCCGGAGAACATCAATGAGCCGCAGGTGACCAAGGCCGACGCCGATTCGTCGCCGATCATCTCCGTCTCGTTCTTCTCCGACCGGTACAGCCGGCTCGAGCTCACCGAGATGGTCGACCGGCTCGCGGTGCAGCGCATTCAGACGGTCCCGGGCGTGGGCGCCGTCAACATCCGCGGGCCGCGCTACGCGATGCGCCTGTGGGTCGATCCGGATCGGCTTGCCGCCTACAATCTCACGGTCACCGACGTCGCGACCGCGCTCCAGCAGCAGAACATCGACGCGCCGAGCGGACGCATTGAGTCGCTGTCGCGCGAGTTCCCTGTGCGCCTCGAGGGCACGATGCTGACCCCGGTCGAGTTCGAGGAGCTCGTGCTCGCGACGCGCGGCGGCTACCAGGTCAAGTTCAAGGACATCGGCCGGGTGGAGCTGGGCGCGGCCGACTACCGCAATGACGCGTTCTTCCGCGGCCGCTCCTCCGTCAGCGTCGCCGTCCAGCGCCAGTCGCAGTCCAACCTGCTCGCCGTGGCGAACCAGGTGAAGGCGATGCTCCCCACGATCCGCCGCGACATGCCCGAGGGCGTGCAGGTCGAGGTGAGCTTCGACACCAGCGTGTTCGTCGAGCGCTCGATCAAGGAGGTCTATTTCACGCTTGGTGAGGCGGCGATGCTGGTGATCCTGATGATCTTCCTGTTCCTGCGGGACTGGCGCGCGACGCTGATCCCGCTGCTGGCGATCCCGATCTCGGTGATCGGCACCTTCGCCGTGATGAACTGGCTGGGCTTCACGCTGAATGTCCTGACGCTGCTGGCGCTGGTGCTGGCGGTGGGTCTGGTAGTCGACGATGCGATCGTCGTGCTGGAGAACATCTACCGGCGGATGGAGACGGGCGAGACCGTGATCCGCGCCGCGGTGTTCGGGTCGCGGCAGGTGGCCTTCGCGGTGATCGCGACCACCCTCACGCTGGTCGCGGTGTTCGTGCCGGTGGCGTTCCAGTCCGGGCAGATCGGGCGGCTGTTCTACGAGTTCGGCCTGACGCTCGCGATCTCGGTGTTCGTCTCGGCGTTCGTCGCCCTGACGCTCACGCCGATGCTGTGTTCACGCCTGCTGAAGGTGAAGCTCGTGGGCGGCCACCGGGAGCATGGCCGCTTCTACAACCTGACCGAGCCGTTCTTCGTCTGGTTGAACCGCGTGTACGCGCAGCTGCTGCACCAGGCGCTGCAGAAGCGCCTGCGGGTCATCGCCGCGGTCACGTTGTTCACCGGCTTGGGACTGTACAGTTACACCCGGCTGCAGCGGGAGTTGGCCCCACTCGAGGACCGCGGGATTTTTGTGGCGAATTTCATCTCCCCGGTCGGCTCCACGCCGGCCTACAACATTTTCTACTCCCGCGAAATGGAGCGGATGATCCTCGATCTGCCGGAGGTGGACCGCACGTTCAACCGGGCGGGCGAGGGCACCCGCGGTTTCATCTTCGTGACGCTCAAACCGTGGGAGGAGCGCGTACGGAAGACCCAGCAGATCATCGGCGAGCTGCGGCGGAAGTTCCAGCAGACGATCACCGGTGGCCAGGCCACCGTCGCACCCGCCGGCTCGCTCGGCACCGGCGGCGGCGGCGGTGTCCAAATCGTCCTACAGGGCAGCGATTTTGAGAAGCTGCAGGACGCCGGGAGCAAGCTGATCGAAAAGATGCGGGGCAGTCCGATCTTCAACCAGCCCCGGCTCGATCCGTCGCCCACGAAACCGCAGTTGCTTGTGCGAATCGACCGGGCCAAGGCCGCGGACTTGAGCGTGGCGATCTCCGACATCGGCGCGTCGCTGGAGACGCTGCTGGGCGGGCGGCGCGTCACGGAATTCCAGCGCGGCAACCAGCAGTACGACGTCATCGTGCAGGTCGAGGACGCCGACCGCACCACGCCCCGCGACCTCGCGCGGCTGTACGTGAAGTCCAAGACGGGCAATCTCGTCCAGCTGAACAATCTCGTGAGCTATCGGGAGAATGTGGTGCCGGAAAGCTACCCGCACTTCAACCGGCTCCGGTCCGTGACGGTCTCGGCCCAGGTGAACATCGGGTGGACCCTCGGCGACGGCGTCGACTTCCTTTCCCGCGAGGCCCGGGTGCTGCTGCCCGAGGGGTACAGCTTCGCGTGGGACGGCGGCACGCGGGACTTTGTGGAAGGCCGCAGCGACACGTTCCGGATCTTCGCCCTCGCGCTGGTGTTCACCTTCCTGATCCTCGCGGCGCAGTTCGAGTCGTGGATTCATCCGGTCACGATCTTCACCGGCGTGGCCATCGCGGTGGCCGGCGGCTTGCTCGTGCTCTACTGCTCGCGCTGGTGGGGGACGCCGCTGACCGACAATCTGTTCTCACGGTTCGGCCTGATCATGTTGATCGGCCTCGTCGCCAAGAACGGCATCCTGATCGTGGAGTTCGCCAACCAGCTCCAGCTCGAGGGGAAGGACGCGATGACCGCGGCGTTCGAGGCCGCCTCGGTGCGCTTCCGGCCAATCCTCATGACGGCCATTGCCACGATCCTCGGCGCGGTGCCGCTGGCGGTGGCCACGGGTGCCGGCGCGGAGACGCGCAATGCGATGGGCGCCGTCGTCGTGGGCGGGCCACCCTGTCGACGCTGATGACGCTGTTTATCGTCCCGATCTTCTACGTGCTGATGGACCGCCTGAGCGTGCGCCTCACGGGCAAGTCCAGCGCCCACGGCCTGCTGAAGGCCCGCGACATCGCCAAGGACGTCGCCACCACCGCCCCAGGCGCCGATTAGTCTTAGCCGTGAGTCCTTCGAGGTTCTTAGAATGTTCCGAGGCCGGCGCTCTGGCTGGAGGCACGAATGGCAGTACTTTTCACCACGGAATTCACGGATCGCGCGGATCAAGGCACCAAGCGAATCCACGCGGCACGTGAGCTGAGTTGCCCTCAGCTCACGTGCCGCGTGGCCGGGTGGAGATGAATACCTGAAGAAGATGTAAGCGACAGGGCGGCAGGCTCAGGCTGCCAGCTCCATCAAGGGCGAGCGGACCGAGGGGCTGCGGTCACGCAGCGCGTCGGTGCGCGAGCAATCGACTGGGGATTGATCCGTGTGATCCGTGAATTCCGTGGTAAAAGAACATTGGTTCACCGTCGTCAGGCCCTCGTTGAAGCAAGGTCTGGACTGGCGGGG
>DAOQKI010000015.1:36368-52529 GCA_035334485.1 Opitutaceae bacterium
CCCGCCGGTCGCGCGGCCGGACCACGAGGTCCAAGTCCTCCATGGGAATCGCCCCGAGCAGGCACTGGTCGCCCATGACGATTGCACCGCAGAAGCCGGCGCGATTCGCGAAACGGAGCGCGATCGGGCCCACATAGGGGACCTCGCGTCGGCTGCCGTCGGCCAGGGTCACGCTCTCCGTCCTGTGAACAGCCAGCTGGAGTTGCCACTGCACCGTCGCCGGGATCACGAGGTGCACGCAGCCCGTGTCGGCTAGTGCCTCGGCCTCGACCGGCGGCAGGTCGGGACGGCTTGGGTTGGAGAGCACAAGCACGGCGGCGGATCGAACCATGGCACCGACGCTCGTCGCAGTTCGGAAACCGACAATTTTCGAAACGATCACACGGCGACCGGGCAAAAAAAGAGCCGCGGCGCGGGCCGCGGCTCCGAATTGTCAGAGGGCTGGACTCAGCTCTCGAGCTTGGCCTTCTTCGCGGCCTTCTGGCGCTCGGTCTGGCCGAGGATGCGCTTGCGGAGGCGCAGGCTCTTCGGCGTGACCTCGACGAGCTCGTCGACGGCGATGTACTCGATCGCGCGCTCGAGCGAGAGCTTGGTGGCGGGCGTGAGGCCGGTGGCGACGCCTTCACCCTGCGAGCGGAAGTTGGTGAGCTTCTTCTCGCGGACGGCGTTGACGGAGATGTCCTCGTTGCGGGGATTCTCGCCGACGATCATGCCCTCGTACACCTGCTCGCCGGGGCCGACGAACAGCTTGCCGCGCTCCTGGCACATCACGAGCGCGTAGGCGGTGGTCTCGCCCGGCTCTGTGGCGATGAGCGTACCGGTCAGGCGCGTGAGCACCTCGCCGGCGTACGGGCCGTATTCCTTGAACAGGTGGCTGAGAACGCCGCGGCCGCTGGTGGCGTTGATGACGTCGATCTCCATGCCGATCAGGCCGCGCGTGGTGATCGTGGCCTCGATCATGGTGGAGTGGGGCAGCTTCTCCATGTTGGTGAGCTGGCCCTTGCGGTTGGCGAGGTTCTGCATGATCGCGCCGACGCACTCGTCGGGCACCTCGACCCAGACCGTCTCATACGGCTCGTGACGCTGGCCGTTCACGATCTTCTCGATCACGGTCGGACGCGAGACGAGCAGCTCGTAGCCCTCGCGACGCATGGTCTCGACGAGCACAGCGACCTGCATGGCGCCGCGGGCCTTGACGTTGTACACGCCGGCGCGGTCGGAGTCCTCAATGTTGATCGAGACATTGGTCTTCAGCTCGCGGAACAGGCGCTCGCGGAGCTGGCGGGACGTGACGAGCTTGCCTTCCTGGCCGACGAGCGGGCCGTCGTTCACGCAGAACTGCATCTCGAGGGTCGGCGGGTCGATCTGGGTGAAGGGCAGGGCGTGGCCGTTCTCGTCGGCGGTGATGGTGTCGCCGATGTCGATGTCCTCGAAGCCCGAGAGGCCGACGATGTTGCCGGCGCCGGCGGTGGAGGACTCGGCGGTGGCGAGGCCGGTGTATTCGAAGACCTTGGTGATCTTGGCGCGGATGCGCTTGCCGTCGGAATGGCGCACGACGAAGACGTTTTCACCGACGGTCGCGGTGCCGCCGAGGATCTTGCCGACCGCGATGCGGCCCACGTAGTCGTTCCAGTCGATGTTGGACACGAGCATGTGGAACGGCTCGTTCGGCTTGGCGAACGGGGGCGGGATGTGCTCCAGGATCGTCTCGAAGAGGGGCGTCATGTCCTTCTTCTCGTCGGTCAGGTGGTACATCATGTAGCCGTCGCGGCCGGAGCCGTACACGACAGGCGCGTCGAACTGCTCCTCGGTCGCGTTGAGCTCCATGAGGAGCTCGAGGACCTTCTCGTACATCTTCATCGGCTCGGCGTTGTCGCGGTCGATCTTGTTGATGACGATCACGACCTTGAGGCCGTGGGCGAGGGCCTTGCGGAGCACGAAACGGGTCTGGGCCTGCGGGCCGTCGTAGGCATCGATCACGAGCAGCACGCCGTCCACCATGCGGAGGGCGCGCTCAACCTCGCCGCCGAAGTCGGCGTGCCCGGGGGTGTCGACGATGTTGATCGTCTTGTCGTGCCAGTGCACCGAGGTGTTCTTGGCCTTGATGGTGATGCCCTTCTCCTTCTCGAGGTCCATGGAGTCCATGGCGCGCTCCTCGACCTGCTGGTTGGCGCGGTAGACGCCGCCTTCCTTGAGGAGTTTGTCGACGAGGGTGGTCTTCCCATGGTCAACGTGGGCGATAATGGCGATGTTGCGGATGTTCTGGTTCATGGACACGGACGGAGCAGTCAGTCGGGAAAAAGGAAGAAAGTGCGGAGCGCTTTCCGCGAAAGCAAGGCCGAAGGCGGGCCGTGAATCGGTTCTTGCACGCCGGCCCGCGCCGGGCTCTCTGGCGGGATGGCAGGCGAACCCGAAAAGGCTCCGGCTGACAGTGGCCGGAGGGTTACGGCGGAGACACTTACGGTGGTCCCGGCGGTGCTCGGCCAGCCCCTGGCCGAACCGTGGCGGCGCCTGGCCGCCATGGCGGTGGACCTCGTGGCCGTCGCGCTGCTGTCGTTCCTTTCCAAGCCGTTTCTCGGCATCGGCACCGGCCTCCTGCTGTGCGTCCTGCTGGGCAACGCCGCCAACGCCCCCGCGGTCCTCCGGACCTTCCGCTGGATTTGCCGCGCCCTGGGCGCCGGAATCATCCTCCTGTCCGCCGTCGCGCTCGGCCATGGCACCTTCCTGCGCTCCTCCCAGGTCAACCTGGATGCCTTCACGGGGGCGGACGACAGCGCGGCAATGAAGGCCACGGTGACCGTGCCGTCGGACGCGAGCTGGGCGCAACTCCGGTCCGCCAACACCCAGCTGCAGGAGCAGGTGGAGCAACTCAAGGACGAGGTGCGGGAGCAGCGGAAGGCCGGATCGTCGTGGGTTACTCGGGCCCGGGCGTTCACGACCTCGCTTGGCGTGACCTTCGGTTGGTCGGGACTCTATTTCACGCTGCTCGCCGGCGCGACGAATGGACGCACGCTGGGCAAGATGGTCTTCCGCACCCGGGTGGTGCGGATCAACGGGGCCCGACTGAGCTTCTTCGACGCCTTCATCCGCAACGGCGGCTACGTCGCCGGCGTCGCGATGGGCCTGATCGGCTTCCTGAAACTCCTCTGGGAACCCAACCGCCAAGCCGTCGAGGACCGCATCGCGGGGACGGTGGTGGTCAAGCAGTAGCGCGTAGCGGGTAGCGTGTAGCGAGCATGCTACTAGCGCGGCTGCCTGCCGCCCGGAATCCTCGCGATCCGGTCAAGGCTGCTTCTGCCTACTCGCTACGCGCTACCCGCTACGCGCTACTCGACAAAACCCGCGGCCCTCCAGCCAGAATACCAAATCCGTCGTCCACGGCGGTGCCGGGTCCTCCGGGGTGCCGAGGCCGAGGCCGTGGCGGCCGTTTTCGTAGAGGCTCAGGGCGAAGGCGACGCCGGCGCGGCGCAGGGCGTCGGCCAGCAACAGGGCGTTTTCGACGGGCACGGCCTCGTCGGCAACCGTGTGCCAGATGAAGGCCGGGGGCGTGTCGTGACGGACATTCAGCTCGGCGGACATCGTGGCGATCTGGGCCGGCGTGGGATTTGTGCCCAGCAGATTCTCGCGCGAGCCGGTGTGCGTGTGCGGATCGCGCATCGTAACGACCGGATAGCACAGGATGCCGAGGTCGGGACGGCTGCTCTCGCGGTCAATAGGATCGCTCGCCGTGGGTGAGCCGGCGTCGAACTGGGTGATGATCGTGGCGACGAGGTGGCCGCCGGCGGAGGAGCCCATGACGCCGATGCGGTTAGGGTCGCGGCCGTCGCGGCGGGCCAGGTGCCGGACCAGGCGCACGGCGCGGGCGGCGTCGTGGAGCATGGCCGGATGACGGTAGCCATGGGGTCCGAGGCGGTATTGGAGCACCCAGGCGTGGAGCCCGAGGGAGGCGAGCCAGCGGGCGTAGGCCTCGCCCTCGTGCGGGGCGAGCATGCCATAGGCGCCGCCCGGGAAGACGATGACGGTGGCGCCGGAGGCCGGGGCGATGGGCGCGAAGTAGGTGAGGGCGGGACAATCCTGCGGCTGATCGCCGAGGGCCCCGGGAGCGCGGGTGGGCCAGAGGAGCATTCGATTGCGGATTGCGAATTTCGGATTGCGGATTCGGGGAGAGAGCAGACTGGCAGACTGAGATGCAGAGCCGGCCAGCGCCGGGTCGAATCCGCAATTCGCAATCCGCGATCCGCAATAAAAAAATAAGGCCCCGGAACCTTGCGGCTCCGGGGCCAAATTTGGGGGTGGGCGTTCGCCACGCGCTCTTTCCCATTCGCACACGATTGGGCGCGCTCGCTTTCGCGGGCTGTGTGCTTCCCGACGCCACTCTCCGCGGCATGCGGATGTCTCGGTCTCATGGCGGGACCGTCCTGACCGTTGCCGGTCGGGATCTTTTGAGTGAGGCCTCTTCGCCCAGTTCGGTCGCCCCCTGCCGGGAGCGGCGCGCCGGACGTGGTGCGGACACGTCTGCAATGTCTGGCTTCGCGTCGGCACCGTTGCCACAGGGACGGCGCCAGCTTTTGACTGGCCGTTGGCCCTGCGTTACGGGTCTGACCTCTTAACTCTCAGGTTGCATTTGTTTTTGCAGTGCGGCGGCGTGGTTTGTCACGCTGCCCCATCGAGGAGGTTGACGGGCTTTGCCGGGCCCGCTCACTCCCCGCCGCCGCGCTTCCCTTGCGCGCCCTGCTCGCTTCCGCGAACCGGGCCTTTTGGCGGGGGTTGGCCCGCCGGGAACCGCGACTGCGTTCTGGTCTGCACAGTAGCAACCGTAACCTCTGGGGTAACTGTGTCGGCGCACGGCTCGAAACGTTCCGTGGGCCTGACTCGGCTCGGCCGCGGTTTCTAATCGCGTCTTGCCGCTCAGCTCCTGATTCGTGTGTGTACTGACCGGACACGACTCCGGCCAGAGGACCTGGTGATATTTGCCTACCATCACCGCTAACGCGGTGTCAGAGGGGCCGGCAGCACCAGCTGCTTCCGACCATTCCCCGGTCGCCCGGGATTATCCCAGCCGCGCTCTCGGCGGGTTTTTCATGCCGCCGAACCACGACTGTTCTATCAAGGAACGTGACGAACCTGTTCCGTCCCCCGCCAAAGAAAAGGCTTTGTTCTCCTCAACTTATTCACCGCACGCCTCGGTGAATAAGTTGGGGATAATCTGGCTCACGGGATATTCCCATTGCCGCGGCCATTCCGGATTCCGGAATCCGGATTCCGGACTTCGATCACGGAGATCAGGATTGCGAACCGGCCTGTCCGACAGCGGTATCCGTAGTTCCGGTCTTGAAATCCGGACTCCGGAATTCGGAATCCGGAATCAACCCATGCCGTCCCCCCTCGATCTGCCTATCTACGAGCTCGAATCCGCCGTCGTTGCGACGCTGCGGAATTCGGGGCGGCTGATCGTGCAGGCGCCGACGGGCTCGGGTAAGTCCACCCAGATCCCGCAGATGCTGCTGCGCCACGGGCTGTTGGGCGAAAAGGGCGAGATCGTCGTCCTCCAGCCGCGGCGGCTGGCCGCCCGCCTGTTGGCGAAGCGCGTTGCCGAGGAGGTCGGTTCGCCGCTCGGCGAGACCGTCGGCTACCAGATCCGGCTCGAGTCGCGCGTCAGTGACCGCACCCGCATTCGGTTTGTCACGGAGGGCATCCTGCTCCGGCAGATGTCGTTCGATGCCCGGCTCAAGGGCGTCAGCGCGATCGTCTTCGACGAGTTCCACGAGCGCCATCTGTACGGCGACATCTCGCTCGCCCGCGCCCTGCAGATCCAGCAGACGATCCGGCCCGATCTGAAGCTGATCGTGATGTCGGCCACCCTCGACACCGGCGTGCTCAAGTCCTACCTCGCGCCGTGCGAGCTGCTCGTCTCCCAGGGCCGGAGCTTTCCGGTGCGGATCGAGTACCTGCCGAAGTCCGTCAATTTCGAACACGATCCGGTGTGGGAGGTCGCCGCCCGCGAGTGTGAACGCGTCGCCGGCCAATCGTCCGGCGACTTCCTCGTCTTCATGCCGGGTGCGTACGAGATCAGCCGCACGGTGCAGGCAATCCAGGGGAGCCGCGGCCTGCGCGAGTTCGTCACGTTTCCGCTGCACGGCGAGCTGCCGCCCGAGCAGCAGGACCGGGCCGTGGCGCGCTACGACACGCGGAAGATCATCGTCTCCACCAACGTCGCCGAGACTTCGCTCACGATTGACGGCGTCACGACCGTGATCGACTGCGGTCTCGCCCGGGTCGCGCGCTTCGATCCGCACCGGGGCATCAACACGCTGCTGATCGAGAAGATCTCCGCCGCGAGCGCGGACCAGCGCGCCGGCCGGGCCGGTCGCACCGCGCCGGGCGTCTGCGTGCGGCTCTGGACCGAGCGGGAGCATGGCCAGCGCGCGCCGCAGGAACTGCCCGAGGTGCGGCGGCTGGATTTGTCCGAGGTGGTCCTGACGCTCAAGGCGAGCGGCATCGACGACGTCGCGGGTTTCCCGTGGATCGAGAAGCCGGACCCGAAGGCGCTGGAGCGCGCCGAGCTGCTGCTGGCGGATCTCGGCGCCGTCGCGCGCGTCGCGGGCGCAAAGCACGCCACGATCACCGAGGTCGGCCGCAAGATGCTGCGGTTCCCGGTCCATCCGCGCTACGCCCGCATGCTGCTCGCAGCGCAGGAGCGCGGTTGCGTACGGCCGGTGGCGTTGATGGCGGCCTTGACCCAGGGGCGGAACTTCCTCCTGCGCGGCGTGCCGCGGGACGTCGAGCAGGCGCGCGAGGAGGTGCTCGGCGAGGAGCACGAGAGCGACTTTTTCCTGATGATGCGCGCCTGGCGCTACGCCGACCGGGCCAACTTCACGCTCGATGCCTGCCGGCGCCTCGGCATCCACGCGCAGGCGGCAAGGCAGGTCGGGCCGTTGTTCGAGCAGTTCCTCGAGATCGCCCACGGCGAGGGTCTCGACGTCACCGAGCGCCGGGTTGACGGCGAGGCCGTCCGCAAGTGCGTGCTCGCGGGGTTCTCGGACCAGCTCGCCCGTCGGCTCGACGGCGGCACGCTGCGCTGCGAGCTCGTGCACCAGCGCCGCGGCGTGCTCGCGCGCGAGAGCGCGATCGGTCAGGCGTCGCTGCTGGTGGCGGCTGAGATCAGCGAGGTGGAGGGCCGCGGCGGCGAGGTGAATGTCCTGATCTCGCTCGCCACCGCCGTCGAGGAGGCCTGGCTGAAGGAGATCTTCCCGGACGACTACCGCGAGACCCGCGGTGTCGCGTATGACGAGTCGATCAAGCGCGTGGTTTCGCGACGGGAACGACGGTTCCGCGACCTGGTCCTCGACGCCAAGGTCAGCAGCGACGAGGCGCCGCTCAACGAGGCAGCGGCGCTCCTCACGAAAGAAGTGCTCGCCGGCCGGCTGAAGCTCGAGGCGTGGGACGAGTCGGTCGAGCAGTGGATCATCCGCGTGAACCGTCTCGCCGAGTGGTTCCCCGAGCTGGAGGTCAACCCGTTGACCGACGCCGACCGCGCGACCCTCATCGAGCAGATCTGTTACGGCGAACTCGGCTACCGGGACATCAAGGACAAGCCCGTCATGCCCATCCTGCGCGACTGGCTGACCGCCGAGCAACTCGCGGTGCTCGACGACTACCTGCCGGAGAAACTGACCATGGCCAACGGTCGCCGCGCAAAACTTACCTATGCGAAGGAGGGCCCGCCGGTGATGAGCGCCCGCATCCAGGAACTCTACGGCATCGAGGGAAAGTTCACCCTCGGCCACGGCCGCGTGCCGGTGAAGTTCGAGGTGCTGGCCCCGAATCACCGTCCGATCCAGGTCACGGACGACCTCACGAATTTCTGGCGCGAGCAGTATCCCAAGGTGAAAGCCGAGCTATCCCGCCGCTACCCCCGCCACGAGTGGCGTTAGGGTGAGAATTAACCGCGAAGGCCGCCAAGCACGCGAAGGGTCTTCCTCATTCGCGGGCTGCTCTTCGCGTCCTTAGCGCGCTTTGCGGTTAACTTGCCTTCGAATTGCCGGGGGGACTCGGTCAACGGACCGTTGCGGTGAAGGCCAGGGTCGCTGAGGGCTTGGTCCATTCGATCGTCTCGCCATCGGGCAGAATCCGGGCGTGCGAATCGGAGACGCTCGCGAGTTTGGCACCGTCGGGCAGGCGGACGTGGACTTGGAGGGTGGCGGGCAGGCGGTCAGCCGCGAGGCTGACTTGGCCGCTCACCTGCTTGGAGGTGGTCTCGTAGTTCAACGAGTAGGTCACGGGTCCGAAGTGACTCGGGAATCCCGTGCCGCCCACCGGGCCGCGGGTCAGCCATGAGCGGTCGGCGCCGCGCGCCAGGTGCAGCGTGGGACCGTCCTCGAACACGAGACAGTCGCGGATCATCCGGACCACCGCGATCGGCGTCCAGAGGTGCTGGCGGTCGCCAGTCGTCTTGGCGCTGCCGGGTTCCTGCCCGCGCTCCTCGCACCACGAGTAGAGCGGGGTGCCGTGGTTGAGCGTGGCGTAGAGGTAATGGGCGGCCGCGTCGCCGTTGCCGCGGTAGAGGTGGGTCTCCGCGAGATTGTCGAGGGTGATGGCGACCCACATGCCGTCCTCCATCCAGCCGGTGTGGATCGGGATGCCGCCGGGGCTGAGCTTCGTCTCCATCTTCCGGAGGTTGCCGGTGATGAGCTCGTCGTCGGCCGGCAGGATCCGGCACGGGAAGGCGGCGTTGAGGGTGCCCCAGAGGCTGCCGGTCGTCTTGCCGACGACGCCGGGAATGTAGCGGAGGCCGTTCTCGTTGATGGCCCCGCGCCGCAGGGTGTCGACGAGGTCGGTGCGGGCCGCGGCGGCGATGGGTGTGAGCTCCGCCACGGCGTCGGTGTGGCCCAGCTCTCCGGCCGCGAGGAGCGTCTGCTCGTCGGCGTACACGGCCCAGATGTTGTGCGGCAGGAACACGCCGTAGAAGCTGTCGCCGTTCTTCAGCCCGCCGTCGCCCATGCCCGGCGGCAGCAGCCCGTAGTTCAGGGGCTTGGCGCCGTGGTCGAGCACGCGGGTGCGCTGCCGGGCGCGCTCCTGCCAGCGCGAGCTGGCGAGCATGCGCGGGAAGACCTGCTCCAGGAACTCGCGGTCGCGGGTCATCCGGTAGTGCTCCATCACGAACCACGATTTCAGTCCCGAGGAGATCCAGCCGGTCCGGCTCCAGCCCTGCGGCTCGGCCCAGCAGCCGTCGTAGTTCTGGAGGTCGAGCGACAGCCGGTAGCCGTCCGCCGCCTCGACGGGCAGGCCGGCCTGGTCCAGCGCGATCGAGGCGATGGCGGCCTCGCAGCAGTTGGCGCAGCGGTAGAGCTCGGTGCCCGGCAGGGTGCCGAGGTAGCCGCCCGGCACGGGCTCGCGCATGATGAAGATGTCGGCCAGGCCCGCGTAGTAGGCGTCGCGCACGCCGCCGTCGGGCAGCGCGAGCCGCGTCGTGCGGCCGATCAGCTCGGCCCACGTGGCCTTGGCGCGGTCGAACTCGGCCGCCCAATCGCGGCGCCGCAGCTCCGGGAGCATTGACTCGTAGACCTCGTAGGGGCGCACCAGCCAGAGCACGCGGGTCTCGCCCGGACGCAGCCGGACCGTGGGACGAAGCGCGTTGTCCGACAGCGGGTACTCGTCCCCGCCCAAGGCCGCGACGATCACGCGGTCCGCCCGCGCCATCCAGCCGGCGACCAGGGCATCACGGGCGTTGCTGGGCACGCCGGCATCGACGCCGGCCGGGCTCACGCCCCGCCAGTGGCCCGGCACTTCGCACTTCACCGCGGCCGCGTGGGCCTGGGTGGCGTCGGTGTTGGTGAACTCCACGCGCACGACGGCCGCGCGACGGGTGCCGATCACCTCGAGGCGGGTCTTCACCGGCGAGCCGGTGAACTCGGACACCAGTGCCGGCATCCAGCCGTCCAGCCGGCGCCAAGTGCTCTGCTTGAGCCGCGCGCCGTCGACCTCGGGCTGGAGCGTGACCTTCCACTGCGTCGTGGGACCGAAGAAATTCGCGACCGGGAAACTGAGCAGGTTGTCGAAGCTCCACGAGAGCATCACCTGTCCGGGCTCGCAGTCCACGAGCGTCTTGTCGCTGCTGTCGGGCAGGGCGACGGTCACGCGGTGTGGGTAGCCGAACGCGTAGCCGAAATCGACGTGCGGCGACGGGCTGGCTGCGGGGGAGGCGCCGCGCACGAGGGCGGCGGCCAGAAGGAAGGACGCAAGCAATGAGAGGCGACGCATGATGAAATCAGTTGGAGGACGTGGAAGCCTTCGGGAGCCGTTCATAGACGAGGATCGCGGTGCCGGGCCGGCTGGAGATGGCGAGGGTGAGCCCGGACATCATCAGGACCTGGCCGGTGAACTCGCGGTCGGCGCCAGGGGCGTCGAGGTCGCGAACCCGGTAGTGCGCGGTCGGGTCCAGCCCGCGGAGATTCACGTGGGCCTGCTCGTAGATGCTGCCGGCGCGCCGGAAGGCCTGCACGACGCCGCGGCCGGCCTCGGGACGATTGAACTGCCAGGCGATCCACACATCGTTGCCGAGGCTGTCGGGTGTGAGCGGGTAGAAGTCGCCGAAGTAGCTCGGCGAGTATTCCTGCCATTCGCGAATGGTCTGGCGGAGCAGGTCGTAGGGCAGGGTGCGGTCGCGCAGGTCCCACGACGGGAGCACCACCGGGCAGGAGAGATTGGAGCGCAGCTCGTAGGTGGAGAACTGCTTCACCCCGGTGCACGTGCCGTGGAACGGAATCCACAGCGTGAAGCCGTAGCTCTGGGACTGGTTGGAGACGACGTCGTAGAGGTAGTCGGAGCGGTAGAACGGCAGCGCGCGCCGCATGGTCTCGAGGTCGTCGCGCGAGCCGCCGCCGGCGCAGGAGTCGATCACGAGGCCGGGATGGCGCCGCCGCAGTTCGTCGTAGAGCTTGAGGTAGCCAACGACGTGGTGGTTCTCCGTGATGCCCTGGCGGTCGGGCGTGTCGTTGCTGCGCCAGAGCTCGACCGGCTCGACCACGTTGAAGTCGTTCCGGTAAACGTCGATGCCCTCCTCGTCGAGGATGCGGACGATGCGGTCGGTCACCCACTCGTGGGCCGCGGGATTGCCGAGGTAGAAGAGCTTGGAGAGCCGCGCGGTCATGCGGTTCGGCAACAGCCAGTCCGGGTGGTCGCGGAACAACTCGTTCGTCGGCATGATGCGCTCGGGTTCGAACCAGAGCAGCGTCTTGAGGCCGTGGGCGTGGGCGTGATCAGTGATGGCGCGCAGTCCACGCGGGAAGCGCTTGCGGTCCACGCGGAGCCCGAGCGGCTCCTGCCAGCGCCCCGCGTTCTCGTACCAGCCGGCGTCCATCCACCACGCGTCGATGGGCAGCTTTTCCTCCAGGTAGCGGTCGATGAAGGTCAGCTGGTTCGCCTCGTCGGCGTGGATCATTACGTCGAACTGCTCCGAGCTCGAGGGCATGAGCAGTGGGCGGTGGGGCTGGCCGAAGGGCTTGGGAAGATTGTGCGCGAGCATCCAGCGCCGCCAGGCGTTCTGGCCGTCGATCCAGTCGCCGCGCCAGAACAGCAGGGCCATCAGCGGCGAGCGGATCTCCTCGCCCGGCTCGAGGCGCGCATGCACGAGCTCCTGGCCGGCGGCGACGTGCACGGCGGTTTGGTCGTCGCGCTTGAGCTCGGTGACCCAGGCACCCGGCCAGCCGACGGCGAAGATGACGCCGGTGTCATGGGCCCGCTCCAGGTTGAAGTAGGGCATCACGGCGCCGGACGGCCGGCCGAGCAGCGGGATGAGCTTGAGCGACTGGCCGGGCTCGAGCTTCGTCTGCTGCGGCATGAAGTCAGTGGCCGAGAACGGGAAGAACGTGCCGAGCGAGTGGTGAAACAGAAACTCCTCGGTCCCGGCCCGCGTCCAGTTGGCATCGAGCGACCGCACCTGTTCGAGGATGGGAGTCG
This sequence comes from Opitutaceae bacterium, assembly GCA_035334485.1. Taxonomy (GTDB): domain Bacteria; phylum Verrucomicrobiota; class Verrucomicrobiia; order Opitutales; family Opitutaceae; genus Opi-474. The sequence continues at coordinate 48,327 of DAOQKI010000015.1, forward strand.
GCGCAGTGCCGCCGTTGCGGAAATAGACCGTCCACTCGACGACCGGAAAATCGGCGTACGCGACCGCGACGCAGCGGACCTCGAGCTTGGAGGCGGGATCGGTGAACGTGAGCGTGACCTCGCGACGCTGGTCGTCGATGCGGCGTTCGGCGACCTGGCCGCCCCACTGCGCGAGCAGCTCCGAAGCCGGATGTCCGCCGTAGACAAAGCTAAACGGCAGCGGCGCGTGCGTGGCGGGAGCCTGACGGAAAACCTCAAACCACGCGGACGCCTCGTCGGCGGGAGCGGCGGGCGTGGCGGCGACGAAGCCCGAAGGGGCGGCGGCCGCGGTCAACGTTACGAGTCCGACGCACCAGCCGAGAAGTCGCAGTTGCATGAAAGGTAGCCGAAGCACCGCTACGAGCATACGCAAGCCGGGCGAGGCGTATTATTCAGGAAGGCAACAGGCGAACGTCGAACGTCGAACACCCAACGCCCAACGCCGAAGTTGATGCTAGCGGGGATTTGGCGGCGGAAGCCGGGGAGAACGCTCAACGCTCAACATTTGACGTTCAACGCTCAGCGTGCCGGCGCGTGAACGGGCGGAATCCAAGGTCTCGATCAGGCACGGCCCTGAGCGTTGAACGTTGAGCGTCGAATGTTGAGCGTTCGGCTCCCGATGCTCGTGTTCGCCTCCCCATCGATGTTCGGCGTTCGGCGTCCGATGTTCGATGTTCAGCCGCGCCCCAACCCTCACACCGCGCGGCGCTATCCTCTTTTCTTCGGGTGCTTCGGCACGATGTTCAGGTAGGTCTTGTTGAGCATCTGGCTCTCGAAGAGCTCCAGCAACCGGACGCCCTCGCGGGGCTTCACCATGTCCTTGCGCGTCGCGGCGTCGATCTGGGCCTTCATCTTCCGGCAGAGTTCCTCCTGCTGGTACTGCACGCCCTCGATCACGTCGGCGATGCGGCTGCCGGTCAGCGCCTCCTCGATGTAGAAGCCGTTGGGCTCGTCCGCCTCGAGGAAGACGTGCACCTCGTTCACGCGACCGAAGAGATTGTGCAGGTCACCCATGATGTCCTGGTAGGCGCCGGTCAGGAACACGCCGAGGTAGTACGGCTTGTTGTTCAACGGGTGGAGCGTGATGTAGTCCTTCACGTCCTGCAGGTCGATGAACGACGAGATCTTGCCGTCGGAGTCGCAGGTGATGTCGACGAGGATCGCGTTGACCGTCGGCTTCTCGTGGAGCCGGTGGAGCGGGGCGATCGGGAACAGCTGCTTCAGCGCCCAGTGGTCGAGGAGCGACTGGAAGACGGAGAAATTGCAGACGTACTGGTCGGCGAGGAGCTTGTCCAGGTCGTGCAGTTCCTCGGGCTGGTAGCCGGTCTTGCGGCCCTCCTTGGCGATCTGCTCGCAGATCTGCCAGAAGAGCGACTCGGCCGCGGCGCGGTTCTCGAGGTCGAGGTAGCCGAGGTTGAAGAGCGAGAACGCCTCCTCCTTCTTTTGCAGCGAGTCGTGGAAGCGCTCGAGGCGGCCGAGCTTCGTCTTGTTCTTGAGCATCTCCTCGAGGTCGGTGACGACCTTGTGCTTCACCTTCGGCTGGTGCTGGTGGCCGAGGGACTCGCGCTTGTTGATGCGCTCGAAGACCTCGACGACGAGGAGCGAGTGGGGGGCGACGACGGCGCGGCCGGACTCGCTGACGATGTCGGGCACGGGGACGCCGGAGGCGGTGCAGATCTCGCGGATGTTGAACACGACATCGCGCGCGTACTCGTCGAGCGAGTAGTTCATCGAACTCTCGAAGTTCGTGCGGGAGCCGTCGTAGTCGATGCCGAGGCCGCCGCCGACGTCGAGGTAGCCCATCGGGAAGCCCATCTTCGCGAGCTGGCAGTAGAAGCGGGAAGCCTCGATGACCGCGTTCTTGATCGTGATGATGTTCGGGACCTGGGAGCCGATGTGGAAATGGATGAGGCGGAGGGCGCCGCGGAGCTTGGCGGCCTTGAGCTTCTCGCAGGCGAAGAGGATTTCCGCGGTGTTGAGGCCGAACTTGGCGTTGTCGCCGGTGGACAGCGCCCACTTGCCCTCGCCGCGGGTCTGGAGCTTGCAGCGGAAGCCGATCATGGGCTTCACGCCGGTCTCCTCGGAGATGCGGATGATGTCGTCGAGCTCGGCGAGCTGCTCGACGACGATGATGATCTTCTTACCGAGCTTGCGGCCGAGCAGGGCGAGCCGGATGTAGTCGTGGTCCTTGTACCCGTTGCAGATGATGAGGCGCTGGCTGCCCTCGTGCATCGCCAGGGCGATCATCAGCTCGGGCTTGGAACCGGCCTCCAGGCCGTAGCCGTAGTCCTTGCCGGCGAGGATGATCTCGTCGACGACCTCGCGGAGCTGGTTGACCTTGATCGGGAAGACGCCGCGGTACTCGCCCTTGTAGCCCTCCTCCTTGATGGCCTTGACGAAGCACTCGTTGAGCTGGATGACCCGGTGACGGAGGAGGTCCTGGAACCGGATGACCATCGGGGCCTTGAGGCCCATGCCGAGGGCCTCCTCAACCACGTCCATGATGCGGATGCTGCGGTCGTCAGCCCGGGGGTGGACGTTGACGTAGCCCTCGTCGTCCACCGCCATGTGGCCGGCACCCCAGCGCTTGAACCCGTAGTGCTCCTCGGATTTGGCGGCGGACCAGGCGGATGCGGATTTGCTTTTCAACTCAGGGAGAGGGAGGGGGAGTTATGGCTTGCTATCGTTGGAGGGTAAGCCGTTAGGATGCATGTTTTCATTTTTCAAAACCATCAACGCAATGACGAAAATGTCCCTCCTGTCCGACGCGCTTTCCTTCACGGCCCAGCAGCCCGCCCCGTCCGGCGGCGCCGCGCTGATGCAGCTCCTGCCGTTCGTGCTGCTGTTCGCCGCGATGTACTTCCTGATGATTGCGCCGCAGCGGAAGAAGCAGAAGGAACATGAGAAGATGCTGGCCGCCCTGGCCTCCGGCGACGAGGTCGTCACCTCCGGCGGCATCTACGGCACCATCACCAACGTGAAGGAAGACCGTTTCGTCATCCGCATCTCGGACAGCACCAAGATCGAGGTCGGCAAGGGCTACATCAGCGGCGTGGTCAAGAAGACCGGCGAAGAGAAGAAGTAAGCCCCCCCCGCGCCTTGGCGGTCCCGGGTGTGCCCTGGGCCGCGGCATCGTTTTAAAACCAAAAACCACCATGTTCAGACGCAACCTCTGGAAGATCGCGTTCAGCCTCATTATCCTGAGCTGGGCCGTATCGAACCTCGTGCCCATCCAGGACCAGGACTTCGCCGCCTACCTCCGCAGCCATGCGGGTGCCAAGCAGGCGGAGTTCGGCAAGCTGGTCGATGAGGCCGTGGCCCTGAAAAAGTCGGGCGCCGTACCCAGCGAGTACGTTGCCCTCAAGCAGATTGGCCGGGACCGCCGCATCGACCTGACGCCGTACTTCCCGGACATCCAGCTCGAGGCGAAGCTCACCAACATCGAGAAGCGCAACAACATCCTCCTGACCGAGCTCCTCGGCCGCTCCAAGAGCCGCCTCCAGCTCGGCCTCGACCTCAAGGGCGGCGTCGCCTTCACCCTCGAGGTTGATCCCAAGGCCGCCGCGAAGTTCTCGAACGACGAGCGCAAGGAGAAGCTCTCCAAGGCCATCGAGATCATCGGCGCCCGCATCAACTCCTTCGGCATCTCCGAGCCGATCATCCGCCCCGTCGGCGACGGCCGCATCGAGGTCCAGCTCGCCGGCATCAACACCAAGGACAACCCGGATGTCGTCGAGAACGTCAAGAAGCCCGCGCGCCTCGACTTCCGCATCGTCCATCCGACACTCACCCCCGCCACCGTGGCCCCGGGCGAGGTGCCGCCGGGCTATGAGATCCTGACGCTCGAGCAGGACGGCCCCCGCGGCGAGAACTACACCGAGGACCTCTTCGTCAAGCGCATCCCCGAGATGGGCGGCGAGGCGATCTCCGACTCCCACGTCCAGCTCGACATGTACGGCAAGCCCGAGGTCGCGCTCAACTTCACCAAGGAGGGCCGCCAGCACTTCGCCGCGGTCACCCGCGAGATCGCCAACGGCGGCCGCCAGGCCGGCCGGCTCGGCCGCCTCGCCATCGTGCTCGACGGCAAGCTCTACTCCGCCCCGACGGTCAAGGAGGAGATCGACAGCCCGGACGGCCGCCGGGTCGTGCAGACCACCAAGGGGC
>DAOQKI010000016.1:0-46939 GCA_035334485.1 Opitutaceae bacterium
TGAATGCCGCCGCCGGCGCCGTGGGCGAGGCGCGTGCGCCGAACCTGCCGCAGGTGGACCTCAACGCCGGCTACCACCGGTGGCAGCGGCGGGCGTTCCTGCCGTCGGGTCTCTCGCTGCCCGGGCGCGCGGTCCCGGAACTGATCGGTCCGCTCGACGACTGGACCGGCGGGATCTCGGGCCGGTACACGCTGTTCGACTTCGGCGAGCGCGGCGCGAACCTAGACGCCGCCGTCGCCCGCCGCGCCGCCGCCGAGGCGGAGGCCGACACCACGCGCGCCGAGGTGCGCTGGACGGTCCAGGCCGCGTTCTTCGGGCTCGCGGCCGCCCAGGACCTCGCCGCGGTCGCCACGCAGAATCTCGCCCGCACCGAACGCCACCTCAAGATGGCCGAGGCCCGCCGGCAGGCCGGCGCCGTCTCGCCGGCCGACGTGCTGCGGCTCGAGGCGGAGGTCGCCGCCGCCCGCCTGCAGTCCATCTCGGCCCAGAGCCAGGTGCGCGTCGCCGGCGGACGGCTCAACACCATGATGGGCCGCGTCGCGGAGACTCCCGTGGCCATCACTCCGCCGACCGCGACCCCGCCGCCCAGCCATGAGGACCTCGGCGCGGCGGTGGACCACGCCCTCGCCCACCGGCCCGAGCTGCAGTCCGCGGCGAAGCGGGTGACAGCGGCCAAGGCCGGGGTCAGCGGGGCCCAGGCAGCCCGGGCCGCGAAGGTGCGGGCCGACGCGGCCTACGGCTGGAACGATTCCGCCTGGCTGCCCGAGACCCGCGAGTGGCAGGCGGGCGTCTCGGTGGAGCTGCCGGTGTTCGACGGCGGCACGCGCCGAAGCCGAATCTCGCGAACCCGCGCGGAACTGGCCCGCGAGGAGGCCAATTTCGAAAACCGGCGCCTCCAGGTGCGGCAGGAAGTCTGGACCGCCCTGACGGAGCTCGACCGCGCCTGGGCCGCGATCGCGGCCAACGAGGCGAGCGTGAAGGCGAGCGGTGAAAGCCTGCGCGTCACGCAGGAGCGCTACGAGAATGGCGCAGCCGTGGTGACCGACCTGGTCGACACACAAACGGCGCTAACCCGCGCCGAGGCCGGCCTGGCGGCAGCGCGCTGGGATTACCTCACCGCGCGCGCCGCGTACGACCGCGCTGTTGGCCCGGCGGCGCCGTGACGGCTCAGGCCCGGGGCCGGAGCCGTTCCACGAGCTGGTCGGACAGGTGCATGGTCTGCGTCGGGAACGCGAACGCGAGCCCGCGGGCGCTCACCGCGCGCATGATGGCGAGGTTGAGACGCTCCTTCAGCCGCAACGACGCGAGGCCGTCCGAACCGACGGTCGTGTAGATGACCTGGATATCGAGGGACGACGCCGAGAAGTTCGAAAAGAAGACGACGACGGACGACGGATCGACCTCGGGATCGCGGCTGATGAGCTGCCGCAGGTCCTCGAGGATGCCCTCCATCTGCTCGGGCCGCGTGTCGTAGGTCAGGCCGATGGTCTGCTCGACGCGCCGGCCGGTGAAGCGGGAGAGATTCACGATCGCCTCGGCGGCGACCGACTTGTTCGGGAGCACGACGAGGGAGCGATCAAGCAGCCGGATCTTGGTCGAGCGCAGGCCGATGTCCTCGACCGTGCCGGTGTTGCTGCCGATCTTGACGGCGTCGCCGACCTTGAACGGCTGGTCGACGACGACGACGAATGAGCCGAAGAGGTTCGCGATGGTGTCCTGCGCGGCGAGGGCGAAGGCCAGACCGCCGATGCCGAGGGAGGTGAGCAGCGCCCCGACCTTGGCCCCCAGGCTGTCGGCGATGATGATGATGCCGATGACCACCGTCATCACGAACAGCGTCTTCTTGATCAGCGGCATGAACGTCGCGACGGTCATCTTCCGCTCGTGGGCGATCTCCTCGAGGTGGTCGAGGATGGCGCCGCCGGCGCGGACCACGCCCCAGAGCAGCACGCTCAGGATGGCGATCAGGGCGCCGTTGCTGATGAGCCGGTCGACCTGCTCGGAGAGCTGGAGGACGGTGAGCGAGGCAAAGATGCCGAGCACCATCACGAGCGTCGCGGCGGGCGACTCGAGGGCCGGGAAGAGCTTGTCGTCGAGGGTGGTCTCGGTCTTCTCCGCGAGTTTCTTCAGGTAGAAGAAGATGACATTCGTGATGAGGTGGCGGAGCAGGATCGCGGCGATGAAGAGGACGCCGCAGGCGATCCAGTGGAACAGCCCGTCATCGACGGCCGGGAAGAAATGGTGGAGCCACGAGACGAAGCGTTCGAGAAGGTCGGTGACCTCGCGCCCTTCCACCCTGATCGGCGGGGCGGCCGGCGCAGCGGGGGCGGCGGTGGCCGCCGCCTCGGCGCCGAAAGCGGCGCCGGTCATCAGGAACAGGCTCAGGGAGATCAGTCGTTTCATGGGAACGGGTTAACCCAAGGGCCCGGGGCCGGCTTGTCAAAACCTCCCCGGGGCCGAGCCCCCGGGTGGAAAACCTCGCGGCGTTTCCCGGCGCGCACTCCCCGCTTGCCCGGCGCCGGGCCGGCGCACCATGCTGCGCCGCGATGCCACTGCCGCTCGCCCTCCTCGACACCATGCCACTCTGGGCGTGGGCGGGTTTCTTCGCCTTCATTGTCGCGATGCTCGCGCTCGACCTTGGGGTCCTGCAGCGCAACCCGCATGCCGTGTCGATGAAGGAGGCGCTGGTCTGGTGCGTGGTGTGGTTCTCCCTCGCGCTCGGGTTCAACGCGCTGCTGCTGCACTGGCGCGGGGGCGAGGCCGCCCAGCAGTTCCTCGCGGCCTACCTGGTCGAGCTGTGCCTGAGCGTCGACAACGTCTTCGTCTTCATCCTCGTCTTCGCGTACTTCAAGGTCGCCCCGCAGTACCAGCACCGCGTGCTCTTCTGGGGCATCATCGGCGCGGTCGTGATGCGCGGCATCTTCATCCTCGTCGGCGTCGAGGTGATCCAGCGCTTCCACTGGGTGCTGTACCTGTTCGGCCTCTTCCTCGTCTACACCGGCGTCAAGATGGCGCTGCCCCGCGACGAGTCGGAGGAGATTCACCCGGACAAGAACATCGCCGTCCGCCTGTTCCGGCGCTTCTTCCCGGTGTCCACCCAGGCGACCGGCGGGACGTTTTTCACGCTCGAGGGCGGCCGCCGCATGGCGACGCCGCTGTTTGTCGTGCTGATCGTGATCGAAACCACGGACCTGGTCTTCGCGCTCGACTCGCTGCCGGCGGTGCTGGCGATCACGAAGGACGGCTTCGTGGCCCTGACCTCGAACATCTTCGCCATCCTCGGCCTGCGCTCGCTGTACTTCGCGCTGAACGGCGTGATGCAGCTCTTCCGCTACCTCAAGGTCGGCCTGGCAATCATCCTCGTGTTCATCGGCGTCAAGATGCTCATCGCCCACTGGATCGACATCACGACCGCCACCTCGCTGGGCGTGATCGGCGGCGTGCTGACGATGTCCGTGCTGCTGTCGCTCCTCGTCAAGGAGCCGCCGGCGAAGCGCTGATCAGGCGAGAAACCGCCCGGCCCACTCCGCGCGGGCGAGCGGCCGCGGTTGCCACGGGCCAAACACCCGGTACCGGATCCGTGCGACGAAGCGATAGCCCGCGTCGCGCCACCCGGCCGGCCAGACCGCCAACACCGCGGCCAGTTCGTCGCCGAGGCCCCCGCAGGTGCGCAGCGCCGCCAGCACCCCGTCGGTGCGCAGGCGAAAGTCGCCGGAGTCGCGCCGCGCCCAGTCGGCCACGAACACCAGCGAGTCGAAGTCGTCCGTCGGCAGCCCGCGCGCCTTCAGGAACGCCTGCCCGGACGAACCCTGCAGCGGGGCGAACCGGAGGCGTCCCTCGCCATCCAGCCGGAGCAGCAGCCGCACGATGCGATGACAGAGGCTGCACTCGCCGTCGAAGAGCAGCACCGGTCCGGACGCGGGCGATTCCATGTCCGGACGTTCCGCGAGGTTCGGACCGAGTGCAACCTGCGACTACCGCCGGGGACCGGCGGCCACCTCGGCCACGTCGGCCAAGTCAGCCACGACCTCGGCGGCCTGCGCGATGCGGGCGACCAGAGCCGTGTTGGAAAACGTACCCTGCTCCGAGTAGCGCGCCTGGCCACGCTCGAACTCCACCTTCATCCCGCGAATCCCCGGCCCAGACGCGACGGCCTCGATCTTGGCACGCAACTCCGGCAGCAGCGCGGCGCGCAGGAACTCGGGTTGGTTGGTCTGGATGAACCAGCGCTGGTCAAAGGCCGGATCTCCCACCGTGATCTCGCTCGCCCCGAACATCTCCTGGACCTTGGTGCCGAGGCCCTGGCGCTGGAGCGCAACCGTCAGCCCGCCATCCGACCGCGCCGTCACGGCCACGGCGCACCAGTTCGTCCGGGTCTTTCCAGCGCCGGTGGTGTAACTGAAGAACTCCAAGGGCCGACCGCGCCAGTTGCCGCTTGCCCGCGCCCGCTGCGATCCGACCTTGGACGCCGTGGGCGCGTGGGCTTCCAGCCCGAACTTCGCCGCCAGCTGGCGGAGGTGCTCGACGACGAGCTGATTTTCGCGGGCCGCCGCCCAGATAAAGAAGATGAAGAACGCGGCGATGATGACGACGGGAACCAACGGGAGCGACGCAGTCATGCGCCGATTTTCGCCAAAGTCCGACGCACTGCAAAGCAATCCGCACCATCCCCGGAAAACGAAAAGGGCCGGACTTCTCAGTCCGGCCCTGCGTTGCGCAACCGTGGTCGCGGTCAGGCAACCGTGATCTTCCGCGGCTTGAGCGCCTCGTGCTTCGGCAGCGTCACGTGCAGCACGCCATCGCGGAGCTCGGCCGAGACCTTGTCCGCGTCGATGGCATTGTCGTGCGTGAGCACGAGCTCGTAGGAGATGTCCGCCGTCTCGCGATGGAGCGCGGTCCAGCCGGCCGGCTGGGTCCAGGTGCGGCGTCCGGCGATGCGCACGCCGTCGGACTCAATCGTGAGCTCGAGCCCCTCGCGCGTCACGCCGGGCAGGTAGACCGTGAGGCGATAGGCCTCGGGCGTCTCCTGCACCTCGTAAGCGGGCTTGAGGGAGGGCTTGCCCGCGGCCGCCGGGTTTTCGCCGGCGACCGACGGAGTGCGGTTCAGGGAGGGAATGATGGTGGTGAGGAGTGACATGGCAGTGATGGATGGGTTGATGGTTGAGGGGAGCGATGCGGGTTACTTGACCGTGATCGCGATCTTCTTGGCCTTCGCCTCCTCGCGCTTGGGGAGCGTGACGGTGAGGATGCCATTCTCGTAGGCGGCGCTGACCCGGTCGGTCGCGACATCGGCAGGAATGGACAGCGAGCGGCTGAACGAGAACGACTGCTCCGGCTGGTCGCCGCTGGCGGGGGTCTTGCGCACCGCGCTGATGGACAAGTCGCCTTCGACCATCTCCACCTGGAGGTCGTCCCGGCTGACTCCCGGAAGTTCGGCGCGGACGAACAGGTTGGACTGGTCCTCGTACAGATCCACCGGGAAGAGCGGGTTGTTCTGGGTCCCCACGGTGGCGGCGAAGAGGCGGTCGATTTCCGACTCCAGGCCGGACCACGGCGAGCGCCCAAACAGGCTCGGCGTGACGAGGAAGTTGCTATAGGACGGGTAGTTGTAACGTGCGATTCTCATGGCTAGTTGATTGGATTGGATTCGGTTGAGGGCCGTGAGCCCATTGATGCGCATCCATTTGCACGCGGCATGCCGGTCAAAGTCCGTATTCAACCCGCGGAACGGAAAACACTTACCAACTTGTCTCGTGCCAGCAGAGTGACGGGATGACCGTCCTGGGTCGTCACAGTCGGGAAGATATTTCCCGCGCAGTTACCCCCATGTGCCGTGATGATTTCGCTCCACAATAGTACGTAGGGGTATTCGGTGGCGTTCGCCATAAAAGCTGTTGGGGTGTTGCCCCTAGAAATTGATCTGTATGACCCCCACGTTCGCCAGACTCGTCCGTTTGATTCTCGGTCTGCTCTGCAGCCAGGTGCTGCTGGCGCAGCTCCGCGGGCAGGTGGTGACCGAGACGTTCATGAACTCGACGGCTCCGGGCTGGGTTTTTGCGGGCACGGGCTACACGCCGACGCTCACATCGGGCGCGGGTGATCCCGCGGGCAACGGCTGGCTGCGGCTGACGGACACGGGCGGCAACGAGGCGACGAGCGCGTACTACAACACCGCGTTCAACGCCGCCGGCGCCTCGGTTTACGCCAAGTTTGACTACGAGTCTTACGGCGGCTCGGGCGCGGACGGCATCACGTTCTTCCTGTTCGACGGCTCGGTGCCGTTCAGCGTCGGTTCCTACGGCGGCTCGATCGGTTACGCGCAGCGCACGGTCGCCGGCGGTGGTGGCGCGGACATCAACGGCATGGCCGGGGGTTACCTCGGCGTGGCGCTGGACGAGTACGGCAACTTCTCCTCGGCGTCCGAGGGCCGCGTCGGCGGCTACAACGGCACGACGGGCCTGGTGCCGGACTCCATCGGTGTTCGCGGCCCGGGCCAGGGCCTCAACGGCTACGCCTACCTCGGCGGCAGCGGCACGCTTTCGCAGTCGATCGATTCCGCCACCCGTCCCACCCAGACGAACACGGTGCAGATTCTCCTCACGGCGACCAACCAGCTGACGGTCACGCTGCAGCAGGGCGGCACGACCCCGCAGACCATCCTCCAGATGGATCTCTCGGGTTATCTTCGTCCCGATACGCTCAAGTTCGGCTTTGCGGCCGGCACCGGCGGCCTGACCAATTACCATGACGTCCGAAACCTGAACGTCACCACCCTCACCTCGAACCTCTGGTCCGGTGGCAGCGGCGACAATCTCTGGGCCAGCAACGGCAACTGGGACCCCACCGTCGTCCCGACCGTCGGCGCCGACATCCTGTTCGACAACACCCACGTCTCGACCGCCCAGACGATCAACACCGGCGCCAACCGCAATGTCCGCTCGATCTCCTTCGACGCGCCCTTCGCCTACACCCTCAACAACAACACGATCACCTTCGACAACCAGGGCGTGGCGGGCTTCTCGGGCATCGCGGTCACCCAGACGCACGGTTCCGCGACCGACACGATCAACTCGAACCTGTCGCTCGCGAACGCGATCAACATCCGCAACAACGCCTCGGGCACCCTCAACGTCAACGGCGCCATCGCGACGAACGGCAACGCGATCACGCTCGACGGCACCGGCACCACCAACCTCGCGGGCGTCATCTCCGGCACGGGCGCGATCACCAAGAACGACAGCGGCACCGACACGCTGTCGGGCGCCAACACCTACAGCGGCGGCACCACGATCAACAACGGCACGCTCAACGCCAACCAGTCGACCGCCCTCGGCACCGGCGGCGTCACCCTCGCCGGCGGCACGCTCGGCTCGACCAACGGCTCGACGATCGGCAACACGGTGTCCCTCACCGGCACCGCGGCGATCCAGGGCCTGACCGTCACGGGCGCCCTGACCGAGACCGGCAGCCAGACGCTGACGCTCACCAACGCCACGCTGGGCGCGGTGAATCTCTCGAACACGAACACGGGCCGGACGCTCACGACCCAGGTCGACTCCGGCACGAGCCAGATCAGCGGTGTCATCGCCAACGGCGGCACCGGCGCGGGCAGCCTGACGAAGACCGGCGCGGGCGAGCTCGTCCTCGGCGGCGCCAACACCTACACCGGCACCACCACGATCAGCAGCGGCACGATCACCCTCGGCGGGAACGACCGGCTCGCGGACGCGAGCAGCGTCGACCTGGGCGCCTCCGGCACGCTGAACCTGAACGGCTTCTCCGAGCGCGTGGGCACGCTGACCGCGGCGGGCGGCGCCACTCTCGACTTCGGCGCCACCGGCACCGCCAATACGTTCGTCTTCGGCACCTACAATGCGCCGGCCAGCGGCGTCCTCGTGGTCAACAACTGGGAGTACGGGGTCGACAAGCTCGCCACCACGGGGCCCGGCCAGACGGTCAGCTCGATCTACATCTCCGGCTACGGCGTCGCTCAGGAGTCAGGCTCGATTACCAACAATCTCTACGGCACGACCAACGCCTACCTGCTGACCCCGGTCACCGTCAGCACGGTCGAGTGGGACGGCAGCTCGAGCTCCTCCTGGAACACCGGCACCAACTGGACCGGCAACGCCAAGCCCACCTCCGGCCAGATCGCGGTGTTCAACGGCGCGGGTGTCCTCCAGCCCAACGTCACCCTCAACGGCGGCAACACCATCGCCGGCGTCCAGTTTGGCTCCAGCGCCTCCGTGAATTACAACATCACGGGCGCCAAAACGCTGACCCTCTCGGGCACGGTCCCCTACATCCAGCAGCAGAGCGCGAATGCTCAGACCCTCAGCCCGAGCACGCTCGCCCTCTCGAACACCACCGTCGTCGACATCACGGGCAGCGGCAATCTCACCATTGGTTCCGCCATCACCAGCACCTCCCGCAACCTGATCAAGGACGGCACCGGGGCCGGCAAGCTGATCCTCACCGGCAACAACTCCGGCCTCACCGGCAGCGTCTACGTGAACAACGGCGTCGTCCAGGCCGCGAACACCAACGCGCTCGGCACCGGCACCACCTACATCACCAGCGGCGCCGGCCTTGAGCTCTCCGGCGGCATCAGCCCCACCAACGCGATCTCGGTCACCGGCACCGGCAAAGCCGGCGCGGGCGCCATCCACAACGTCAGCGGCACCAACACCGCCTCCGGCACGATCACCCTCGGCGGCGACACCCGCATCGCGTCCGACACCGGCTCCACGCTCAACCTCACGGGCAACGTCACCGGCACGAACCGCAACCTCGAGCTCACCGGCGCCGGCAATATCGCCGTCTCCCGCATCACCACGGGCACCGGTGGCGTGACGGTCAACTCGACCGGCACCGTCACCTTCAACGGCGGCGCCACCGCCAACACCTACACCGGCACCACCACGGTCAACTCCGGCACCCTCAGCCTCAGCAAGAACAGCGGCGTCAACGCCGTCGCCGGCAACCTCGTCGTCAACGGCGGCACCGTCCAGCTGGCCGCCTCCAACCAGATCGCCGACAGCGCCTCCGTCACGCTGAACGGCACGGGCGCCCTCAATGTCAACGGCCAGACCGAGACGCTGGGCCAGCTGACCAGCACCAGTGGCACCGCCACCGTCGCCCTCGGCGCCGGCAGCCTGACGCTCAACGGCACGAACAACATCAACTCGTCCTACGCCGGCGCCCTCACCGGCACCGCCGGCAGCTCCCTCAACGTCACCGGCACCGGCAAGGTCTACCTCTCCGGCGCCAGCGCTTCGTACGCCGGCACCACCAACGTCACCAACGGCACGCTGAACGTCAGCGGCTCGAACCAGGTGCTCGGCACTGGCGCGGTGAACGTCAGCAGCTCCGGCAACCTCCAGCTCCAGGGCGGCATCAGCCTCTCGAACGCGGTCGCAATCAACGGCACGGGCACCTCGTCCAATGGCGCGATCGAGAATTTCGCCGGCAACAACACCCTCTCGGGCACCGTCACCCTCGGCGGCGCCAGCCGCGTCCAGTCCGACGCCGGCACGCTCACCCTCGGCGGCACCGTCGCCCTCGGGTCCAACACCCTCAATGTCGGCGGCAGCGGCACGACCCGCGTCACCGGCGCCATCACGGGCACGGGCGGGATCACCAAGGACGACTCCGGCACCCTTCGCCTGGCGAACGGCAGCAACACCTTCAGCGGCGCCACGACGATCAGCGCCGGCACGGTGATTGCGGAGGCCAGCAACGTCTTCAACAACTCCGCCCTCCTCACCCTCGCGAGCGGCGCGTCGCTGCAGCTCAACGGGCTCAACGAGACGATCGGGGCGCTCGCCGGCGGCGGCGCGCTCGACCTCGGCACCGGCGGCACCCTCAATCTCACGAGCGGCACCGGCCTGTTCTCCGGCACGCTGGCGGGCAGCGGCACGATCTACCTCGGCACCGGCGCGACCCTCACCCTCGGCGCCAACTTCAACAACTCGAACGTCAACATCGTCCTCGCCGGCGGCACGCTCAACCTGAACGGCACGACGAGCACCTTCGGCAACATCACGGTGACCGGCAACTCGGTCCTCGATTTCGGCGCCTCCACCGCCTCGGTGCTGAGCAGCAGCTCCGTGACGTTCGCCAACTCCAGCGTCGGCCTGACGGTGAACAACTGGGTCAACGCGACGGACTATTTCTACACCCAGAATTTCACGGGCGCGACGCCCGATGCCCGCGGCACTAATCCCGAGAACCAGGTCACCTTCTCCGGCAACTCGGCCAACTCCACCGCCTGGCTGAGCTTCGACAAGCAGGTTACCCCGGTCCCGGAGCCCGGCACGTACGGCGCGATCTTCACCGCCCTCGCCCTCGGCTTCGTCGGTTTCCGCCGCTTCCGCGCCACCCGCCGCGCCGCCTGAGCGCATCTCGTTGATGCCGGGCTTCCCGGCCGGTATGCCGGAGAAAATCCGTGCCCCGGCGCCACGGACATGGTCTAGTCCGGGCCTTTGCGCATGACCTTCGACTTTGACCATACGCCGGAACGCCGCGGCACCGACTCGCAGAAGTGGCAGAAGTACGCCGGCCGCGACATCCTGCCCCTCTGGGTCGCCGACATGGACTTCACGTCGTCGCCCGCGATCATCGAGGCCCTCCAGCGCCGCATCGCACACGGGGTGTTCGGCTACGCCCGGCCGGTGAAGTCGACGGTCGATGCCGTCGTGAACGCGATGGCCGAGCGTTACGGCTGGACGATCGATCCCGCCTGGCTCGTCTGGCTGCCCGGCCTCGTGGTCGGCCTGAATGTCACCGCCCAGGCGTTCGCCGAGCCAGGCGACGAGGTGCTCACGCTGTCGCCGGTCTACCCGCCGTTCATGTCGGCTCCCAAGAACAGCGCCCGGGCCTCCGTCCGCGTGCCGTTCGAGCTGCGCGACGGCGCCTGGACCATCAACTGGACGGCGCTCGAGCAGGCGGTCACGCCACGCACCCGCTTGTTCTACCTGTGCAACCCGCACAATCCGCTGGCACGGGTCTGGCGGCGCGACGAGCTCGCACAGCTGGCCGCCTTCTGCGCCCGCCACCATCTCATCCTCTGCTCCGATGAGATCCACTGCGACCTGATCCTCGATCCGGCGCTGCGCCATTACCCGACTGCCCTGGTCGCGCCCGACTTCGCCGCGCGGACCATCACCCTGATGGCTCCCAGCAAGACCTACAACGTCCCGGGTCTCGGCACGTCCCTGGCGATCATCCCCGACCCGACCCTCCGCGCCCGCTTCGTCCGGGCGAGCGCCGGCATCGTGGCGGAAGTCACGGCGCTGGGCTTTACCGCCTGCGAGGCGGCGTACCGGGACAGCGAGCCGTGGCGGCAGGCCCTGCTGGCCTACCTGCGCGGCAACCGCGACTTCCTCGTCGATTTTGTCGGGCGCGAGCTATCCGGCGTGAAGATCGAGGCCCCGATCGAGGCGACGTACCTCGCATGGCTCAACGTGACGGCGCTCGGCCTGGACGATCCGCTCGCGCACTTCGAGCGGCACGGCGTCGGCCTGAGCGACGGGGTGCCGTTTGGCGCGCCCAAGGGCCACTACGTGCGGATCAACTTCGGCTGCCCGCGGGCCACGCTGGCGGAGGCCCTGCGCCGGATGAAGGCCGCGCTCGCCGCGCGCTGATCAGCCATGAAGCGCGTCCTCCAGTGGGTGCTGCTCGCCACCGTGGTCGCCGGCTGGGCCCAGGCGATCTGGCAGCATGACCGCCTGCCGGAACGAGTCGCGACCCACTTCAATGCCGCCGGGCGGGCCAACGGGTGGATGAGCCGCGACCAGCACCTCGTCTGGCAGCTGGCGACGTTCACCTTCGTGGGCCTGCTGATGCAGGGGCTGCTGACGCTGCAGCGGCACCTGCCGGCGGAGTACGTCAACCTGCCCCACCGCGACTACTGGCTGGCCCCGGAGCGGCGCGCCGCCACGGAGGACTGGCTGGGCTCGCTGTATCTCGTCAGCGGCTCGCTGCTGTCGCTGTTCTTCCTCGCGATTTTCCATCTCGTGTACCGCGCGAACCTCGACCCGACGCCCAGCCTCACGACTTGGGTCTGGCCGCTCGGCCTCGTACTCACCGGTTCCCTCCTCGCCCTTGTTTTTGTGGTGCTCCGGCGGTTCAGCCGTCGTCCCGTCAGCTGAGCGATCGGACCATGCGGATCGGACCCTACGAGCTGTCCTCGAACCTCTGCCTTTCCCCGCTGGCGGGCTACACCAACCTGCCCATGCGCGAGACGGTGCGCGAACTCGGCGGTCTCGGCTGGGCCACGACCGACCTCGTCAACGCCCGCTCGCTGCTCGAGCGCAATCCCACCGCGCTCCAGCTCACCGCCACCTCCCCCGCCGACCGGCCGCTCTCGATCCAACTGTTCGGCAGCGTCCCGGAGGAGATGCGCGACGCCGCGGTGCGGTGCCAGGAGCTCGGCGTGCAGGCCGTCGACATCAACATGGGCTGCCCGGTCCGCAAGGTCGTCAATGTCGGCGGCGGATCGGCCATGATGACCGAGTTGGCCAAGACCGCGGCGCTGGTGCGCGGCATGGTTGAGGCGGTGAAGATCCCGGTGACCGCGAAGATGCGCCTCGGCTGGGACGACCAGAATCTCACCGCGCCCGATCTCGTGCGGGTGCTGGAGGACGTCGGGGTAACGGCGGTCTTCGTGCACGGCCGCACCCGCGCACAGGGCTTCAGCGGCACCGTCAATCTCGCCGGCATCCGCAGCGTGGTCGCGGCCGCGCAGCGCATCCCGGTCATCGGCAACGGCGACGTCACCACGCCCGAGGCCGCCCGGCACATGATCGAGGCGACCGGCTGCGCGGGCGTGAGCATCGGCCGCGGCGCCTTCTACGACCCGTGGATCTTCCGGCGCACCGACCATTACCTGCGCACCGGCGAGCTGCTGCCCGAGCCGACCTTTGCGGAGCGCCTGCGGGTGCTGCGGATCCACTTCGACCGCTATGTGGCGTTCTACGGCGAGGAGCGCGGAGCCAAGCTGTTCCGCAAGGTCGCGCCGTGGTACGCGAAGCGCTTCGGTCCCGCCAAGGGTTTCAAGCGGCGGATCATCACGATCCGTTCCCGCGCCGATTTCGAGGCCGCCATCGCGGAGTATCTCGCCTGGCGCGCGCCGTTCTGCGACGGCGATGGCGAACTGCTGCCGAAGTTCCGACCGTCGCCGCTCGTGGCGTCGTTCATGGCGGAAGAGGGCGACGATCGCGGCCAGGTCTCGATCCCGGTGCCGAAGGGCCCGGTCGAGGTCTGGTAGCCGGCTTGCGCTCACCGCGCCGGTCCCCGAGGCTCGCCTCATGTCCAACGTCAGCCACTTCTGGGAGCTCATCCTCGGCACCGTCGTGGCGTTGCTGCCCCTGATCAACCCGCTCACCGCCGCGCCCACCTTCCTCGCGATCACGGAGGGCGACACCCGCGAGCGCCGTCTCCACCAGCTGGGAATGGCCTGCTTGTACATGGTGGGCATCCTCGTGAGCTTCCTGATCGGCGGCACGTTCATCATGGGTTTCTTCGGGCTGTCCATCCCCGGCCTCCGCATCGCCGGCGGCCTGCTCGTCGCCGGCATCGGGTCCGCGATGCTGATGGGCCCGGCCTCCGGCAGCACGGACGCCCAGGCCCAGCAGGAAGCGCGGGCCAAGCGCGACGTGTCGTTCTCGCCGCTCGCGATGCCCATGCTCAGCGGGCCCGGCTCGATCGCCGTCACCATCGGCTTCACCTCCCTCGCCACGCACTGGCTCGACTACGTCGCCATCATCCTCGGCATCATCACGGTCGCGATCATCACCTACGTGACCCTCCGCCTCGCCGAGCGCATCGTGCGGGTCATCGGCGCCAACGGCATGAACGCGCTGTCCAAGGTGATGGGCTTCCTGATCCTCTGCATCGGCATCCAGTTCATCGTGAACGGCATTCTCGGCATTGCCACGGATCCCGCGCTGATCCGCCTGATCCGCGACGCGGCGGTCGCGCACTGACACTCTTGTTTCCATGCCCCGCCCCGTCACCGCCCAGCTCCTGACCAAGGAGGATTACCGGATTTTCGGCCAGGCCGAGTGGATCTGGCCCTACGACCACCGGTACGACCTCACCAACGCCTACGCGCTCTTTCGCCGCGAGTTCACGCTCGAACGCGTGCCGCGCCGGGCGCCGCTGTTCATCACGGCGGACCAGTCGTACCACCTCTACGTGAACGGCGCGTTCGTGGGCCGCGGCCCGGCGCGCGGCTTCCAGTCCCGCTGGCCCTACGATGAGATCGACCTCTCGCCGTGGCTTGTCCCCGGTCGCAATGTCCTCGCGGTGCGCGCCCACAACCCGGGCTTCAGCAATTTCCAATACCTTCACCAGGGCTACGCCGGCCTCCTCGTGGCGGCGCATTGGGGCCGCTTCCACCTCAACTCCGATCAGAGCTGGAAGTGCCGGCTCCAGCCCGGTATCCGCCGCGACATGGTTCGCGCGAGCCTCCAGCTGTTTTCCCAGGAGCACTTCGACGCGCGCGTCGGGCCGCTCGATTGGATGAACGCCGACTTCGACGACTCGGGCTGGTCCGCGCCGGCCGTCCAGAAGCCTGGCATCCTCCCGTGGCCGGGATTTTCGCCCCGCGGCATCCCGCGCATGCTTGAGGAAGCATGGCGCCCGGGACGCGTGGTGGGCACGAGCGAAGGCGACTGCGGTGACGACTGGCGCGACGCGCGCAATCTCTACCTGCTGCGGCAGCACGAGGATCACACGCACCAGCCAGCGAATCTCGACGCCACGAGGATCGAGGCTCCCGCCACGGGGCCAAACCGTTTCCGCAGCTACCTGATCGATGTGGGTCGGCCGGTCGTCGGTAATTTCACGCTCGAGGTCGGCGGCGCCAAGGGCGGCGAGGTGATCGACCTCGTCTACACCGAGGTGGTCGATCCCGCCACGCTCCGGCCGGCGCTGCGTTTCCCCGACGGAAGCAGCGTGTCGTTCAGCAGCCGGCTCACCTGCCGCACCGGGCGAACGACGCATACGTTTTATCACCCGTACGGATTCCGCTTCGCGATGCTGGTGGTCCGCGACTCCTCCGCGGCGCTCACGATCGCGCTCACGCTGCGCCGAACCGGCTATCCGCTGGCCAAGACCGCCCGCTTCCAGAGTTCCGATCGCGTGCTGGAGCAGATCTGGGAGACCTGCGCGTGGTCCCAGCAGAACTGCATGCTCGACGCCTACGTCGACACGCCGTGGCGCGAGCAGGCGCAGTGGTGGGGCGACGCGCGGGTGCAGGCGTGGAACACGTTTCACCTGAGCGCCGACGCCCGCCTCTTCCGGCGCGGCATCTATCAGATCGGCGGGCAGACGACCGCGGACGGCCTGACCTACGGCCACGCGCCGACCATGGCGCACAACTGCGTGCTGCCCGACTTCACGCTCACCTGGATTATCACCCAGTGGGACTACTACTGGCAGACCGGCGACCTGCAGCCGTTCCGCGACCATTCCGCCATCGTCGAGCGCGCCCTGACCTACTATGCGGCGCACACCGGCCGCAACGGGCTCGTGGAGTACGACCCGCGCTACTGGCTGTTCCTCGACTGGACCGAACTGCCGCGCGACGGAGCCTCGAGCGTCTTCGCCTTCTGGCTGCTGATCGCGCTGGAGCGCCTCGCCGCGATGCATCGGCTCGACCGGCAGCCCGGCCGCGCCACCCACTGCCTGCGCTGGGCCCGGCGGCTGCGCGCCAGCCTGAAGCGACTCGTGAACCGGCAGGGCCTCATGGGCGACGGCTACGACGCCGGAGGCCGCGTGCTCAAGAGCACGTCGCCGCACGCCCAGGTCCTCGCCCTCATGACGGATCTGAGCCCAGGCACGGCGGCAACGATGGAGCGGTTCCTGCTCGACTACCTTCGCGACGAGTCCGGTCACCAGGCCAAGCCAAGCGCGTACTGGATCACCTACCTCTACTCGATCCTCACCGACCGCGGCCACGGCGCCGAGGTCATCGCCCACCTGCGTCCCCGCTGGGAGCCGATGATCGCCCATGGCTCAACCTTCGAGCTCTTCGCGGATCATCCGATGTTCCCGATCAGCCACTCCCACGCCTGGTCCGCCCATCCGCTGTTCCATCTCATGGGCACGATCGGCGGCCTCCGCCAGACGGCCGCGGCCTGGAAGCGCGTGTTATTCCGCCCGGTGTTCGTCGGCGAATCCGGCGGCACGTCCCTGCCTACGCCGCAGGGACTGATCACGAGCCGCTGGCACCGCGATGCCGGCGGGCTCCACGTCGCGCTGGACCTGCCGCGCGGGGTGACGGCGGACGTTTGCCTCCCGGGCGTGGCCCCAGCTGCCGTCAGGGGCAAGCGCGAGTGGACCCTGCCATCCGGCCCATCGGCCTGACCTTCCGCCCGTCGGTGACGGCGCGTCAGTAGCGCTTAGACACCTTCGCGCCGGTGTTGTCGACGAAGAGGATCGTCTTCGCCTTCGCGTCGACGCTCTCGAAACGGATGCCGAGGGACTGGTCGACCATCTCGCCGGCGCGGACGAGCCGGCCGTTGATGAACGCGCGGGACGGCGAGCCTTGAAACACGCCGCTGACCTTGGCGTTCGCGACAAAGGTGGTGAAGTCCTTGCTGGCCTCGACCTCGGCCTCGACGGCCTCGGTGGTCACCCTAACGCCCGGCTCGAGATCGGTGGTGACCTGCGCGCCGGCCACGACGCCGGACTTCGGCTTGGGAGCGGGACGCTTGGTGGTTTTCGGCTTGGGTGCCGGCGTCTCCGCCGCGGGCTCGGTGGCGGCCGGAGTTTCGGCCGCGACCTCGGGATTGGTGGTGGCCGGTTCAGCGGCGGCCGGCTCGACCGGGGCCGGTTTCGGCGCCGGCTTGACCGCGGGTTTCGCCGGGGCGGCCTTCGGCGGCGCGGAGCGACGCGGCGGCGGGCGAACTTCCGGCTCGGCGAACTTGGTCATCGCGATGCCGATGATGATGGCGGACACGACCACGCCGCCGACGCCGACCAGCACCAGCTTGATCAGGCGCGACTTCCGGGCAGCGGAGCGAATTTCCTGGGCCGTGCGCCGGCTGGCGCCCGGAACCCGGGGCACCGGAGGAGGAACGGGCGGGACGGTGGAAACCGAAACCGGAGGAACCGACTCGCCTTCGGGCGGACGCAGGACCGGGAACGGCGGCGGTGGTGGAGGCGGTGGCGCCGCGGGCACGGGAGGCGGAACCAGAGGAGGAGGCGCGGCCTCCTCGACGACAGGGGGTGGGGGCGGCGCCTCGGCCGCGGCCACGGCTGCCTCGGCCGCAGCCGGGGTCGGCACCTTGATCTTCAGCTTGAACTTTCCGCCGCCACCTTCCTCCGGGGCCGGCGCGGGGGCTGCCGTTGCAGGCGGCTCGGCCGAAGCCGCAGCAGCAGCCGGGGCTTCCGCGGCCGCCGGCTCATTCGTCAACTTGGGCTTCAGGCGGATGCGCTCGGCGGCGGGAGCCGGCGCGGCCTGCGGATCCGGTTCCGGAGCCGGTGCGGGGCTCGCCGCGGCCGGGGGTGAATCCGTCCCCAACTTTGGCTTGAGACGCAACTTGCCCACATCCGAGTCTGCGGCGGGCGGAGCAGCCGGAGTAGCCGGCGGAGCCTCGCCCTCGGGCCGCTGGCGGGGCCTTAGGCGCAGCGAGGGTGGCGGCGTCTCATCGCTCATTTGAGCGCATAAAGACAAAATTTGGGTCCGCGCGAAACCAAAAAGATTCGCTGGCGGTCAGAAGCTGGCCTGCTACCTTCCCCCTCTCTCTTTCGCTCACCTGTCATGAAACGCCTTCCTGTCCTCTGCCTGCTCCTCGCCACGCTGCTGCTCGCCCCCGGCTGCAAGCACGGCTGGTTCGGCAAAAAGAAGCAGGGCAAGGCGCCCAAGGAGACCAATGAGGTCGCCCTCGACGTCGAGATGACCTTCCGGCAGCGCTACATCGAGAAGCGCACCGGCGAGCTCGTGAGCCAGGGGATGCGCGTTGACGTGGCCCGGCAGCAGGCGCTGGACGAGTTCCGCACCCGCTACAGCTACACGCGCGCCGCGTCCCAGCAATGAGCCACGACCCCACCCGGGAAGCCGGGCGCGGGGCGTTGGCGGCCGCGGGCTGCTATCTCGCCTGGGGGCTGTTCCCGATCTACTGGAAGCAGCTGACCAGCGTCGATGCGACCGAGCTGATCGCGCACCGTCACGTCTGGTCCCTCGTCTTCGTCACCGCTGTCATGGCCTCCACCCGCGGGCTCGCCGAGCTCGGCGCGGCCGTGCGCGACCCCGTCGCCCTGCGGTGGCACGCCCTCAGCGGCGTGCTGCTCACGCTCAACTGGCTCGTGTACGTCTGGGGCGTGAACCACGGCCATGTCCTCGAGACCAGCCTCGGCTACTTTCTCGTTCCCCTCGTGAACGTCGCGCTCGGCCGGCTCGTGCTGCATGAGCGTCTCCGCCGCCTGCAGTGGCTGGCGATCGGCTTCGCGGTGGCGGGCGTCACGCTGCTCCTGATCGGCGTCGGGCGCCTGCCTTGGATCGCCCTGTCCCTCGCCGCCACCTTCGGCCTCTACGGCCTGCTCCGGAAGAAATCCCCGCTCGGGCCGCTGACCGGCCTCGGCCTGGAGACTCTCCTGCTGTTTCCCTGCGCGCTCGGCTTCATCATCTGGCAGCAGGCCACCGGCGCCGGGGCCCTCGGCCGGGTCGGTCCGGTGCAGCACGTGATGCTTATCGCCGCAGGCGTCGTGACGGCGGTGCCGCTGCTCCTGTTTGCGTTCGGCGCCCGGCGGATCCGGCTCTCGACACTCGGCCTGCTGCAGTACATCGCGCCGACCGTGCAATTTTGCCTCGGCGTCCTGCTGTACCACGAACCCTTCTCGCGCGAACGCGCGGCGGCGTTCGCCCTGATCTGGGCGGGACTCGCGCTCTACACCGCCGACAACCTGCTCGCGCAGCGGCGGCTCACTCGCGCTTGATGTCGATCAGCTCCATCTCGAACACCAGCGTCGCATTCCGCGGGATGCGGGGCGCCGAGCCGCGGGTGCCGTAGCCGAGTTCGGCCGGGATGATCACGATGCGTTTTTCGCCCAGCCTCATCTGCTGGATCACGAAATCCCACCCCTGGATCACCAACTCGCGTCCCACGCGGAAGGTGAACGGACGGTTCCGGTCGAGCGACTGGTCGAACACCGTGCCGTCGAGCAGCTGGCCGCGATAGAGCACCGCCACGAGGTTGCCCGGGACCGGGACCGGGCCGTTTCCCGGCTTCTCGATGATGTACCGGATGCCCATGTTGTCCTTCTGGGCGTCGGGCCAGGTCTTCTCGATGAACGCGAGATCCTCCTCCGGAAACTTCTCGCGCTGGGCGCGGAGCAGCGGGACGGACCCCAGGACGAGGAGCACGAGGGCGAGGCGGGAAAGACGAAGCGGCATGGCAAGGGTCTGTGTAGCGCAGTTCAGGCCGATGGCACGGAATTTCTGATCGCGGGATGGGCCGCCACCTTGGCCATGGCCCCGCGCAACAGGGTGAGCCCGGGCTCCATCCGGTGCCAGGGGGACGCGCCGGACGGGTGCGGGAGCGGGATGCAGTCGACGGCGTGGCCGTGGTATTCGATGCGGAATGAGCGGCCGATCGTCTCGGCCAGCGGCCGCTCCCCCAGGAACTGGGTGATCGCGAGCTTGCCGACCGGCAGCACCAGCTCCGGGCGCAGCAGGGCGAACTCCCGTCCGAGCCAGGCGGCGCAGTTGGCAATCTCCTCCGGCGCCGGCACGCGGTCGCCGCCCTCCGGCCGCTTGCCCGGAAAGCAGCGGCACACCGCCGCGAAGTAGATCCGGTCCCTCACCTCGTCCTCGGTCCAGCCCGTGGCGGCGGCGAACCACTTGAAAAGCGTCTTGCCGGCGGTCCAGGCAAAGGGTCGGTCCAACTTCGGCTCCTTGTCACCCGGCGCCTGGCCCACGAGCACGACCCGGCTGGGGACGGGCCGACCCACGACCACGGGTCGATGCATGCGCGGGCAGCGCGTGCATGCCCGCAGCGACACAAGGTGTTTCTCGACGGCGGCGACCGAGGGCCTCATCCGGGCGATGGTGGAAGCGCGGCCCGCCGTGGAAAGGTCAAAGCGCGGCGCGCTTGGCTCAGTATCGCGCGCGGCGCCGGCCACCGCCGCCGCCGAAACGGTTCCACCCACCCTGACGGCTGGGCTTAGTGCGGCCGCCGTGGGGCCCGGCCACGTGGGCCGGACGAGGTGCAAAAGTCTGGTACGGAAACCCCTCGAGGCGCAGCTCGGGAATCTTCTGCCCGATGAACCGCTGGATGTCGCGGATGTCGTTCGCGTTCTCCGGCGTGACGAGCGTGAACGCGTCGCCGACCGCCTGGGCGCGCCCGGTGCGGCCGATGCGGTGCACGTAATCCTCGGGCTTCTCCGGCACGTCGTAATTGATGACGTGCGACACCCCGGCCACATCGATGCCGCGCGCGGCGATGTCGGTCGCGACCATCACCTCGTACTTCCCGGACCGGAACCCGGCCAGGGCCTCGAGACGCTGGTTCTGCGAGCGGTTCGCGTGCAGCACCGCGACCGAGTGGTTCGCCGCCTTCAGCCGGCGGGCGATCTTGTCGGCGCCGTGCTTGGTGCGGGAGAACACCAGCACACTGTCAAAGTCGGTGCGCGCCAGCAGGGCGAGCAACAGGTCGAATTTCTGCTCGTGGGCGACCGGGTACAGCGCGTGGTTGACCGACTCGTTGACCGAGCGGGCCACGCCGATCTCGACCTTGACCGGGTCGCGGAGAGCGAACGAGGCGACGGCCGCGATCTCCGGCGGCACCGTGGCCGAGAAAAACAGGGTCTGCCGCTCACGCGGGCAGCGGGCGATGATGTCCTTCACCACCGGCAGGAAGCCCATGTCGAGCATGCGGTCGACCTCGTCGAGCACGAGGATCGTGAGATCGCGCAGCGTGATCGTGCCATCCTTGAGGTAGTCCATCAGGCGACCCGGCGTCGCGACGATGACGTCGACGCCGCGCTTCAGCTCGGAGCGCTGCGCGCCGTAGCCGACGCCGCCGAAGACCGCGACGGTCCGCAGGTCCGAATACCGGGCAAAGTCGCGGAACGCCGTCTCCACCTGGGCGGCCAGCTCGCGCGTCGGCTCGAGTACCAGCACGCGGGCGCGGCCGTGATGGCCGAGGCGCGTGAGGATGGGGAGCGCGAAGGCGGCGGTCTTGCCGGTGCCGGTCTGGGCGGAGGCAATGACATCCCGGCCCGACAGTACAGCGGGAATGGCCCGCAGCTGGATGGGAGTCGGATCGGTGTAGCCGGCGGCCTGGACGCCGCGGAGGATGTGGTCGGAAAGATGGAGGGCTTTGAAGGGCATGAACGGAGGCGCCGAAGCTCGGCGCAGCATGAATCGGAAAAAAGAAAAGGGACGAAGCCCGAAGGGCCTCGTCCCTCGAAAATCAGTTTACGAAGACTGATCGATTAGTAGCGGCGCTCGCCACGGTCACGGTCGCCACCGCGGCCACCGCCGCCGAAGCCACCGCGGCCACCGCCGCCGAAGCCACGGCCGCCACCGCCGAAGCCACCCGCCGGGCGGTCTTCCTTGGGACGGGCCTCATTGACGGTCAGCTGACGGCCACCGAACTCGGTGCCATTCATCTTCTCGGTCGCGGACTTGGCCTCTTCGGCCGTGCCCATGGTGACGAAGGCGAAGCCGCGCGGGCGGCCCGTCATCTTGTCCATGGCGACGTAAACGTCAGTCACGCTGCCGAACTGGCCGAACGCGGCGCGGAGCTCTTCTTCGGTGGTCTTGAACGACAGGTTACCGACGTACAGTTTGGAGTTACTCATGTGATGTCTCGATTGATCCTACCGTCGCTGCCAGTTCCGTTCCCACCGTGGGTTTCGAAATCATCACTTAAGCCAAACGCTCAGCCAACGACTCACCAGATGCTGTCATCTAACGTATTCTCTATCGATCAGGCGGTTAAGACGCAAATCCGGCGGGCGGATGCAAGGTAATTCGGGACGGACGTGTCCGCCGGCTCCACTCGCCGCTGACCTAAACCGTTCTAGATCGAGTACTTTGCCCGGATTTCCGCCGGCAGCGGCGTGGCCCGTCCAGTCGCCAACGTGACCAGCACATAGTCGCAGTGCCCGTCACAAATGCGTTTGCCCGTCGGCAGCTTCTCGATCTCGAACGCCACGCGGCAGCCGCTCTCCGTGAAATGGTCGATCCAGGTGCGCACCACCATGCGGTCGCCCCAGCCCAGCGAGCGTTTGAAGTGGATGTTCGCGGTGGTCATGTACCAGCCGAGCCCCATCGTGGCGAACTCCTGCATGGACATCTTGTAGCACCGCTCCATCTGGTCGAAACGTGCCGCCAGAACGTAGTCGAGATAGCGGGTCGAGTGGACGTGCTGGTAGAGATCGATGTCGTCGGGCCGGACCGCCAGCTCGGTTTCGAACTTGGAGTACACGTTGACGGGCGTCGCGCTCATGTCGGGGTGTCAGTCATGCCGCGCCCAACGCGCGGTGGGAAGCGGAATCCACCCCGCTACGGCAAAGCCGAGAGCGGAACAGGGCGTTGTGTTGCCACGAAGGACACGAAGCGCACGAAGCCCAAGCCGGTTCCTTCGCGACCTCAGCGGCCTTGGCGGTTAACCAGAATCAGTCCGATCGTTTCACCGCGAAGCCCGCCAGGATCGCGAAGTTCCGATCCGCTTGGGCTTCGTGCGCTTCGTGTCCTTCGTGGCAAACAGCCGAGCCGGGAAAGTCTGCGTCAGCTGAAGAACCGGTCGATTTCGCGGCGCTCGCGCTTGGTGGGACGACCGCTGCCCTTTTCGCGGGCAAGGAAATGCTGCAGGCGCTGCTCGCGCGCCTTCTCGAATTCGCCCGGGGGCGTGAGATCGGCGCAATACTCGGGGACGAGCTTGGCGCCCACCCGCGCGGGCGGCACGCCCACCACGCGCACGGTGCGCAGGATCAGACCCTGCCGCACGGTGACGGTCTCGCCGGGATGAACCTCCCGCGCGGGCTTCGCGGGCAGATCGTTGATCTTCACGCTGCCCGCGTGGATCGCCGCCGTGGCGAGCGAGCGGGTCCGAAAGAGCCGCACGGCCCAAAGCCACTTGTCGAGCCGTGCGGTCAAGTTCGCCTCAGCGCTGGCGCATACCCTTCATGAGTTCGCCCATGTCGGGCATCTTGAACTCCGTGTAGCCGTCCGTGGAGAACAGCGATTCCGGCAGGCTGCCCTTCTCGATCTTCGTGACCTCCATGCGGCCGGTTTCGGCCCCGGTCGTATCCCGGCTCACCACCCGCAGGGGAAAGAAGCCGCCGTCGCGCGCGATCTTTTCCCACTCCGGCGACGGAGCGCCGCGGCCGCCGCCCATCGGGCCACCCTGGGGGGCCGGGAAAACGAAGGTGCCGAGCCCCTTCGCGAGCCACATCTCGTGGGTCTCGCCACGCGGGCTGGTCCACTTGTACTCGGTCGCCTCGTAGCCGGCGATCACCTCGGTGCGGCCGGTCGCCACCGGGGCGGCGACTTCCTTGCCGGCGCGCTCGGCCATCGGGGCGGAGGACGCATCCGGCATCGCGTGCCGCATGAACATCTTCTGGCCGTCATGATCCATCAGCATGATCATCTCCCGGTTCGGGAGATCCATGATCACGCTGGCGGCGCCACCGCCGCGCCGGCGACCGGAGGACTCGGCCGCGGACGTATCGAAGCGGATCTTGCCCGCCTTGATCGCGTAGGTGACCGACGCCGGCTCCTTGCGCTTGCCGGAGGTCATCTGCATGTACACGCGGCCCTCAAACGCATCGGCCGCAGAGAGGGCAGTTACGGTCACCAGGGACAACGCAGCCACGAAGAGGCCGCGGTAGGAGGAAGGACGGAACAGATTCATGGGTAAGAGCAGTTCGGAAAAAACGATACCTCGAGCCTGACCAACCACGGTTTACCGGCCCCACCCGCGACCGCAAGACCATCGTCCGGCCCCGGGAAATGAAAAGGCCGCGCCCCTTGGGGCGCGGCCGAAATGATCCTTGGCCGGGAGCTACTTCTGCCGCGGGAAATCGTCGCGGAGCCAGTCGTCGAGCAGCGCCTTCTCGTAGCGGAGCTCGTCGTCGCGGTTGATCGAGATCTTCATCTGGAACGCGAGGTCGCGCAGCTGCCGCTTGCCTTCCTTCAGCACCGCGCCCTTGGCGTCCACGAGCTTGAACTCGAGATCGATCTTCGGCGGGTAGATGTCCTTCACGACCCGGACATCCTGCATCGCCGGGCCCCGCCACGGCTCGAAGTCGCCGGCCATGTCGACGTCCGTGACCGTCACGAGCAGCTTCTGCCCTTCCGGCACGTAGGTTTTCGACTTCAGCACGATGTACTCCTTGAGTTGGTCGAGGATGGCGTCGCGGTCCTTGTCATTCTCCGAGTAGTAGGAGCGGACATCGGCAAACTTCTCGGGGTGAGCGAACGTCACCTCGGCGCGCCCGTCTGATTTCGCGGCCGGCTCGGCCGCCCAGCCGGAGGAAACCGCCAGGAGACCGGCGATGGCGCAGAGCAAGCGGTGATAGGGTTTCATGGGGGAGTGTGACCGACAGTGGCGGGAAATGTTTCCCACGCGAGCCTGCAGGCTGCTCCCCCCTGCCCGGTCAGCGGACCCCGGCCGGTTCCGGTAGCTTGTCGATCCGGACGGCCGTCACCTTGTACTCCGGGGTCTTGGTGTAGCGATCCCGTTGGGAGGTCGTGATTTGGTTCAGGAAAACCCGGGCGCAGTGGAAGGTCGTGTAGACCTCGCCCGGCTTGACCGCCGCGCTGACTCGCACGGGCAGCTCGGCCGAGCCCTGGCGGCTCGACAGCTTGACCCGCTCGCCATCCGTGACGCCGAGCCGGACCGCGTCGTCCGGGGTCAGCTGCAGGAAATCCGTCTCGGCCATGCGCCCGTTGGCGGTGCGGCCGGTCTGGGTGGCGGCGTTGTACTGGAACAGATTCCGGCCGGTCGTGAGCACGAAGGGGTACTCCTTGCTGGTGACGTCGGGCGGCGGCAGGAACTCGATGCGCCGCAGCGCCGTCGTGGGGCCGTGCGTGAAATGCTCCGCGTGCATGATCGCGGTGCCGGGGTGCTGCTCGTCGTAGCAGGGCCACTGCAGGCCGCCGAGCTGGTCGAGCCGGGCGTAGCTCAGGCCGGCGCCCTCGTCCCAGAGCGAGCGCACCTCGTCCCAGATCTCCTCGGCCGAGCGGTAGCGGAAATGCTCGCCGTGGCCGAGCGCCCTAGCGACGTCGCAGACGATCTCCCAGTCGGATCGCGCCTGGCCGACCGGCCGGGCCGCGGCGCGCACGCGCTGCACGCGGCGCTCGCCGTTCATGAACGTGCCGTCCTTCTCGAACGAGGAGGCAGCCGGCAGGAACACGTCGGCAAACTCGCGGGCCGTGGCGTTGAGGAACAAGTCCTGCACGATCACGAAGTCGAGCCGGCCGAGCGCCCGCCGCGTCTCGTGCGCGTTCGGGTTGGTCATGAGGATGTCGTAGCCGATCGCCCACAGCGCCTTGAACTTCCCGGCGGTGGCGGCCTCCAGCATGTCGAACATGTTCAGGCCGGGCGTGCTCGGCAGCGTCGCGTGCCAAGCCGACTCGAACTGCCCGCGCGCCTCCGTGAGCGGCACGTAGCCCGCGAGCAGCTTCGGCTCGCAGCCCATGTGGGGCGCGCCCTGCACGTTGTTCTGGCCGCGGAGCGGGTTGATGCCCGTGCCCCGCTTGCCGATGTTGCCGGTGAGCAGGGCGATGTTCACGAGGGCCATGATGCCCTCCGTGCCCTGCACGTGCTCGGTCATCCCGAGCCCGTGGACGCTGAGCGCCGGCTTGGCCGTCGCATAGATCCGGGCGGCCTCGCGGATGCGCGCGGCGGGGACGCCGCAGATCTGCTCGACCTTCTCCGGCAGGAAGTCGCGGATGAAATCGCGGTACTCGGCGTATTCCGTGACCCGCGTGCGGATGAACTCCTCGTCGACCAGACCCTCGTCCACGATCGTCGCGCCCATCGCGTTGAACAGGACGACATTCGTGCCGGGCCGCAGTTGCAGGTGCAGCGTGGCGTACTGCGTGAGCTCGATCTCGCGCGGGTCGACCACGATGAGCTTCGCGCCGTTGCGGGCCGCCTGCTTGATGCGCGCGCCAGTGACCGGGTGCCCCTCGGTGGGGTTCGCGCCGCAGACGAGAATTGTCTTCGCGACCTCGATCTCGTCGAGGGAGTTGGTCGCCGCGCCGGTGCCGAGCGTCATCTTCATCGCGGCGGCGGTCGGCGAGTGGCAGACGCGGGCGCAGCAGTCGATGTTGTTCGTGCCGAGCGCCACGCGGGCGAACTTCTGCGCAACGTAATTCTCCTCGTTCGTGCCGCGCGCCGAGCTGAGGACGCCGATGCTGTCCGCACCGTGCGCCGCCGCGGTCTCGCGGAGCCGCTTCGCGATGTAGGGAATGACTTCCTCCCACGTCACATCCTCCCACTTGCCGTCGCGCCGGATCATCGGCGTCGTGACGCGCTCCTCGGCGTAGATGTAGTCGAAGGCGTAGCGGCCCTTGACGCAGGTGTGGCCGTGGTTGCTGGGGCCGTCGGACGGGCGAATGGTGGTGATTTTGCCGTCGCGGGTGCCGACGCTGAGCTCGCAGCCGGTGCCGCAGTAGGAGCAGATGGTCTTGGTCCACTCCGTCGGCACGCCGCGGGCGAGGAGGCTCACGTCCTCCAGCGCGCCTGACGGGCAGGTGTCGACGCAGGCGCCGCAACTGACGCAGCCGCCCTCGAGCAGGGTCTCGCCCTGGATCGGGAAGATGCGGGTCTCGCCGCCGCGGTTCCACGCCTTCCACACGAACTGGCCCTGGACCTCCTCGCAGATGCGCACGCAGCGGTAGCACGTCACGCACTGCGACATGTCGACGTTGATGTACGGATGCGTGGTGTCGCGCATGTGCGGCACCTCGGCCGGCGGCGCCTGCCGCGAGCCGCCCGCCTTCACGTCATACTGGCGGAGATAGCGGTGAAACTGCTTGTCGGGAAACTCCTCGACCGCCTCCGCCGGGTAGTTCGCGGCGATCAGGCCGAGCAGCGTCTTCCGCACGCCCTCGACGGCGGGCGAATGCGTGAGGATTTCCATGCCCTCGCGCAGCGGGGTGTTGCACGCGGTGACGAGCGCGTTGAAGCCCTTCACCTCAACCGTGCACAGGCGGCACGAGCCGTACGGGTTCAGGCGGTCGTCGTGACAGAGGGTCGGAACCTCGATGGCGATCTTTCGCAGCGCCTCGTTGATCGTGAGGCCCTCGGGGAACTGGTGCGCCTGACCGTTGATGGTTACTTGAAGCATGGCTCAATCTCCGTCGGGTAGTAACGCAGGATGGACTCGGCGAAGCGGGCGAGGCCCGTGCCATGGCCGCAGAGGCTGGCCAGCTTCAGGGCCGTGACGAGGTCGCGGCACTCGCTCAGGTCGGCGGCACGCGCCCGGCCCGCGACCGCCGCGGCAAAGATCTCCTCGACGCGCCCGCTGCCGCTGCGGCAGGGCGTGCACTTGCCGCACGACTCGTAGGCGCCGAACGCGAACACGTGCTGCACCAGGTCGGGAATCGACGTGTGCTCATCGAAGGCCACCACCCCGCCATGGCCGACGCCGGCGCCGATGGCCGCGAGTTCCTCGAAGCCGAGCGGCGTGTCGATCAGGTGCGGCGGAATCATGCCGATGATCGGCCCGCCGATCAGTACGCCCTTCAGCTTCGCGCCGTTGCGCAGGCCGCCGCCGAGTTCCTCGACGATGTGGCGGACCGTGACCCCGAACTCGACCTCGTACAGGCCGGGCCGGTTGAAGAGCGAGTTGAGCGAGAGCGCCTTGGTGCCGCGGCTCTTCGAGAAGCCGATGGCGGCGTAGGCCTCGCCGCCGTGGCGGACAATCCACGGGACCGTCACCAGCGTCTCGACGTTGTTCAGCAGCGTGGGCCGGTCGAACAGGCCGCGCTCGGTCGGGTACGGCGGCCGGGCCATGACCTCGGGCCGCTTGCCCTCGATCGAGCGGAGCAGCGCGGTTTCCTCGCCGCAGACGTAGCTGCCGTGGCCGACGTAGGTCTCGAGCTCGAACGAGAATTTCGTCCCGCCGATCCCCTGGCCGAGCCAGCCGGCCGCGCGCGCCTCGGCGAGGGCGGCATTGATGACGGTCGCCGCGAGCGGGTACTCCGCGCGGACATAAATGTAGCCCCGGCCGGCGCCGACCGCGTAGGCGGCGAGGACCATGCCCTCGATCAGGCTGTGGGGATCGTCCTCCATCAGGTAACGGTCGATGTATGCGCCCGCGTCGCCCTCGTCGGCGTTGGCCACGACGTACTTCAGACCCGGCGGCTGCTGCGCGACGGCGCGCCACTTGCGGCCGGTCGGGAAGCCCGCGCCGCCGCGACCGCGGAGACCGGACGCCTCGACAGCGGCCAGCACCTTCTCGGCCGGCTGGCCGAGCGCCTGGCGCAGCGCGGCGTAGCCGCCCTGCTTCACATAGTCGGACAGGGAGCGGGCGCCGCCCGCCGCGATGCGGCCGAGCACGATGCCCTCCCGCGCGCACACCTTGACCGGGGGCCGCGGACGGTGCTGGCCCTTGGCGGGCGCGGCGAAACACTCGCCCAGGCAGTAGACCCGGGGATTGTTCCGCTCGGCCTCGGCCCAGCGGGCGGGATTGAAGTGCCGCGCCGCGAAGCACGCCGTGCCCTGGCAGGCCTTGCCCTCAAACTCGCCGTCGCACAGGTGATAGAACGACAGGACGTCGTCCGGGATCGCATGGGCACCGGAGGCCGGGGATGACGGATGGGTGGTGGGCATGTCGCGGCAGGGGTCGGGGCGCAGGGGCGTTTCTAGCCTCGCAGAAGATGCCCGGCGACCGGCCGAGTTCAATCCCAGAGCATGGAAAATCCCCACCGGTCCGGCGAACAATCAGCCGCGCCGCCGGGGCAAACTCCCGCTTCCCTTTCCCGCGCGATGGCGTACACTACAGGTGGAGGCCGTCATGATCTCAAACCTACTCCAACTCATCGGTCATCGCCCTTCGGCGGAACTCGAGGCCGGCTTTGTCCAGGACGTGCACGTGTCCCGCCAGAGCCCGCGCAACCCGCGCACGGAACGCATCATCCTGGTCGGCTGGGTCCTCATCCTCATCAAGAGCTTCACCGTGATCTGGGTGGTCGACAAATACCACCTGGCGTTCAACGCCAACTGGGTGATCATCCCGACCGTGCTCGCCGCCCTGCTCTGCACGGTCGTGTACTACCTGCGCGACTGAGCGCGGGCGCGGCGGGGCGACGCCGCGAATTCCCCACTGGTAAAACGCCGCTTCTTTGATTCGCTGCGGACATGCCCAACGTACCCGGTCTCCGCAGTCCGTACATCAAGGTCGGCCGCCTCGTCTATTTCGGCCGCATGGTCGACAAGATCCGCCTGCACGCGCGCGGCGCCCTGCCGGTCGACGATTACGTGCCGAACCTCGGCAAGGGCTTCGACAGCCGCTGCTGCAATTTCCTCCGCGTGAAGTACGACGACCTCAAGGCGCAGGTCCTGTCGTCCAACCTCTCCGACGAGCAGCTGCTCGCCTGGGCGTTCGAGCGCGGCGGCGGGCGCACCGATGAGGAGTGCGAGATCTGGAACGGTTTCATGATGAAGCGCGGCTGGCGCGACGCCGGCGCCGAGACCCTCGCCAAGCGGATCCGCGAGAGCCATCTCGAGAGCCAGCCGGTCATGACCATGTTTGACTACCTCGACTTTGACGAGGGCCGCGACCCGGTGGCCGCCAAGGCCTGGCAGGGCTGAACCCGCCGCGCCATGGTCGTCATCCTCATGGGGGTGGCGGGCAGCGGGAAGACCACGATCGGTCGGCAGCTCGCCTCGGAACTGGGCTGGGAGTTTGCCGACGCCGACGATTTCCACCCGCCCGCCAACATCGCGAAAATGTCCGCGGGCCAGCCGCTCGACGATCATGACCGCGCCCCGTGGCTCGCCGCGCTGCGCGCGCACATCGACGCCCATCTCGCCTCCAGCCGGGGAGCGGTCGTGACCTGCTCCGCGCTGCGCGACCGCTACCGCGCGCGGCTCCAGGCCGACCCGCGTCAGGTCCGGTTCGTGTACCTCAAGGGATCCCGCGAGCTGCTGTGGTCCCGGATCAGCTCCCGGGAGGGCCACTTCATGAAGGCCGACATGCTCGACAGCCAGCTGGCGATGCTGGAGGAACCGGCCGACGCCTTGGTCGTGGACATCGCCCCGCCGCCCGCGCAGATTCTCGCCACGATTCGTCGCGGTCTGTCCCTATGAAATCCCCCGTCGCGAAGTGCTTTGCCGTCCTCGGCGGGATTGTGAGCATCCTGCTCGTGGCGGCCGTGGCCGCCGGCACCTGGTTCTATTCCCAGATGCGGGCCAGCCTGCCGCAGCTCGACGGCGGCGTGACGCTACCGGGGCTGGCCGCACCCACGACCGCGGCCCGCGATACCCTCGGCGTGCCGACGATCCGGGGCCGAACCCGAGCCGACGCGGTCCGCACCCTCGGCTTCCTCCACGCGCAGGAACGGTTCTTCCAAATGGATCTGCTGCGCCGCCGCAGCGCCGGCGAACTCGCCGAGCTGTTCGGCAAGGCCGCGCTGCCAGTCGACCGGAACACCCGCATGCACGGCTTCCGCCAGCTGGCCGGCACGGTGTTCCAGCGGCTGCCGGCCGAGGAGCGTTCTCTCCTGGAGGCCTACGCCGCCGGCGTGAACGCCGGCCTGAAGGCCCTCAAGCAGAAACCCTTCGAGTACGTCGCCCTGCGGCTCGACCCGCAACCGTGGCGGCCGGAGGACTGCCTGCTGATCCTCTACTCGATGACGCTGGACCTCCAAGACTCGACCGGCACGTACGAGCTTTCCCTGGCCGCGGTCCGCGATCGGTTCGGCTTCGCCG
Organism: Opitutaceae bacterium; assembly: GCA_035334485.1. Taxonomy (GTDB): domain Bacteria; phylum Verrucomicrobiota; class Verrucomicrobiia; order Opitutales; family Opitutaceae; genus Opi-474. The sequence continues at coordinate 30,906 of DAOQKI010000016.1, forward strand.
GGGTCTCGTTCTTTGCGCCGCTCCAAGTGCCGGACGACGCCGCGCTCGACGGTTCAACGGGCACGCTCGGGCCCATCCCGTCCGCGAGCGTGATCGACCTCCGGACCGCCCAGGTCTCGCACCGGCAACCCTCACTCCCCGCCCCCGCGCTTGCCTTTGCACCGATCCGGGATCCCGAGGCGCTCCCGGGCAGCAACAGCTTCGCGCTAGCCGGGGCGCACACGGCCTCCGGTGCGCCGCTGCTGGCGAACGACCCTCACCTCGACCTCGCGGTGCCTCTCATCTGGTACCGCGCCTCGCTCTCCTGGTCCGAGCCCGAGGCAATCACCGTCACGGGCGTCACGCTGCCCGGCTTCCCCATCGTGGTCATCGGCAGCAATGGCCATGTCGCCTGGGGCCTGACCAGCGCTTACGTCGACGCCGGCGACGTCGTGGTGGTGGAGATCAATGCGATCGACCATTCCCTCTACAAGGTGCCCGGCAGCGACGAGCTCATCCAGATCGAGCGCCGCAAGGAGACCATCCACATCAAGGGCGGCGCGACGGAGACGATCGAGGTACCGTGGACCCACTGGGGTCCGGTCGTGGGCACCAATTCGCGCCAGCGGCCGCTCGTGTATCACTGGCTGGCCCACGACCCGGCGGCGACGAACCTGCACTGCATCCATCTCGCGGAGGCGAAGACCGTCGCCGAGGCAATCGACGTCGCGCACCACGCTGGCGTGCCCGCCCAAAACTTCCTCGTCGTGGACCGCGACGGGCAGATCGGCTGGACGATCATCGGCCGCCTGCCCAAGCGCGTGGGCTTCGACGGGCGATTGCCCACGACCTGGAGTTACGGGGATCGGCATTGGGACGGCATGGTACCGCCGGACGAGGTCCCGTCGGTCGTCGCCCCCGCCGGCGGCCGCCTCTGGACCGCGAACAACCGCCTGCTGGGCGGCCAAGCCCTCGCCGTGCTGGGTGACGGCGGCTACGCGAACCCGCCGCGCGCGGCGCAGATCCGGGACCAGCTTGCCGCGCTCGAGCACGCCACGCCGGCCGACCTTCGCGCGATCCAACTCGACAACCGGGCGGTTTTCCTCGGGCCGTGGCAGCAGCGCCTGCTGGCGGTGCTTACGCCCGCGGCGATCGCGAAGAAGAGCTCGCGGGGCGAGCTCCGCCAGTTGGTCGAGAAGTGGGAGGGCCGGGCTGCGGTCGACTCGGTGAGCTACCGGCTGGTCCGCGCGTTCCGGCTGAAGGTGGCCGAGCTGGTTTTCACCCCGATCTTTGAGGACTGCGTGGAGCGGCAGCCCGGTTTCGACTGGCGGCGGTTCCACTACGAGGCGCCGCTGCAGGCCCTGCTCCGCGAGCAGCCGCCGCACCTGCTCAGCCCGCAGTACGCGACCTGGAACGACCTGCTGCTCGCGGCCGCCGACGCGGTTGTCAGCGACCTCGACCACCAGGGCGAGGATCTGTCGCGGGCCACGTGGGGACGGCGCAACACGGCCCGGATTCTCCATCCGTTCGGGCGGATGCTGCCGGGCTGGATCGCCGGCTGGCTGAACCGTCCGGCCACGCCGCTGCCGGGCGACGTCGACATGCCGCGTGTCCAGACCCCGTACTTCGGCGCGAGCATGCGCATGGTGGTCTCGCCGGGCCGGGAGCAGGAGGGTCTGCTCCACATGGCCGGCGGACAGAGCGGGAATCCGCTCTCGCCTTACTACGCGGCCGGCTACGAGGCGTGGGTGAAAGGCGAGCCGACCCCGTTCCTGCCCGGACCGGCGGTTCACACGCTGCAGTTTGCCCCCTAGCCCGCCGGTCGCGAATTTGGCCTGTGCGTGGCGCAGCCGCCGGTCCAGACTCCCGCCATGCTGCACGTCCTCGACCATCCGCTCGCGGCGCACGTGATCACCCACCTGCGCGACAAGACCACCAAGCCGGCCACGTTCCGCACGCTCTGCTACCAGATCAGCCTGCTGCTGGCCGTCGAGGCCACGCGGAGCCTGCCCACCGTCGAGAAACCCATCGAGACGCCGCTCGAGCCGGTCTCGGGCCGCGTGCTCGCGCACGAGCCGCTGGTGGTCGTGCCGATCCTCCGCGCCGGGCTCGGGATGGTGCAGCCGTTCCTCGACATCTTTCCCGACGTCAGCGTCGGCTACATCGGCCTGGAGCGTGACCACCAGACCGCGGTGGCGCGCAGCTACTACTGCAAGCTCCCGCCGCTCGCCGGCCGCCGCGTGATGCTGGTCGACCCGATGCTCGCGACCGGCGGATCCGCCGTGAAGGCGATCGACGTCATCCGCGCCCAGGGCGGCACCGACCTGACGCTGGTCAGCATCGTGAGCGCGCCGGAAGGCGTCGCGGAAGTGGTCCGCCACTATCCGCAGCTCCCCATCTTCACCGCCGCCCTCGACCGCGAGCTGAACGCGAAGAAGTACATCCTCCCCGGCCTGGGAGACTTTGGCGACCGGCTGTATGGAACCTGACGCGCTGGCGCGCGCAATTTCCAGGGGCCAAACACCAAGTGCCAATTCGTCCGGCGCCTCGGGCGCCCCGTTTGCTGCGCGCTAGCCGTCTGGAGTTTGGCGTTTTGGCAATTGGTGTTTCTCAGCCCACAAGCGCCTCAAACAGCACTTCCACCGGATGCAGGGCGTGGCGCTGGGTGCCGTCCTTGATCTGGTGGCGGCAGCTGGTGCCGGGGGCGACGATGAGCGTGTCGGCCGGGGCGGACCGCACCGCGGGGAAGAGCACCAGCTCGCCCACCTGCTGCGAGAGCTCGAAGTGCTCGGCCTCGTAGCCGAAGGAACCGGCCATGCCGCAGCAGCCACTCGGGATCGTCTCGACCTGATAGTTGGCCGGCAGGCGCAGCGCCTTTACCGTGGGCTCGATCGACGCGAGCGACTTCTGGTGACAGTGACCGTGCAGCTTGATCCGGCGCGCCGCCGTGGTGAACGACTCCGCTTTGATCCGGCCCTGGTCCGCCTCGCGAGCGATGAACTCTTCGATCAAGAGCGCGTTCCGCGCCAGCGCCTGCGCCGCGGCCACCAGGTTGTCCGGCATCAGGTCCGGATACTCGTCGCGGAAGCCGAGGATCGCCGAGGGTTCGACGCCCACGAGCGGGCTTCGCGCCGTCACGAGGTCCTTCAGCAGTTCCACGTTTCGGATCGCGAGCTTCCGGGCCTCGCGCACGAGGCCTTTCGACAGGTGGGCGCGTCCGCTGTCGGCATGGCGCGGGATCACAACCTCGTAGCCGAGCCGGTTGAGGAGCTGCACCGCCTTCGCGCCGATCTCGGCGTCGTGGAAGTTCGTGAACTCGTCACAGAACAGCCACACCCGTCCGTTGGGGAACGACCCGGCGCGGCCCGCCCGCTCCTCCCGCTCGGCGAACCAGCGCTGCAGCGTCGTGCCCGGCAGCGTCGGGATGCTGCGGCCCGGCGCGAAGCCGGAGGCGCGCTTGATGAGGCGCGACGTGACCGCATTCGTCACAAACCAATTGTGCACCGCGGGCGCGATCGACGCGAGGGCCATGGCCTTGGAGAAACCGGCGACCAGCCGCGAGCGGAACGGCACGCCGTGGGCGTCGTGGTGGTGCTGGAGCCACTCGGCCTTGAGCCGGGCCATGTCGACATTGGAGGGGCACTCCGACTTGCAGCCCTTGCAGGACAGGCACAGGTCCATCACCTCTGCGATCTCCGGGCTGTCGAACGGCCGCGCGGGGTCGCGCGGGCTCGTCAGCATGTGGCGGAGCATGTTCGCCCGGGCCCGGGTCGTGTCCTTCTCATTGTGCGTCGCCATGTAGCTCGGGCACATGGTGCCGCCCATCAGGTGACTCTTCCGGCAGTCGCCCGAGCCGTTGCACTTCTCCGCCGCACGGAGGATGCCCTGCGTCGCGCTGAAATTGAACACCGTGGGATAGTCCGGCGTGTCGTGCCCCGGCCCGTGGCGCAGCGCCGTGTCCATCGGCGGGGTGTCGATGATCTTCCCGGGATTGAGGAGGCCGGCCGGGTCGAACGTTCCCTTCACGCGGCGCATCATCGCGTAGCACGCGTCCCCGACCATGAACCGGATGAACTCGCCGCGGAGCCGGCCGTCGCCGTGCTCGCCGCTGAGCGAACCGCGGTATTTCTTCACCAGCGCCGCGACGTCGGTGGCGATGGCGCGGAACATCCGGAGGCCCTCCTCCGTCTTGAGGTTGAACAGCGGCCGTGTGTGCAGCTCGCCGGAACCGGCGTGGGCGTAGTACACGCAGCTGATGCCGTATTTCTCGCGCATCAGGGCGTCGAATTCGCCGATGTAGGCCGGCAGGTCCTCGACCGCCACGGCGGTGTCCTCCACGACCTCGCGCGGCTTGGCGTCGCCGGGCACGTTCGACATCAGGCCCTGGCCTGCGCGCCGCAGTTCCCAGACCTTGTTGCCCTCGTCGCCCCACAGCACAGGGAACGCGTGCCCGAGCCCGGCGGCCCGCAGCTCGGCCTCAAGGTCCCGCAGCACCTCCTCGATCTCCTCGCGGCGTTCGCGGCGGATCTCGATCACGAGGATCGCCCCGGGGTCGCCCTGGACGAAGAAGCGGTTCTTCGCCTGCTCAAGGTTGGTCTTGGTGCACTCGAGGATATGCCGGTCGATCAGCTCGACCGCGCTCGGCCGGTGGCGCAGCGCGACCAGCGTCGCGTGCAGCGACTCGATCACCGAACTAAAGTGGGCGCACAGCAGCGCGCCCGGCGGTGGGAGCGGCTCGCAGTTGAGCTCGAACTCCAGGCCGATGAAGAGCGTGCCCTCCGAGCCCGCGATCAGGCGGCAGAGGTTGAACGGCCGGTCCGAGGCCGGGTCGAACACCGCGCAGTCCATCAGGAGGTCGAGCGCGTAGCCCGTGTTGCGGCGCGTGACGGACGGCTTCGGGTAATGCTCGCGGATGAGGCGCCGATTCTCGGGGTCGCCCAGGACGTCGCGGACCGTGCGGTAGATCCGGGTCTCAAGCGTGTCGGGGCCGGCGCACTTGGCCGCAAACTCCTCCCGAGTCAGCGGGCCGAAGGTCACCTCGCTGCCGTCGCTGAGCAGGCCGCGCGCGCTGACCAGATGGTCGCGGGTGGAGCCGTACACGACCGAGTTCGAGCCGCAGGAGTTGTTGCCGACCATGCCGCCGATCATCGCGCGGTTGGCGGTGGAGGTCTCGGGGCCGAACAGGAGCCCGTGGGGCTTGAGCGCGAGGTTGAGCTCGTTGCGCACGACGCCGGGCTGCACCCGGACGCGGCGCCGCGTGGCGTCAATCGCGAGGATGCGATTCAGGTGACGGCCGACGTCAACGACCAGGCCGGAGCCGACCACCTGCCCGGCGAGGGAGGTGCCGGCGCCGCGCGGGATGATCCCGAGCCCGTGCCGACGGGCGAACTCGAGCAGCTGGCGCACGTCTGCCTCGCTGCGGGGCACGGACACCGCCACGGGGAGCTCCTGATACTCCGAAGCGTCGGTGGCGTAGAGGAGCCGCAGGGTGCGGCTGGTGTGGAGTTCACCCTCGAGGGTGCCGGCAAGCTGGGCCAGTTCGGCGGGAGAAGGCGCGGCCATGGAGCCTTCCACTATGCGGAACCCCCAGCGCGAGGCGAGCCTTCGGAGGAATTCCGGATTTCGGAATCCGGATTCGAACCTCGGCGCCGGAGCTAATCGATGATCACAGCCTGCGGCCGGTCTTCAATCTACCAGCTACTAGCTTCCAACTACTAGAAAACAGGCGCGGCCAGCCGCGCCTGTTTTCTGCCGTGCTTATTTCCAATTCAGCACCAGCCGCGTGAAGTAGCCGGTGTCGAGTTCCTCGACGCCGGGGCCGGGCTTGCTGTTGTAGTCGTTGCTGATGCCGATGCGGAGCTTCCAGGCGGGATTCGCCATCGGGAGCTCGAGGAACGACTCGTGGGTCAGGCGGAAGTTGCTGAAGTCCTCGAAGGTCGGGACGTACGAGATGCGGTCGACGAGCTTCGCGTTCGTGAACTCCCACTCGTGGTTGAGGCCGAAGTCCAGACCCATGCTCTTGAGCGCCTCGTGCGTGGGGTTGGTGTAGCCCTCATAGCGGAACGAGAGACCGCCGCGTGTCGTCAGCGTGTGCTTCTCCTCCTTGATCATGTCGTAGCCGAAGCCGGCCGCCGCGGTGTTGTAGAGGTTGATGTCCTTGATGCGGTCAAAGCCACCCTCGTCGCGGACGTACCAGGAGAGCGCCCCGGCGAAGTTGTTCGCGTAGTCGATCCCGGCGCGGAACTGGTCGGCGCTCTTCGTGCCGTTGGAGACCTGGCGGTCGTAGCCGGTGTAGAATTGCAGCGTGTCCTCGGCCGTCTTGAGCGTCGCGCGGAACGAGGCCGCCGTGCTGAGCTCCTCGGAGTTGCCGCTCTTGCCCTTCACGTCGACCGCCACCTCGTAGGCCCAGTGGCGCTCCTTCGAGGCCAGCTCCTTCTTCATCGCGGTCACCTGCGGATCCTCGCCGCCCGGCGCCCACGTTGCCGCGACCTTCTCGACGCGGGTCGTCAGCTGGCCGTCGTCGCCCGTGATCTTGATCGCACCGTTGTCCGCCGAAACCGTGCCCTGCAGCGTCGTGCCGGTCGCCAGCCGCACCACCACCGGCGCGTCCGTCGTCATCCCGGTCACCTCGCTCTGCTTGATGGTGAGATCACCGGCATAGTCGGTCGTGACGTAGACCTTGCCGCCATCGATCTTGGTAACCTTGCCCACGATGCGGGCGCCATTCTTGGTCTCGACGATGTCGGCTGAGGCCACGGTGGCCATGGTCGCAACGCCGAGAATCGCCAGAACTGTCGGGATGAGTTTGCGCGTGTTCATGATGGGAAAAGCTCCCCAAAAACCAATTTTTGCCAAAGAATGTCAATCTTGCTGGGTGAAACCCCCTGATCGTCCCCGGGACACCCGCGGCTCGACAAGCCGGCGCCCGCACCGTTGTTTCGCGTGACCAGCATCCATGGCCGATTCCGCCCAACGCCCCACCCTTATCGTCGCCGACCGCTGGCGTGATTACCAACTGCTCGATTGCGGCGACGGCATGAAACAGGAGCGGTGGGGTCCCTACAATCTGGTGCGGCCCGACCCGCAGATCATCTGGCCCCGCCGCTGCGAGCCGGGTCAGACAGTGCCGCCGAAATGGGAAGGCTGGGATGGCTACTATCACCGCAGCGACCAGGGCGGTGGACGCTGGGAGTTTCGCCGGCAGCTGCCGGAGCACTGGACGATCGGGTACGGCGCCCTGACCTTCAAAATCCGCCCCACCTCCTTCAAGCACACCGGCCTGTTTCCGGAGCAGGCGGTGAACTGGGAATGGTTCGGGTCCAAGATCCGGGCGGCCAAGGCCGCCGGTCGTGAGGTCTCAGTGCTGAATCTCTTCGGCTACACCGGAGCCGCCACGGTCGCGGCCGCCGCCGCCGGCGCGAGCGTCTGCCACGTCGACGCCGCCGAGGGCATGGTCAAGTGGTGCCGCGAGAACGCCACGCTCAGCGGTCTCGCCGAGGCCCCGATCCGCTACATCACCGACGACTGCCTGAAATTCGCCCGCCGCGAGCTCAAGCGCGGGCGACGCTACGACGCGATCATCATGGATCCCCCGACCTACGGTCGCGGCAGCGGCGGCGAGCTGTGGCGGCTCGAGGATCACCTGTGGGACCTGCTCACCGAGTGTCGCGCGCTGCTGAGCGACCAGCCGGTTTTCTTCCTGATCAACGCCTACACCGCCCGCCTTTCGCCGACCGTCGTCGCCAATCTCCTCGTCGAGTTGCTGGGCAGCCGCGGCGGCCTGATTACCGCGGGCGAGGTGGGCCTGCCGATCCAGCGCGACGGCAAGGTCCTCCCCTGCGGCATCTACGGCCGTTGGGAAGCCTAGGACGCGACCGGCAATAGCGTTTTCGACTCCGGTTGAGCTGCGGGCGACACTGAGGTCACGGAGGCTTCACCGAGGCCACCGAGCATGGCCCCCCTCTTAGGTCGGTGTTCAAGTCCAGCTGACTGGCTCCGTGTCCTCCGGATCGGCTCTGTGCTCTCCGTGGCGTCAACCTAGACCGAAACCACCCTCGCGGGCCGGCCTAGTCCGCCGGCATGTGCTCGGCCAGGAACTTGTCGATGCGTTTGTAGAGCTCGATGCGGTTCTTGTAATTGAAGAAGCCGTGCGGCTCGTTGTATTTCGCGACCAGCTCGTAGGGCCGGCCGGCCTTGTCCAGAGCGGCGGTCAGTTCGCGGGTCTGCTCGAACGGCACCGTCGGGTCGTCGTGGCTGTGCACGATCAGGAGCGGGGACTTGATCTGGTCCGCGTGGTACACGGGCGAGACAGCGCGAAGCGCGTCCCGGTCGGCCACCGGGTCGCCCACCATGCTGGACTGAAACGCTTGGGCGTCGGGATTCATGTCCGTCGAATATTGCACCACCCGTTCCCAATCGGTGACGCCGGCGATGCAGATGCCGCACCGGAAAAGATCGGGGGAACGGATCAGTCCCATCAGCACCGAGTACCCGCCGAAGCTGGATCCCATGATGGCGATGCGCTTCGGGTCCGCGATTCCCTGCTTCACCAGCCAGCGGGTCGCGTCCTCGATGTCGTCCTGGATCTTGGTGCCGACCTGCTTGAATCCCCGCTCGTAGAATTCCCGGCCGTAGCCGACCGAGCCCCGGTAGTTGACCTGCAGCACGGCGTAGCCGCGGTTCGCGAGCAGCTGCACCTCCGGATCAAAGCCATAGCTGTCGCGGACCCACGGGCCTCCATGCGGGAGCACGACCACCGGGAGGTTCTTCATCTGACGGCCGAGCGGCACCGTCAGGTAGCCGTACAGCTTGAGCCCATCGCGTGACGTCAGCTTCAGCGGAAGCATCTCCGCCATCTGCTCCGGCTTAACCCACGGCCGGGCGTCCACGAACTTGCCCAAGGTGCCCTTGGCCCGGTCGAACAGGTAATAGGTGCCCGGATTGCGGGCGGAGTGGGAAATGACCAGCATCACCTGTTCGTCAGTGGTGATGCTGGTGATTGTGTTGATCGCGTTGGGCAGGGCCTGGTCGAGCTGGTGCTGGATCGCGGCGAAGGTCGGATCGAGCCAGAGGACCCGGGGGAGGTCCGTCTCGTAGCGGACCCCGAGCAGTCGGCCGGACGCTGACTTGACGAGCCGCGCGCCATTCCTCGGGTCGATGTCGTAGATGTCGTGGCTGAGCAGCAGTTCGCCCAGGCGGCGCTGCGCCAAGTCGTAGGTGTAGAGCGCGGAGCGACCGTTCGCCGCGATCTTGGACACGTACAGGATCGTGCCTGCGTCGTTGAAGCCCAGCACCGAGAGGGTTCGCGCGTCGCCGGACAGGCCGGGCAGGGCCTCCCACTCCGCCTTCTCGCTCTCGCGGTAGATGACCGAGGCCTGACCGTTCCGAAACCGGGCGCCCACCCGGATCACGCCCGCCTGGTCGGCCAGCCAGCCAATCACGTCGCCCGGGTTTTCCAACTCGCGGAAAAACGTGCCCCGCCGGACGTCCAGGCTGATCACGTTGGGCCGGTGCGAGGTGACCGTGCCGGTCCGCAGCGTGCCGAGATCCGGATCATACTCCGCCATCAGCACGCGATCGCTGTCCCGGTCGACAAAGTTGTGGAGCATCCCGCCCACGCGCAGCTGCTCGTTGTCCTGGCGGTCGAGGCGGTAGGTGCGCGCATAGCCGGTCAGGTAGGCATAGTCCTTGCCGTCGCGGTCGATCGCGACGTAGCCGCTGTTGGCCCCGACCAGCAGCCGCTTCGACGACACCCAGGTGATGTTGCCGATGCGGCCGAAGAGATTGACGCCGAGCTGGGGCACGTCGACGCCGGTGACCGGGCCGTCCTTCTCGACGCTCCGGATGAACACCCGGTCGGCGCTTTCGTATTCCGCGATGTAGGCGACGAACTTCCCGTCGCGGCTCAGGGTCATCTCATTGAACACGGCCGGCTGGGCAAAGGTCTCGACCGGCAGGCGCTCGGCCCGCAGGGCCGAAACCGAAAGCAGCAGCAGCAAGGCAGGGGTCGGAAGGCGCATGGGTGGAAGGGATCCCGCACTTTTGCCGCGACTTCGGCGGGGGGAAAGCTTTTCTCTCCTGCTTACTGCCATGAGTTCCCTCGCCGACACCTTCTTCACCCGCGCCCTGGGTCTCCTCGAGTCCGTGCGCCAGAAAAACGCCGACACGCTCGCGCGTCTTGCGCCGGTCATCGGCCAGTCCATCGCCCAGGGCGGGGTCGTCCACACCTTTGGCAGCGGCCACAGCGACGTGATCGCCCGCGAGATCATCGGCCGCGCCGGCGGCCTGGTCTGCGTCAACGGCATCATCGATCCCACCGGCGGCTTCATCGAGAACCTCGTCGGCTACGGCACCACCCTCGCCGAGCGCTACGACCGCCAGTACCAGCTCCTGCCCGGCGAGACCATGATCGTGATCTCGAACTCCGGGAAGAACAGCTCGCCGCTCGAGGTGGCGCTCTACGCGAAAAAGAAGGGCCTCAACATCGTCGGCGTCACCAGCGTCGCGATGTCCAGCACCTACGCCACCGTGCACCCGGGCGGGAAGAACCTCCACGCCGTCGCGGACTACGTCCTCGACAACGGCGGCGTCCCGGGCGACGCGATCGTCGACGTCGGCCCCGGCCTGCGCGCGGGCCCGACTTCCACCCTGACCAGCGCGCTGCTCCTCAATCTCCTGATGCTCGAGGTCACCGGATGGCTGCAGGCGAACGGGCACCCGCTGCCCGTGCTCGTGAGCCAGAACCTGCCCGGCTCCATCGAGCGCAACCGCGAGCTGGGCCAGAAATACCGTCACCGGCTGAGCCGCCAGCTGACCTGACCGGCGGGTTTCCCGGACATGAGCTACAAGATCGGCGTCGACGGCGGGGGCACGAAGACCGAGTGCATCCTCACCGACGGCGCGGGCACGGTCCTCGCCAGCTACACCGGCGCCGGGTGCAACCCGAGTCTCGTCGGCCTCGAGCGCGCGGCGGAGCTGCTGCAGGGTGCCCTGAACCAGCTGCGCGCGCAGGCCGGCCTCCGGGCCGGCGTCCGCGGCGACAGTTCGGCCCCGCTGCCCCCGCTCATCAGCCACACGCTGATGAGCATGGCCGGGCACCGCGACTTCTGGCGCGACCTGGCGAAACGGCTCACCGGCTTCGGACAGGTGGCTACGATGGACGACTCATTTCCCGTGCTCGAGCTCGCCACCGAGGGCCGGCCCGGCCTCGTGCTGCACGCCGGCACCGGCTCGTTCGTCACGGCCCGCGCGCCGGACGGCAGCACCCACTACTCCGGCGGCCTGGGCTGGCGCTTCGGCGACCCGGGCAGCGGCTACGACCTTGGCCGCCGCGGCATCGCGCGCGGCCTGATGGAGATCCAGGGCTGGCTGCCGCCGTCCGGGCTCGGCCCGGCGGTGCGCGCGCACTCGGGCCTGACGCAGGAAACCGACGCCGGGGTCATCACGCGCTCCTTCTACCAGCACGCCGATCCCAACCGGCAGATCGCCGCCTTCGCTCCCACCGTGCTGGCGCTGGCCGGCGCCGGCGATGCCGCGGCGCGCGACCTCGCGGTCGCCTGCACGGGCGAGCTGCTCGACCAAGCCCTGCGGCTGGCCGCGAAACTCTTTCCGGCCGAGGAGCACGCGACACTCACCGCCGGCCTGAGCGGGCCGATCCTGAACCACCCGGTCGTCCGGTCCGCCCTCCAGCCGCGCGCCCCATTTGCGCTCCGCGCCGTCACCGAGGCCCCGATCGAGGGCGTGCGCCGGATGCTGGCCCGGCTCTGAGGCCGGCCGTCCTTTTTCCGTGAACATCGTCCGTCTCTCCGCCCTGCCCTGGCAATTCCGGGACGCCACCCAGGCGTCGCGCTGGCGCTCCGCCACCGTCCCCGGCTGCGTCCACCGCGACCTTCTCCGCCACGGGCTCATCCCGGACCCGTTCCACGGCACCAACGAGCTCGGGCTCCAGTGGATCGAGCAGCACGACTGGGAATACCGCACAACCTTCCGCCTGCCGGCAGCGCTGCGGAATTCCGGCGAGATCGACCTGGTGTTCGACGGTCTCGACACGCTGGCGACAGTCTTCCTCAACGGGCGCCGGATCGCGTCCTCCGACAACATGTTCGTGCCGCAGCGGCTGGCGGTGCGCCGCTGGCTGCGGCCGGGCGCGAACGAGCTCCGCGTGTTCTTCGCCAGCGCCGGGAAGGCGGTGAAGCACACGCGGTCCGAGCACCAGCCGCGCGAGTTCAACGACTCGGTCGGTCGCTGTTCGGTGCTGCGCAAGCAGCAGTGCCAGTTCGGTTGGGACTGGGGTCCGCGGTTTGTGACCGCGGGCGTCTGGCGCGACGTGCGCCTCGAGGCGTGGGACGGCAACCGGCTCGACAACGTCCGCCTCACCCAGACTCACCACGCCGACGGCCGGGTCGCGATCGCCGTCGCCCCCGAGTTCGCGCGGCCCGCCGCCGGTGTCACGTGTTACGTGACGCTGGCGCTGGGCGACGAGATTGTCGCGATCGCCTCCGGCTCCGGCCGCCAGCTGCGGCTCGACGTGCCGCAGCCGCGCCTCTGGTGGCCGAACGGCCACGGGGCGCAGCCGTTGTACACGGTCCGCGTGCGGGCCTGCGACGCGGACGGCCGCGAGCTGGGTGAGGTGACCAAGCGGATCGGCCTGCGCACGATCGTGCTGGACCGGTCGAAGGACCGCTGGGGCGAGTCGTTCCAGTTTGTCGTCAACGGTCGCCCGGTCTTCGCCAAGGGAGCGAACTGGATCCCGGCCCACAGCTTCGTCGCCGGCCTCGGGCGCGGCGACTACGCGCGGGACCTCCAGTCCGCGGTGCAGGCCAACATGAACATGCTCCGGATCTGGGGCGGCGGCATCTACGAGGACGAGGCGTTCTTCGACCTGTGCGACGAGCTGGGCCTGCTGGTGTGGCACGACTTCATGTTTGCCTGCACGCTGTATCCCGGTGACGCCGCGTTCCTCGCGAGCGTCCGGGCGGAGGCCGAGGCGCAAGTGGCGCGGATCCGCCACCGCGCCTGCCTCGCACTGTGGTGCGGCAACAACGAGATCGAGACCCTGAACTGGGAGGCGCTGGAGAAGACCCCGCGGCTCCGGCGCAACTATGACGCCGTCTTCCACCGGGTGCTCCCGGCGGTCGTGTCCCGGCTCGACGGGGTGACACCCTACTGGCCGACCTCTCCCTACCGCGGCGAGGGCCGGAGCAACGACTACACGGTGAAGGCCCTCGGCGAGAAGTCCGGCGACACGCACTTCTGGGACGTCTGGCACGCGCGCCATCCGGTGAAGGACTACGAGAAGTGGCGCTTCCGCTTCGTCTCGGAGTTCGGCATGCAGAGCTACAGCTCGCCGGCGACGCAGGCGACCTTCTGCCCGGCGGATGACGGCAACGTGTTCGGAGCCGTGATGGAAAACCACCAGAAGAACGCGGCCGGCAACCAGATCATCCTCGACTACGTCTCGCGCGTCTACCGCTTCCCCAAGAACCAAGAAGCGCTGATCTACCTGTCGCAGCTCAACCAGGCGCTCTGCATGCAGACGGGCGTCGAGCACTACCGCCGGATCAGCCCGTGCTGCATGGGCGCGCTCTACTGGCAGCTCAACGACTGCTGGCCGGTCGCGTCCTGGAGTTCGATCGAGCACACCGGCCGCTGGAAGGCGCTGCACCATGTGGCGCGGCGCTTCTTCGCGCCGGCGCTCGTGTCGGCCCACGTCCCGGGCGTGGAGTCCACCACCATCGGGAACTACCGCCGCTCGAGCGTCCGCGAGGTTCATCTCTACACGGTCTACGACGGACCCGCGCCGGCGCGCGGACGCCTGCTGTGGGACGTGTTCCATCTCGACGGCCGCGTGCTCCTGAGCGGCCGCAAGGACGTCGCCCTTCGCTACGGACGCGGCGTGAAGCAGCGGACACTCGACCTTGCCGACCTGCTCGCGGCCCACGGCCGGGACCGGCTCTACGTGCGCATCGCCCTCGAGGTCGACGGCGAGCGCGTCAGCGAGGAGACCGTCTTCCTCACGCCGCCCCGCTTCCTTTCGCTCCCCACGGGGAAGACCGAGGTCGGGGTGCGGGTCCTTGATTCCTACACCGCGCTGCTGACGTTCCGCTCCGCGGTCTTCCAGCACCGCTTCGCGTTCGACCTCGCCGGCCTCGACCATCGCTCCAGCGACAATTTCTTCGAGCTCTACCCGGGCGAGAAGAAGGAGGTGCTGGTCACGCTGGCCCACCCGGCGACCAAAGCGGAGCTCACGCGCCGCCTGCGCCACCAGTCGCTGGTGGACAGTTACGCCTGAGCACCGCGGGGACCGCCCCATGACTCCGACCCGGCCGGTCACGCTGCTGTCAGAGCCGGACTGGCAGGCCCGTCGCGCGGCGCATGTTGCGCGCGTGGACCGCTGGCTGGTGCCGCACCAGGCCCGGGCGTCGCGGGGTGAGCGTCATCCGGTCTACGACTTCCTCTTCGACTACTACGCCTTCCGTCCGTCGTGGATGCGGCGCTGGCACCCGGGTCCGGACGTGGTGCTGGGCGGGCCGGGCGCCAACGACTACCTGCGGTGGCCGGGCTATGTCGCCGACCCCGACGGCGTGAAGATCGAGCCGGCGGCGTTCCCCGCGGGACGCCGGGAGAGTCTGCGGTGGATGCGCGACCTGCTGCGGGCCATGCGCGAGCGCCCGCCGTTCTTCGCCTGCTACGGCCTGCATGAGTGGGCGATGGTCTACCGGCAGACACCCGCGGAGCTGCGGCACAACCGCTGGCCGTTGCGGTTTTCCCCGGAGGATATCGTGCGCATCGTCGAAAGCCAGTCGATCTGCTGCACGCACTTCGACGCGTTCCGGTTCTTCACCGCGCCGGCCCGGCCCCTCAACCGCTTCCAGCCGGAGCGGGCGACCGTGCCGCTGCTCGAGCAGCGCGGCTGCCTGCACGCGAACATGGATCTCTACAAGTGGGCCTTCAAACTCGCGCCGTTCGCGCCGAGCGACCTGGTTGCCGACTGCTTCGAGCTGGCCCGGGACATCCGCGAGGTGGACATGCGCGCCAGTCCCTACGATCTCCGCCAGTTGGGATTTGTCCCGGTGCCGGTCGAGACCGTCGCCGGTCGCACTGAGTACGAGTCGCTGCAGCGGGCCTTCACCCAGCGCGGCGAACCCCTCCGCGAACGCCTCCTCGAACTCCTCGATCGGCTATGCTCGGCGATGGGCGTGGATTAACCACGAAGGACACGAAGCCTGAGCCATCCTGCTTCGCGATCTTGGCGTCCTTGGCGGTTAAAATGGATTGATTCCAATCCTGGTTAACCGCGAAGACCGCTAGGCTCGCGAAGACCAAGGCTCGGGCTTCGTGCCCTTCGTGACCTTCGTGGCAAAAAAACTCACCACCGCGCCGCGGTGCCCGGGGGACGGACGTACTCCTGGGGGTGGACGAGTTTTCGCGCGAAGGGCGTCGCCCGGGCCAGCAACTCCGGCGAGGCGTGGTAGCCCCAGCGGGTGCGGTTCCACGATGAGCCGTAGCGGTACACGCTGATGCGGCGCTCGCCAGGATTCACGCGCTTCGCGGAGCCGTGGCAGGTCGCGTCGACGAACACGATCGCGTCGCCGGCCTTCATGTGGACCTCCTGCGCGCCCGCGACGCCATCGACCGAACCGCCGCCGCCCTCGCCCCATGGATTCACGGGCTTCGGCTTGAGGAACTCCGGATGGATCATGTTCGACTTGTGCGACCCCGGGATGACCATCGTCGCCCCGTCGCCCGGGCCGATGTCGGTGAAGGCGATGAGCACATTGATCTGCGCGCACTGGAACCGGCCGTTGTGATAACGGAAGGCCATGCGCTTACAGATGTCGTGACCGCCCGCGTGCAGCGGGATCGCCTCGCCCGGGCCGCGGATGCTGAAGAAGTTCTCGTCGATGAAGAGCGGGCCGTGGTGATAGTCGAAGCAGTCGTGGCCGCCGACGAAGCGGAGCACGTAGTTGATGTAGTTCGGGTGGTCGATCATCCGCTCGAACGCGCCGCCCAGCTCATAGACCTGCTGGTAGCTGATGCCGCGGTGCTCTGGATGA
>DAOQKI010000017.1:0-21535 GCA_035334485.1 Opitutaceae bacterium
CCTCGGCCCAGCGGGCCTGCTGGATGGCAACGAGGCCGGAGAGCGCGAGCACCTGCCCGTCGCGTCCGGCGCCCTGCCGGGCCTGCGCGCACAGGCGCGCAGCCGCGTCGAGGCGACCCGCCTGGAGATGGCGGACGGCCTCCGACAAAAGGCGCTGGAGGTGGCTGGACTGCACGTGGCGGACGGTACTTCCAGATACGGCGCGCCCCTCCCCCGGCTTGAGTGGAATCGTGCTCAAGCGTACCCGTCCCCGACCGATTAGGTAGTCGTCCGGTCCGGCCTCCTGACCCATGTCGCCGGCCGTCCTTCTCATGCCTGTCGCTTCACCTCCGTCACCACCCGCAGTCGCGCCCTATACCGACGCCGAAATCCGGCGCCGGATCGAGGCGTGCCCGAAACTCGCGTCGCTCCAGAGCATCAATCGTGCGCTGAGCGAGCTTGTCCGCTCGGAGGGCAGCCTCAACTCGCAGATCGCCGAGATCATCCGGCGCGACCCGTCGCTGTCCGCGCGGCTGCTGCGCATGGTGAACTCCGTCTACTTCGGCCTCTCGGCCCGGGTGAACAACATCGAGGAGGCCGTGTTCTTCCTCGGCCTGCGCCAGATCCGCGAGCTCTCGGTCGCGACACCCGTGCTTGAGGAGCTCGAGCAGTTCCAGACCTCCGCCGCCGTCTCCCTGCCGTGGAAGGAGCTGTGGACCCACAGCATCGGCACCGCCATTCTCACCCGCGAGATCCTCGCGTCGACCGCGCTGCTCATCGACGACGACACCGACTACCTCGTCGGCCTGCTCCACAACGTGGGCAAGGTCATCATGGCCTACGCGTTCCCGCAGGAACTCGCCACGCTCATGGCCACGCCCGCGGCCGACCCGGTCGACGTCTGCCGGCAGGAGCGCGAGCTGATCGGCTGGGACCACGGCCAGATCGGCGCGTACTACCTCGACCGCCACCAGCTCGCCGAGGAGATCACCGTCGCGGTCCGCTACCACCACGACCCCGACCACGCCCCACGCCACCGCCTGTTCGCGGCCGGCGTGCAGGTGGCCGACTACCTGGTGCGCCACAGCGGCATCAGCGGCGGCTTCGAGCAGATCCAGCCCATCGAGGCTGACGCCTGGCTCGAGCTCGACGGCTGGAAGATCCTCTACGGCGCCGACGGTCCCGAGAGCATGCTCGCGCGCGCCTCGGTCGCCAACTCGCTCCTGCGCCTGCCCACCACGCTCCAAGGACTTCTCTGAGGGCGTCGCGCTCAACTCCCGGGGGCCGCGGCCGATAGAGCCGGCACCGGAGTACCCGGTTCACGCCCATGCACCCACCGCGCCCCGCCGGCCCGACCGGCCCCTCGCTCCCGCCGCCTCGCGCCGGGACGCTCCCGGCCGCGCGCGATCAACTGCCCGCCATGCGCGGGCCCCAAGCCGCGGGCCTCCCCACGTGAGCGCCAGCCGTTCCCGCTCAAGTCTCCGGGCGCCTGCGCCGATGGGAATCAAAATGTCCGTGACCACGAGCGATTTCGCGGTCGGCGCCGCCCCGGCCGCGACGGCCGACGCCTGGCTGGGCCCCTGGGAAACCAGTGCCGAGCCCGTGTACTGCCGTGACCTCGCCGGCCGCATCATCACGGCGAACCTCGCGTTCGCGCGCAAATTTGGCCGCGCCCCGGACACGCTGCCCGGCACCGCGGTCATGGAGTTCCTGCATCCCGACGACGCCGCGGCGCTGCCCGGCACCCTCGCCGAGCTGAGTCACCCGCCCTACCGCGCCGCCGGCGAACACCGCTGGGTCACGCCGCGCGGCGTGCGCTGGTTCGCCTGGGAGGAGGCCGCGATCTGCGACGCCCGGGGCGAGATCCGCGCGATCCGCGCCACCGGCCGCGACATCACCCGGCAGCGCCTCGCCGAGGAGCAGTTCCACCGCCTCTCGAGCGCGGTCGAGCAGTCGCCCGTCGCGATCGTGATCACGGACCTCGACGGCCGCGCCCAGTACGTGAATCCGAAATTCACGGCCGTTAGCGGCCGCACGCTCGAAGACCTGCTCGAGCACAACCTCGACGTGCTGCGCGAGGGCCACCCGGACCAGGAGTCGTACGACCGGTTCTGGCAGGCGCTGCGCCAGTCCGGCGAGTGGCTCGGCGAGCTGTCGACCCGCCGCGGCGACGGCTCGACCGTATGGGAATCCGTGAAGGTCTCGTGCCTCCGGAGCCCGACCGGCGAGGTCACCAACTACCTCTGCCTCCGCGAGGACATCACCGAGCGCAAGAAGCTCGAGCAGGACCTCCGCCAGGCGCACAAGATGGAGAGTCTCGGCACGCTGGCCGGCGGCATCGCCCACGACTTCAACAACCTGCTCGCGATCATCAACGGCTACGCCGAGTTCTGCCTCCAGCCGAACTCGGACCCGGCGATCCTCCAGAAGTCGCTGCGCCAGATCCGCTCCGCCGCCCACCGCGCCGGCGGCCTCGTGCGCCAGATCCTCACGTTCAGCCGCAAGACCGAGGTGCGGTTCGCCGCCGTCGACCTGAACCAGCTGGTGCGCGACCTCGTCAAGCTGCTCGAGGAGACCTTCCCGCGGACGATCACCTTCAGCCTCGAGCTGCCGTCATCGCTGCCCCCGCTGCTCGCCGACCAGAACCAGCTGCAGCAGCTCATCCTCAATCTCTGCGTCAATGCTCGCGACGCCATGCCGGCGGGCGGCACGATCACGCTGGCCACCTCCATCCACGCCGGCGAGTCCCGCGGTCGCAACATGGTGCCGGGCCGCAGCTACGCCTGCCTCAAGGTCGGCGACACGGGCACGGGCATGAGCCCCGAGGTCCGCGCCCGCATCTTCGAGCCGTTCTTCACCACCAAGCAGGGCAACGCCGGCACCGGCCTCGGCCTCGCCGTGGTCTACGGCATCGTCGAGAACCACCAGGGCGTCATCGAGGTCGACAGCGTCCAGGGCGTCGGCAGCACCTTCAGCATCTACCTGCCGCTCGCCGTCAGCCACGCCACCGCGCCGACCGCCCTGGCCAGCGTCGATTTTCCCGGCGGCCGCGAGTCGCTGCTCATCGTCGACGACGAGGAGTCCCTGCGCGATCTGCTCGCCCGGACCTTCCAGCACAAGGGTTACCAAGTCACCACCGCCGCGTCCGGCTCCGAGGCCATCGAGGTCCTGGCCGACGCCCAGCGCCACTTCGACGTCGTCCTCCTCGACCTCAATCTGCCCGGGGTGCCCGGCCTGCAGGTGATGAAGGCCATCCGGCTCTGCCGGCCCAAGGCCCGGGTCCTGGTCATCAGCGGCCACATCACCCCCGAGACCCGGGCGGACTTTCAGCACCTCGGCCACCGCGACTTCCTGCAGAAACCGTACACCCTCGACGAGTTGGGTCGGCGGCTGCGCGCCGTGCTCGAGGCCCCGGCCCCCGGCTCCAGCGCCTGACCGGCGCCCGACGTCCCCCGACGGGACGTGAGCGCTTTCCCCTACAGAAGCGGCCGGCCCGACCGATATTGGGAACGGGCAAATCATGACCATCCATTAACATGGAATGTCAGAGACGAAATGAATCACCGCGAACACCAGCGCGGACCGAAGAGCGTGCACCGAGCATTGCAGTGCTTGGCGTTGCTACTTCCCGTCCTCGCGACCGAGCATCTCTCCGCCGCCGTACAGCCGCGGTCCGGGACCGGCGTGCCCCATGGGCCGGCCGGCGCCGGTCCCGCCGTTTACCTGCCGGCCCTGGGAGCTCCTGCCCTGCGCTTTGCCGAGGCGTCCCCCCCGCCCGACCTGTCCTCCCGGCCTCCGGCCGGCGGACCACCGCAACCCACGCTGACCGTGACCGAGACCTCCGTGGCCCAGGCGAATGCCGCCGCCGCGCATTCGGCCGCGATCCGCACCACCGACTCCGTGCCGCCGGCCGTCAAGGCGACCTCCGAATCGTCCCCCGCCGTCAACCCGGCGCCCGAGCCGGAGAAGTCCGCCCCCTCGGCCATCCTGCCCGATGAAGTTCGTCCGCAGGTCCGGCCGGAGGATTTCCTCCCGTTCTTCCAGGTGCCCGGCTCGGCCACGCAGCCGGGTGACGTGACCCTGGTCATGCCCGTGCCGCGCAGCGTCCCGACCCCGCCCGCCCTGCCGCCGAGCTCCGCCACCTACACCCAGACCCAGAAATGACCGTGCTCCGCTGTTCGCTTCGCCACTTCGGACCCAGCCTGCTCGCGCTGCTCCTCCTCGCGGGGACGGCGCGGGCGGAGGCCGAGGGCCATGCTGCCCCCGCTCCGAAACCCGCGGCACCCGCCGCCCAGTCGGCCGACGAGGTCCAGGGGCTGCTGAAGCTCGGCGCGTCGCTGACCGAGCGGGCCGACTACGACTCCGCCGAGATCGCGTACCGGCAGGCGCTCAACGACCGCCGGGCAACGTCGGCCGACACGAAGACCGCGCTGCTCGGGCTCGCGCGCATGCACCGCCGGCAGTGCGCTTTCACGAAGGCCGCGGCGATCTACGAGAAGTTCCTCAAGGAGTTCCCCGGCGACGAGCGCTCGCCGGACGCGCTGCTTGAGCTCGGGCGGACCCTCCGCTCGATGGGCTCGTACCGGCTCGCGATCATGCGCTTCTACAGCGTGATCAACTCGACGCTCAAGCTCCCGACCGAGGGCTTCGAGCACTACCAGCAGCTGGCCAAGACCGCGCAGTTCGAGATCGCGGAGACCCACTTCCAGGCGGGCGAGTTCGCCGAGGCCGGCAAGTTCTTCACCCGGCTCCGCCTCCTCGACCTCGCCCCGGCCGACCGGGCCCGCGCCGCGTTCAAGGCCGCGTACTCCCAGAGCCTCGGCGGCGATCTCGAGAGTTCCGTCCTCAGCCTCCGCAGCTACCTGGAGCAGTATCCCGACGATTCAAACGTGCCGGAGGCGCGCTACCTGCTCGCCACCAATCTCCGCGCGATGGGCCGGACGCAGGAGGCGCTGGCCGCCACCCTCGAGCTCCTGCGCACCGAGAAGTCGCACATGGGCGCCGACGCCCGCGTCTGGGGCTACTGGCAACGCCGCACCGGCAACCAGCTGGCCAACGATTTCTTCGAGCACGGCGACCTGCTGAACGCCCGCGCGATCTACGCCGGCCTCGCCGACCTCTCGGACGAGCCGGCCTGGCGCCTGCCCGTCCTCTACCAGATCGCGCTCTGCCGCGAGCGCCTGGGCGGCGTCGCCGAGGCGCGGGCCGCGTACCAGAGCGTCATCGACGCCACCAGCAAGGACGCCACGCCCGAGCTCGCCGAGCTCGGCCGCCTGGCGGCCTGGCGACTTTCCCAGCTCGACTGGAATGACTCGATTCATCGCCAGATGACGGGCATCTTCGAGACCACGACCGGCCGCATGCCCACGCCACCCCCTCCCGCCAAGCCGGCCCAGTCCGCCCTATGAACCAGTCTGAAATTCTCCAGCGTCACCAGCAGCTGTGTGACGAGATCCACCAGTGCGTGCTCGATGAGAACCGCTTCCTGCGGCAGCACCAGCGCGTGCCGGACGAGTCGCTGCTGGCGCGCAAGCGCGCGCTGCTCGGCCAGCTGGACGCGTCGCTTGAGTCGCTGCGGGCGCTGCCCGCGGCCTCGGCCCGCGACGCCTCGCTTCAGCCGCTGCTGGAAAAGACCCGGGCCCGCATCCTGCAGGTGCTCCAGCTGGACCAGGAGAACGAGCAGCTGCTGCTGCGCTGCAGCCTCGCGAAGTCCACGCCCGCCGCCGCTCCCGCGGCGCCGGCGTCGGCCATGCTCCAGAAAATCTACGCGCGCTGCCAGTAAGGCGGCGGCCGGAGCGGCCGCCGCGAAGATCGGAGATCGCAGTTCGGAGATCGAATACCTCCAGGCTCGGTCCGGCTGCACGCCGGATTTCCATCTTCCATCTCCCAGCTCCGAGCTCCCAGCTCCCAGCTTCCGCGGTTTCGCCGCGCCCAAGTTTCGCGGCGTCTAGCCGCGGGCCGGCCAATCCTGGCGCGGGAAAAGGTGGCACACGCCGCGGGCCGGGCGCGCCGCCGCCTCGTCGCCGAGGTCGAGCATCGAGCTGACCTCCGCCAGGCGCAGTTCCACCTCGGGCAGCATCTCGACGAGCGCGCGGCCACTCAGGCCGATCGGCTGGAGCTGCGCCGGATCCGGCAGCGGCGGGCAGAGTTTCGCCGGCACGCAGACCGACGAGCGCAGCCACTTCGCCGCGAGCAGCAGGCTCGCCATCTGCACGTGGCCGGCGGACGCGCGCGGCGCGTACTGCCAGCGGACGGGCTCGGACATGGCGGTGGGAAAATTCCAATGGCGCAGGAGGGCGGACCCCACCTCGGCCTGGGTAAATCCGAACGTCGCCCGCTCGGCCTCGGTCGCCTCGCGCGGCAGGCCCGCCGACCGGAGCACCAGCCGGGGCGCATAACACAGCGACCACTCGTTGAACGCCACCATGCCGACGCCGTGCAGCAGGCCGATCGTGTAGGCCACGTTGCGGTCGAGTTTCGTGCGGTTCGCCAGCGTCTCCGCCGCCATCGCACACGCCACGGCATTCAGCCACATCGCGTCCGCCTCCACGCCGTAGATCTCCAGCGGCCGGATCAGGACCTGCGAGGCCACCGCGTAGGCGACGAGCTCGTAAACTTCGTCATAGCCAACCCGTTGGACGGCTTCCTCGACGGTCAGGCAGCGCGTGCCCTTGCTGTACAGGGCGCTGTTCGCCACCTGCAGCACCCGCGCCGCAATGCCGGGATCCAGGCGGATCATCGCCACGATTTCGTGGATCGCGGTGTTCCCGTCCTGCAGCAGCTGTTTCAGGCGCGGCAGGACCTTCGGGGCCGACGGCAGGTGCTTGACGTCCCGGATGATATCCTCGGGCGTGAAGCTGCAGAGACTGGAGACGGTGACGTCAGCGATCATGGGCACTCCCTCATCGGCGCGATCGCCCCCGACTTTTGTAAAATCTCACTGCAAAGGGCCCCCCGGACCGATCGCCCTTAACTCGCGGCCGGGGAAACCGATAGCTGCTTAGTCATGGCCCAGCCCGCCGTCCTCCCCTCGTCCCGTCGCCTGCTGCCCGCCGCGATGCTGGTCGTGCTGTTGGTGGAAGCGGCGGTGAGCGTGGAGCTGGCCTACTTCGGGCCGGCCGACGCCGGCGCCCGCCTGGCGCTCCATTGCTTCGCCGTCGCGGCCTTCGCCGTCGTGCCGCTCTGGTTCCTCTGGCACCGCGAGGTTGAGCGTCCGCTCACCGCGACGCTGTCCCGCGCGGCCTACCAGCAGCAGCTGCTCGACGAGCACGCGCTGGTCTCCGAGACCGACCGCGCCGGCCACTTCGTCTACGTGAACGAGGCGTTCTGCCGCCGGAGCGGCTACACCGCCCGCGAGCTCCTCGGCCGTCACCACTCGCTGCTCCACTCGGGCGTCCATTCCGCCGAGTTCCGCCGCGAGCTCGACGCGACGCTCACCCGCACCGGCCGCTGGTCCGGCGAGATCTGCGACCGCGCGAAGGACGGCAAGCTGTACTGGCTGCAGAGCACCGTCGTCGCCTTCTACGGGCCCAACCGCCAGATCACGGGCTATCACTGCGCCCACACCGACCTCAGCCGCCAGAAGGAGCACGAGGAGTCCCTCGCCCGCGAGGAGTACCGTTTCCGCGAGCTGTTCGACAACTCCCCGTCCGGCTGCCATGAGCTCGACGCCGAGGGCCGCATCGTGCGGGTCAACCGCACCGAGCTCGCCCTCCTCGGCTACACCGAGCAGGAGATGATCGGACGCCACGCGGCCGATTTCGTCGAGCATCCCCTCGAGGCCGCCGAGTCCGTCCGCCGCAAGCTCGCCGGCCTCCTGCCCCCGGGCCATTTCTTCGAGCGCCGCTTCATCTGCAAGGACGGCAGCCGCCTCGACGCGCTGCTCAGCGACCGCCTACTCCGCGACCCGGCCGGCCGCATCGTCGGCCTGCGTACCTCGGTCCAGGACAACCGCGAGCGCAAGGAGCAGGAGCGCCGCCTCCACTCGCTCACCGAGCGCCTCCAACTCGCCGCCGAGCACGGCCAGATCGGCATCTGGGACTACGACGTCGCGCAGCAGCGCGTCCTCATGGACGAGCGCATGCTCCGCCTGCACGGCCTCGACGCCAGCTACAACGGCACCCGCAGCGCGTGGCTGCGCTTCGTGCACCCGGAGGACCGGCTCACGCTCAAGGACATGTTCCGCCAGGTCCTCACCGGCCTCAACGGCGTCGACACGGTCTTCCGCGTCCAGCCCTCGCCCGACGTCGAGCGCACGCTGCGGGCCCGCTGCCGCGTCATCCGCGACGCGAACGGTCAGGCCCAGCGCGTCATCGGCGTCACGTGGGATGTCACGGAGGAGCGCCGCGCCCAGCGCCAGGTTGCCCGTGCCCGCGACGAGGCCGAGCAGCTCAATGCCAAGCTCCAGGCTGCGGTCGCCCGCGCCGAGCAGCTCGCCAAGGAGGCCGCGGCCGCCACCCAGGCCAAGTCCGAGTTCCTCGCGAACATGAGCCACGAGATCCGCACGCCGCTGAACGCCATCATCGGCATGAGCGGGCTACTGCTGCTCGAGAAGTCCGTCGACGGCTCCGCGCGCGAGTTTGCCGAGACGATCCGCACCGCCGGCGACGCCCTCCTCGGGCTCATCAACGACATCCTCGACTACTCCAAGATCGAGTCCGGCCACCTGGAGCTCGAGCAGGCGCCGTTCGACCTGCGCGAGTGCATCGAGTCGTCCATCGACGTACTGGTGCCCCGCGCCGCGGAGAAGAAGCTCGACCTGCTCTACTGGATCGACGTCGACGCCCCGCCGTCGCTGCTCGGCGACGTCACCCGCCTGCGCCAGGTCATCGTCAACCTCCTGAGCAACGCCGTGAAGTTCACCGCCCACGGCGAGGTCTTCCTCAATGTCGGCGTCGCCGACTACCGGCCCGACGGCACCGTCAAGCTCACCATCGCGGTGCGCGACTCCGGCATCGGCATCCCGCCGGACCGGATGGACCGCCTGTTCAAGTCGTTCAGCCAGGTCGACGCCTCCACCACCAAGCACTACGGCGGCACCGGCCTCGGCCTCGCGATCTGCAAGCGGCTCGTCGAGCTCATGGGCGGGCGCATCTGGGTCGAGAGCGTTGCGGGCTGCGGCAGCACGTTCGCCTTCGAGGTCTGCCTCGCGCCCGCCGCGCTCCCCGCGCCAGCCGTCGACGGCAACCCGGGCGACATCACCAACCGCCGCGTGCTCATCGTCGACGACAACCCGACGAACCGCCGCATTCTCTGCCTGCAGCTCGGCTCCTGGGGCCTCCGGCCCACCGCCGTCGCCTCCGGCTCGGAGGCGCTCGACCGCCTGCGGCACACCGACGGGTTCGATCTCGCGATCCTCGACTACCAGATGCCCGAGATGGACGGCATCCAGCTGGCCAAAGAAATCCGCAGCCGCTTCACGGCCACCCAACTCCCGCTCATCCTTCTCACGTCCATCGGCCAGTCCGCCGCGCCATCCGCCGTGGGCATCGCCGCGTGCGCCAGCAAGCCCGCCAAGCCCGCCGCCCTCCACGCGCTCATCTCCGAGGTGCTGCTCGGCCGCCGCGGCCCCCGCGCCGCCGCCTCCGACCTCGCCGCTGGCGAGAATCTCGGCGAGTCGCACCCGCTGGCCATCCTCATCGCCGAGGACAACGCCGTGAACCAGCGCGTCGCGAAGCTCATGCTCCAGCGACTCGGCTACTCCGCCGACTTCGTCGCCAACGGCCGCGCCGCCGTCGAGGCCGTCGCCGAGCGCACCTACGACCTCGTGCTGATGGACATGCAGATGCCCGAGATGGACGGCATCACCGCCGCCCGCGTGATCTGCGAGCGCTGGCCCGCCGGCGAGCGTCCCCGCATCGTCGCCATGACCGCCAGCGCGTCGAACAACGACCGCGACGCATGCCTCGGCGCCGGCATGGACCAGTTTGTCTCCAAGCCTGTCCGCCTGCAGGACCTCCGCCGCACGCTGCTCGAAACCGAGAAGCGCCCAAGCCTCCAGAGCGCGTAGGAGTTGGGCGATAGGCGGTAAGCTCTAGGCTTTAGGCCAGACGTTTTGAACCGCATGGCGACCTCATGCGCCGTCTTGCGGCCAATCTCTCTGTCTCCACGAGTGGCCACCGGGCTCGTCGCTGACGCCTTACCGCCTAGAGCCTAAAGCCTACAGCCTAAAGCTCACCGCCTACAGCTTACCGCCTACCGCATTCTCGACCTCCGCGGCGGTTTGTGCCGCAATCGCGCCATGACCCCGATCCCTTCCCGCGCCGTCGGTGCGCTGCTCTCGATTCTTTGCCTCGTGCCGTCCGCCGTCGCCGGGCTCTCGGCCGAGGAGCAGAAGATCGTGGCTTACGTCGACGCCCACCGGGACGAGTTTGCCACCGACCTCGAGGCGGCGGTGCGCATCGACAGCGCGACCGAGCATCTCGCCGGCGTGCGCGAGATGGGCGACTTTTTCGTCACCAAGTTCGCGGCGATCGGGCTCGACGCCCGGTTCGTGCCGCTCCCGCCCGAGACCGGCCGCGCTGGTCATTTCATCGCGGAGCACCGCGGCCACCGCGGCAAGCGCGTGCTGCTGATCGGGCATCTCGACACGGTGTTTCCCGGCGCCAACTGGAGCCGCGAGGGCAACCAGGCCAATGGTGCCGGCGTCGGCGACATGAAGGGTGGCGACGTGGTGTTGCTCCACGCCCTGAAGGCGCTCGCCGCCACGGTGGGCCTCGACGACACCCAGCTCATCGTGGTGTTCACCGGTGACGAGGAACTGCCCGGCCGCCCGATCAGCACGGTGCGGCAGACGCTCCGCGAGGCCGCGGCCCGCAGCGATGTCGCGCTCGCCTTCGAGTCGGCCGTGGGTCTCACCGGCACTGTCGCTCGCCGCGGCCATGTGAGTTGGAAGCTGGTGACGCAGGGTGTGACCGGCCATTCGTCGGGCATCTTTTCCTCGCTCGACGGCAGCGGCTCGGTCTACGAGGCCGCGCGGATCCTCCACGAGTTCCACGACGAGCTCCGTCGCATGGACGGCATCACGGCCAATCCCGCGCTGATCGTCGGTGGCACGCCCGCGGCGATCGCGGGCAACGGCGGCACCGCCTCCGGCAAGCCGAACATCATCGCGCAACGCACCGAGGTCGTCGGCGACCTGCGGTTCATCAGCGCCGAGCAGCTTGCCGACGCCCAGGCCCGCATGCAGGCGATCGTCGCCCGCCACCTGCCCCGCACCTCCGCCGAGCTCACCTTCAACGAAGGCTATCCCGCCATGCCGCCGAGGCCCGAGAACTACGCGCTCCTCGCGCAGCTCGACCAGGTCAGCCGCGATCTCGGCACGGGCGCCATCACCGCCTTCGATCCGCGCGGCCGCGGCGCTGGCGACATCGCCTTTGTGTCGCCGCCGCTGCCCGGACTCGATGGCCTCGGGCTCGGCGGTCAGGGCGAACACACCGCCCACGAGTCCGGCGATCTCTCCCCTGCTCCGGATTTGATCAAGCGGGCCGCTCTCTTGATCTACCGCCTCACTCGGTGAGCGCCGTCGCCTGTCGGCGTGCTGTAAAGCTCTCCGACAGGGCAGCAAAGAGTTCCGACGTTTTTAGGCCCTGATAAACAGCAAGATACCTGCAATACGTAAATATTCTTACGCATATCTTGCTGATAGCCAATGCTTGGCGCGGCGCTGGTCTGATAACCGGTGTAATCCATGCTGAAATGGCACAACCCCGATGACGGTTTCCCCCCGGAACTATCAAGTCCTGTGCGGTACGTGACGAACAGGATAGAGATCACATGTCACCCTTTTACCACCTTCTCCTCCAGCTGATCTGCGCCGACCTGGCTTTCACGGCGGCCGGCCTGCTGACCTCGTGGTACGCGGTGGAACATGCGGTTGAGGGTTACGAGGACGAGTTCGGTTTCCATGTGCTGACGGACGCGATGATCGCGTCGTCCTGAAACCCGCTTCTCCTCAGCGCGGTGGCGGCGTGCCGGAACGGTCCGCCGTCGGCGGCAGTCCATGCGCCCGACGAAAGTCCCGGGAAAACTCGTGTACCCGCGCGTAGCCGACCCGGCGCGCGATCTCGGTCATGTTGAGCTCGGAGTGACGCACCAACCCGCGGGCCAGGCTGAGCCGGATCTGTTTCAAGCGCTTCATCGGCGCCATCCCGACGGCGTCGCGGCACGCCCGGGCCACGGTGTTGGGACTGCGGCCGAACACCGTGCACAATTCGCCGAGCGAATGCGCACGGTCGATGCGCTGCCGCGCCCAGGCCTCGATGTCCCACCACAGCTTGCCACCGGGACCGCCGTCCCGCCGCTCCGTCGGCGACGGCGCCACCGCCGCCAGCAGCGCGAGCAGGTGGGACTGGCACCGCCAATCCCGTTCTCCCGACGGCGTGGAGCGCCACGCCTCGAGCAGAGCGGCAAAGGTCGCCTCGAGTCCGGGAGTCGCCGGCACCAACCGGCGATCGAAGTCCGGCGGCGCCAGCGTCGGCGCAGCGAAGTTGACCGAATAGTAGATCCAAGGCGCGCGCCGCACCCGGCCCTCGACCCATTCGTCCTCGTGGTACCACACGACCGAGCCCGGCCGCAGGAGCTGTCGCCGTCCCCCGCTGACCTGTTCGACCTCCCCGGCGACGACGAGGTGAATCAGGTGTCCCGGCAGCGAAGTGGCCGTGAACGCGTAGCGAGGCTCCCGCCGCTCAAAGCGCTCGACTAGGCGGATGCTCTCGATCGGCGACGGGCCAACGGCCGGGGTGGCTTTCATGGCGGTTTTTGCTAAACAGTCGTCCTTCCCTGCTAAAGACAAAACCGGATCCAGCCGCTACGCTGGCGATGCCTTACCTATGAAGAAACCCACCCCGGCCCAACTGGCGGCCCGCTACGAGCGCGACGGTTTTGTGATCCTGCCCGATCTCTTGAGTGCCGAGGAATGCGACACCCTGAAGGCCGAGGCGCGGCGGGTGCTGGACTCCTTCGCCCGGCCGAAGGCCAGCGTGCACCTCCACATGGCCGCGACGAGCCCGGTGTTTCGCGCGCTCTCGGAGGATTCCCGCATTGTCACCGCGCTGCGCGCCGTGATGCCGCACGGGGTGATGTTTCTCAGCGACAAGATCGTCTACAAGTCGGCCGACAAGACCTTCGCGACGCCGTGGCACGTGGACTTCTTCTACTGGCTCAACACCCGACCCAAGCTCTCGGTCTGGATCCCGCTCGACGACGCGACCGCCGACAACGGCACGCTCACCGTGGTGCCCGGAAGTCACCGCCGCGACTGGCGCATGGTGAAGAAGGCCCTCGCGAGCGGCGACTTCGAGTACGAGATCGCCGGCGGAACCTGGAGCGACGGCGACGTGGTGACGTGCGCGATCAAACGGGGCACCGCGATCATCTTCTCGGACCGCCTCGTGCACGGCTCGACGGCCAACACCGCCGGCCGCGACCGTTACGCGATCATCAGCACCTACCACGCCCCGGCGCTCGACGAGCCCTTCGACCTGGATTTCCCCGCGCGCAAGGTACTCGTGGAAGCCTAGGGGCGGCGCGCGCGGACGCGCGCTGCAGGTGGCAGGGAACAGGCTCCAAAGAGCAGGAAGCCAGCGGCAGTTTGGGCCGCAAAAAAAGCACAAGAGGCGCAAAAAAAAGCTGATGGCTGATCGCTGACGGCTGACCACCTTCTGCCTCCCACCTATCGCCTACAGCATATCGCTTACCGCCTCAACGCACTCGCTGCGACTGCCCCGTTCGAGCAGCAGTGTAGATGGCCTCGATGAGGGCGACTGATTTCCGGCCCTCTGTACCGGGGACGATGGGCGGGCGACCGGTGCGCACGGCCTCGGTCATGTCGGCGATTACGCGCCGGTGACCCTCGACGCCGATGGCGCGAGGGTCGGCGGCGCCGCTGCCCAATGCACCGCGGCCCATGCGCGCCTTGATGTCGGTGTCCTCGGGGCGCGACTCGTCAAAATCCCAACGCACGATGGCGTCGTCCACCAGTGTGATCGACCCACGGCTGCCGCAGAGTTCGATTCGCCGGCTCGTGCCGGGAGCACACGACGTCGCACACTCGATCGAGCCCAGCGCGCCGCCGGGAAAATGCAGGCTCGCGACCAAGGTGTCCTCCACCTCGATCGCCCCGTGTGCGAGCGTCGCGGCGAAGGCGTTCACCTGCTCCGGCAGGCCCGCCAGCCAGAGCAACAGGTCAACTCCGTGGATGCCCTGGTTCATCAACGCGCCGCCACCGTCGAGCGCCCAGGTGCCGCGCCAGCGGTTGGCCGCGTAATAGGCATCCGTGCGCCACCACTTCACGTAGGCGCTGGCCAGGGTAATTCGACCCAGGCGTCCGGCGCGGACCGCCGCCACCACCGCGCTGGCTCCATCGCCGAGTCGCGACGGGAGCACGACGCCCACATGGCGGTGTGCGGCCTGCGCCGCGGCGAGGATCGCGTCCACCCGGGCGGTCGTAATTTCCAGCGGTTTCTCGCACAGCACGTGCTTCCCCGCCTGCAGGGCAGCGATCGCAATTTCGCCATGCACGCCGCTGGGCGCCGTGACGCACACCACGTCGATGTCGGTCCGCGCCAGCAACTCATCCAGCGCCGCCGCAGCCACCGCGCCGTGCGCCGTCGCCACACGCGCCGCGCCCTCGACGGTGCGACTCGAGACCGCACGCAGTTTCGCACCCGGAACCATCGCAATCGCCCGGGCATGAAAGTCGGCAATCGAGCCGGCACCGACGAGTCCGTAGCCGATTTGGAGCGCTTCAGACATTTCGTCGGTGGACGGTAGACAGTGGACGGTGGACGGTTCGGACAGTCGAAGGTCGAAGGTCGAAGGACGGGGTCAACGCTGCTGCTGGCGGACGGTTGCTTGCGTCCTGGTTCCTGGTACTTGGATCCTGTCCCCTGTTACTTAGTCCCCGGTCCCTGTTACTTGCGCGGCCGCCGCGCTACAGTCCCATCTCCTGGCGGACGTATTTTACGTTGGCGTTGCCGTAGGAGAGGACGGTGTCGTGGTACTGCTTCAGGTTGAACTTGGCGCCGTCGCGTTTCTCGGCGGCGGCGCGCAGGTCGTCGTGCTCAATGGCGCCGACGAAGTAGGTCGACAGCTGGGTCGAGGTCAGGATCGCGCGCTTCCACTTGCCGACGGCCTCACCTTCCTCCTGGAAGCCTTCCTTCATCATGAGGGCGATGGCCTCCTTTTCGGTCATCGTCCCCATGTGGATCCGCTGGTCGAGGATGGCATTGATGATCGCGCGCAGCCGCATCTTGAGCTGCTGCATGCGCACCTCGGGTCCGCCGAAGCCGGTGTCGGCCATGACGCGTTCGCCGTAAACCGCCCAACCCTCGATGAAGCTGCCGCTGCGGAACAGCGCGCGCACCAGCGTCGGCGCGCGGAACTGGTTGGCATGCGCGATTTGGAGGTAATGACCGGGCATCGCCTCGTGCACCGTCAGGTCCTGCAGCATGTACTCGTTGTACTCGCGGTAGAACGAGTGCTTCCGCGCCGCCGGCCAGTCGGTCGGGGTCGGCGAGATCGCGAAGAACGTCTCACCCTTCGGCTCGAGCGCGCCGGGTGACTGGCAGTAGGCGACGGCCACGCCGCGGGCAAACTCCGGTACCACGATCACCTGCACGGGTGTGTCCGGCACGGTCACGAGTTCGTGCTGCCGCACGAACGCGGTGGCCCGCGCCAGGCTGTCCTTCGCGCGGTTGACGATCGTGTCGTCGGTCAGGCTGCGCTCGGCGAGATGGTCGAGCACGGCCTTGATCACGCGCGGACGGTCGGCGACGTCGGCGGCCGCCGCCTGCGGGAAATACTGGAGGTACAGCAGCCGGGCCGTCGCGTAGAGCTGGTCCGTGACGCTCGCCTTCTCCTGCTCAGCGCGGGCCATGATCGTCTCGGGCGACAGGTCGGAGCCGAGCGCATACTTGAGCTTCTGCCGGAAGAGCTTTTCGCCGAGGCGGAAGTCGCCGGTCGAGCGCGGGAGGAGGTCCTGCTTGAGCCAAGCCTGGTACTCGGTGAGCGCGGCCACGGCGCGAGCCTGGACGGGCGCCACCTCGGCGCGGAGGGTCGGAGCCTGCTGGAGCAGCGACTCGAGGTCGTCGCGGATCAGCTGGATCGCACCGGCGGTCTGGTCGATCGCGGTTTCGGTGTGAACGCGGGCCGGGTGCTCGAGGTTGGCCTTGGCCTCCGCGATCACGCGCGGCATCGCGGCCAGCCGCTGCGCGATGGCACGCAGGCGCACGTCCGCCGGGGCCTGACCGCGGGCGGACAGCTCATAGATGGAGTCGGCGAAGCTCGACTGGTAGAGCCGCGGGTTGTTCGCGAAGGGGCGCAGCTGCTCGAGGGTGAACAGCTCGTACTCGACGTGCTGCCGGAGAATCTGGGCGTCGACACGGTTGGGACCGGTCAGCTGCGCGGCATCGACCGTGGCGAGGGCCGCGAGCGTCCCGCGGAGCGTCGCCGCGGCGGCATCGCGGCCGGCGGCGCTGTAATCGGTGAGTTGGCCGTCGTAACGGTGGTCACCGATTTCGGTGGCATTCTCCGGATTCTGTCGGAGGTAGCTTTCGATGAAGTCGTGCGCGATGCGCTCAAAGGCGGCATCGGCCGTGGTGCCCGCCAGCAGGCGGGAGGCGGCCAGCGCGAACAGCGCGGCGAGGGTCAGGATTCGGGGTCGCATGACCCACTGAAAACAGGGATGGGGGTAAATTCGAAGGATGAAATTCGAAATTCGAGAGCGAAGGATCGGCGCTGTAGGACCGCAGTTCGACGCACGAAGGACGAGTAGCGGCACCGCCCGCGCGAAGCCTGGTCACGAAACCCAGAGCGGTAGCCTCACGTCCGCGCCCCCCTCTCTCGCCTGAGCCACCCCCTGATTGTCATCCTGAGCGCAGCGAAGGATCCAGCTGGGCCCCGTCCCAGGAATCGCCCCGTCGCACTGGATCCTTCGCTGCGCTCAGGATGACAGGGCACACGCTGAGCCAGATGGCCCGAACGGAGCAGACCACTTCAGTCCAGCACCCGAACGTCGATTGCCCAGGCCCAATGCTCAAGCCGCGGCCCTGGGATCCGACCGCCGAGATCCGACATCCGGAATCCAAAATCCGGAATCCGGAATTCAAAAACTCACTCGCCGTCGTTACCGATCGAGCTGGTCGCGCAGGCGGCCATGGCCTCCTCGGCAAGCGCAACTTCGTCGTCGGTCAGCGGCTGTTTCACGACGATCGAGAGCCCGTCGTTCTCGTCGCGTCCGAAGATCTCGGGGGCGATCGCGCGGCATTGGTCGCAGTCGATGCACGTGCTGTCCACGTAGTACCGACCCACGACGTTCTTGGGAAGACGTTCAGTTAAAGTGGCCATGATTCTAGGCTATCACCGGCCCATTCCACCCGCTCCGCATGAGTTGGGTTTTGCTGCGCAATTCTTGGATCAGGCGGTTCCTTATACGCGCCGGCGCCCGGAACCGTCCCTTGCGGACCGCGGCCCAAACCGTAGGCTGGACGCACTTCCCCATGCGCCTCCTCCGCCGTCTTGCCCTCCCTGTCTTCACCCTCGGCCTGGCCATCCTCGCCCGGTCAGAATCGCCGGCCCCCGCCGTGGAAATGACGCTGCTGCGACTCCCCAACGGCGAGCGCATCGGACTGATCGGCGCCCACCCCGGCCAGCCGTCGCCGACGCTGTTCGTCCTCCAGGGCACGCTCGACGTCGCGCGAGCCGATCCCGCGTACTCCCATGTCGCGCGCCTGCTCGCGAAGCACGGGTACATGAGCGTCCTGCTCGACGCCCCGGCCCACGGCGAGGATCACCGTCCGACCGAGCCAACCGAGCTCAACGCGTGGCGCGTGCGGCTGGACCAGGGCGAGAACTTCGTCGCGAATTTCAACACCCGTGCCCGGGCTGTGCTCGATTACCTCGTGAAGGAACGCTACGCGGACCCCAAGCAGGTTGCGGCCTGCGGTACGTCCCGCGGCGGCTTCCTCGCCTTCCACCTCGCGGCCGCCGAGCCCCGCATCCGCTGCGTCGGCGGGATCGCGCCGGTGACCGACCTCCGGGCCCTGCGCGAGTTCAAACCCGCCCAGCACCCGGAAGCCGCCGAGGCGCTGTCGCTGATCCACGTGGTCCCGCAGCTCGCTGGCCGGCCGGCCTGGATGTGCATCGGCAACAACGACGGCCGCGTGAGCACCGAGTCCGCCATCGCGTTCTCCCGGGCGCTCGTGCAGGCCGGCGCCGCCAAGGTGAAGGACGGGGAGACCGTCCCGGTCGACCTGGTCGTCAATTCATCGGCTGGCCACCGCAGCTCCTTCCACGACCACGAGATCCTCGCGGAGTGGCTGCTGGAGCATATGAAATGAGAGCGGTAAGCTGTCAGCTGTAAGCGATCAGCTCACGGATGGGTAGCTAGTAGTTGGTAGACAGTAAAACGCTCCCACGGTCTCTGTCTCCGAGCTCTGCGCCTTTTGCGCCTCCTTGCGGCAAGAATTCTGGGATCAAGCTGAACGCTGATGGCTGAAAGCTGACAGCTTCCTTATCCTGCGATCGCGTTCGCGAGCAGCAGCAGGATGATCGCGACGACGCCGATGCCGGTCTCGACAATCGTCCAGGTCCGAAACATCTGCGGCACCGTCAGGCCAAAGTACTCCTTCACGAACCAGAAGCCCGAGTCGTTGACGTGCGACAGCAGCAGCGAGCCGGCGCCCATCGCCAGAATCAGCAGCTCGCGGTTGGTGTCGGGCCGCACCGCGAGGATCGGCGCCATCAGGCTCGCCGCCATCATCACCGCCACCGTCGCCGATCCGACCGCGACCCGAAGCAGGCCCGCGATCAGCCAGCCTAACAGCAGCGGCGACACCGGGGCCCGCGCGCCAATCTCGCCGATGGCCGCCCCGACGCCCGACGCATTGAGCACCGCGCTGAAGCCGCCGCCCGCACCGATCACCAGCAGGATGCCCGCGGCGGGACCCACACATTCCTCCGACATCCGCAATAGCTGCGCGCCGGTGAGGCCGCACCGGTAGCCAAACGTCCAGAACGCCACGAGCACCGCCACCAGCATCGCCACCGCCGGGGTGCCCAGCAGCGCCAGCCAGAGCCGCAGCGGATGCTCGCGCGCCAGCGGCGACAGGTCGGCGACGGTCGCAGCGAGCATCAGCAGCACCGGCAGCAGCAACGTGAAAAGGCTCACGGCCAGACTCGGCCGGCGCGGGGCCGCCGGGACGGCGGTCGAGGCCGCGCCGAGCCCGCCCAGTTCGACCGGCACCCGCGGTGCCAGCCAGCGCGCAAGCAGCGGGCCCGTGACCAGCGCGGTGGGCAGGCCGATGACCAGCGACCAGAGAATTGTCCGGCCCACGTCGGCATGGATCGTCGCGATCGCCGCCATGGGTCCCGGGTGCGGCGGGATCAGTCCGTGGGCCGTCGACAAGCCCGCCGCCAACGGCAGCGCCAGCCGCAGGATCGGCGTGCCGGACCGGCGCGCGAGCAGGAACGCCAGTGGCCCGAGCAGCATCACGCCGACGCCGAAGAAAACCGAGATACCCACCACGAAGGCGACGAGCATCACCGCGTAGTCGAGTCGCGCCTCGCCGAGCAGCCGCACCAAACGGTCGGCGATCACCTCCGCCGCGCCCGACTCCGCCAGCAGCTTTCCCAGGATCGTGCCCAGGCCGATGATCAGCGCGAGGGAGCCCAGGGTGCGCCCGACGCCGGACTCGAGACTCTCGACCACGCCGGGCCGGCCGCCCTGCGCCACCAGCGGCATGCCTGAGCCGAGGCCGACCGCGAGGGACGCGAGCACGAGGGCGATAAACGCGTTGCAGCGGAAACGGGCCACCAGCACGATCAGTCCGGCGACCGCGCCGGCCGCGAGCCAGAGCAGGCCCGCGGCGGAGAGGACGGCCAGCGGCAGGGGGGTGGTCATGGGGCAACGCCGGCGGCGACGTCAGCCCGTCTTGACCGGATCCGCCTCCGCCCGCAACAGCAACACAAGCGCGAAGGCCGCCATCACGCCGCCAAAGATGAAGCTCGCCGAGAAACCGTACGCATCGGTCAGACTGCCGTGGATCGCCGGCGCCACGCTGCTCACCGGGCTCACGAGGGAGAGGAACGCGATGTTGCGCGTGGTCGTCTCGGGCGACGACGCCGAGATCACGTAGTTCACGAAGTACACGCCGCCGAGTTCGCCCGCGCCCATGAGCCCAAAGGCGAGCAGGTAACCGTAGCCCGTGGCCGCGAACGGCCAGAGGATCGCGCAGCCGACGAGCACGACGGTCGCGATGACGGCGGCCCGCGCGCCGCGGCGGATCGCAATCGCGCCAATGCCAAAGCCGGCGATCGCCTTGAGGCCGAAACGCAGCGCCATGATGAGGCCGGCCAGCTCGATCGGTGCGCGGCCGACAGCCACGCGGGTGTAGAGCGAGAGATTGGTCATCGAGCTGTAGGCGAAGTACCAGAGGAGGAACGCCAGCCAGGCGATCAGCAGGCGTCGGTCCTGGAGGAAGGCCCGGATGCTCTCGCCGAGGTACGACCAGAACGGCGCCGTGGGCTGATGCGCCAGGGGCAGGATCATGTAGCGGTGCGAGACGAGCGCGCAGACCGCCATGCACGGCAGCGCGATCACATAGAGCACGCCGAAGTTGAACGGGTAGCGCAGGCCCGGGATCTGCTCGGCCAGCAGCACCTGCGCGCCGAGCGAGCCGAGCACCGCGGCCACGGGACCGAAGCCGAAGGCGTATTTCAACGCCCACGCCCGGCCCTCCTCGCTTGTGCCGCGGGCGAGGCACTTGAACATGTAGATGTTCGTCACGCTGTTGATCACACCGATGATCAGCCCCTGGCCGATCACGACGGCGATGCGCACCGACGCGGGCGCGGGCGTGAAGACCACGCAGCAGACCAGCAGCATCGAGACCGCGACGGTTGCGAACGCGACCTCCAGGATCCACCGCTCCAGCCGCGCCGGGAACAGCCATGCGCAGAGCAGCGGGAACACCGCGCCCAGCATGTACGTCGAGCTGGGCAGGTTTGCCACGGTCGCGCTCGCCCCGAGCTTGTCGAGGAACGCCGCCTGCACGACGCCGACGTACAGCACCGGCGCCGAGAAATAGATCAGGAGCTGTGTCCAAATGAAGATGAGGCCATTGCGGCGCTCGATCTCGGGGGTGAGGGCGGAGACGGTGGGATCGGGAATCATGGCATCAAGGGGTGGCGCGCGCGGCGATCGCGCGATAGTGGTCCTGGGCCTCGCGGAACCGGGCGACAATCGCGTCGCGGTCCGCCGGTCGCTCGAACCGGCCGCGCTGGTCGAGCTTGGTGATGAGGGCGTCGATCTGCTCGACGAAAAACTGCGCGTCCTCGCGCACCGCGACCGGCTGACCCGCGATCGAGACATACACCGGCGACGTGTGCGCGAAGACCGCCTTGTCGTTCGGCGCGAACCGGTGGCCGGGCCCGCGCACGCGCAGCGCGACCCACGCGCTCGAGCGCACGGGCACGGTGGTCGTGAACTCCTGGTCGCCGGCCGGGGGCGTGCCCGCGGCGGAGGCCGCGACGCGGCCGTTGACGATGACCTCAATCG
>DAOQKI010000017.1:21635-46191 GCA_035334485.1 Opitutaceae bacterium
CACGTTGCTCCGGACCTTGGCGTGCACCGCGAGCGTGACGGGACCTTTTTCGACGGCGAGCTCGTCGCCGGGACCGTGGCCGTTGACAGTGAACTCCACCAGCGGACCGTTGGTCACGAAGCTGCGCCCCTTCCGGTAGCCCTCGATCCATTTGGCGTACGTGAGGGGCGAACCGGCCTGCACGTAGATGCGGCCGGCGCCGGGCACGAGATGCGACGGGATGTTGAGGAACGAGTCCGTGCCCGCGGAGATGGGACAGCGGAAACCACAGTTGAGGAGTCGGTACCAGTAGCCGACGGTGAGGTCCTCGTCGGCCTGACTCATGGCGTCGATGGTGTCGGCCAGGCCCAGCGCGATATCGACCGGGAACTCGCTCGGGAGCGCCGGGTGCACGTACGTGGCCACCCCACCCTGCGCCTTGGCCGCCGCCACCTGCGGGAAGTTGCCCGGCGCGTCGTACGGGAACGGCGAATGCGGCCAGCCGAAGTAGGCCGGCTCGACGAACGTGCGCAGGTTGAGGAAACCGACGTGGCCAAAGATGTCGTTCCGCATCTCCTCGTTCACGTAAACGATCCGATTCGGCGTCGAGACCGGGTCCGGGCCGCCGGTGAAATACTGCCGGTCGGTGATGATCAGGGTACGCGGATCGTTGCACGGCAGGACATTCACGACATTCAAGTCCTCCGCCTCGGCCGCCAGCCGGACGTCGGGCATGGTGGTCGTCGTCGCGGCAAAGAGGTTCGCGTGCACGTGCACATCGCCCGAGTACCAGCCGGCCGCCGCGAGATTTGACCAGTGCTCCAGCCGGATTTCCACGGTCGTGGTCTGGTCGGGCACAACCTCAACCGAGCGCGATGCCGGACGATACTCGAAACCCTTCACGAACTCGAGGGCCGCCGGTCCCGCCGGCAGCGTCACGTCGAATTCCCCCGGGGCGAAAAAGTAGCAGTCACCCGCGCAGGGTTGGCCGCAGTCGCCCGTGACCATGCGTGGCAGGATTCCAGCCGGCGCATAGGCCCGTCGGTCGGCACCGGTCAGATAGGCCCGGGCCGCTGTCGGGTGACCCTGCTCGTCGCGCACCACCACGTGCAGCCGTCCCGCCGCGTGGCGGATCAGCGGCACACTCACCGACTGGGAAACGCCTTCGCAATCGATCACCAGCGGAAGGGCTGCGCCCAACACCGGCGGCACGACCTCGACGAAGAACCCATAGACCTGATTGGCCTGCAGCGTCGTCGTCACGGCGGCACCGGAACTGCCGGGAGAACGCACCGTGACCTGCGCAGGCGTGGAGCGGGCCTTGCGGACGACGAGCGGCAACTCCACCGCGGCGCCGGCGAGGGCGTCGACCGGACGCACCGGCGCAACGGAGATCGTCTCCCCGAGCGTGACACCGACGATCCGGGGACTCTCGAGTGAGCGAAACCCGTCGCTGACGCGGTCAATCACCACGCGCCGGTCGAGTCGCGGCGCCCCCGGGTGCAACCCACGCCACTCCTCGATGAACGGCAGGAACGCGCCCTTCACCACCAGGTTGGCGGTGATGACCGGGCCGCGCGGCGTGTCCGACCAGCGGAGCAATCGCGTGGAAAACTCCGCGAGTTGGTTGAGCAACGCGGCCGCCTCCGGATCCGCCACAAACGTGGCCGTCTGATACGGCGTGATCGTCCAGGCCGGCGGTTGATCGGCTTCGCGCGGCTCACTGCCGAGCAGAACCGCACCCAAGGCCAAACC
This sequence comes from Opitutaceae bacterium, assembly GCA_035334485.1. GTDB lineage: Bacteria > Verrucomicrobiota > Verrucomicrobiia > Opitutales > Opitutaceae > Opi-474. Next base: position 23,370 of record DAOQKI010000017.1, read on the forward strand.
GGCGGCCGCCCCACCCCATCGACAATCTTGAATCCAACGACGCGGATGGAAATTCGCGGAGCGGGCCATGGGATCAGGGCTCCAACCAGAACGAGTAAAGGTCGGCGTCTTTCAGGTGGAACCGGATTCGCACGGCCCGGCCTTGGAGCTCGCTGAGTTTCCGGCCCGGCCACTGCACTTCCATCCGGGTATGGTCGCCGGTGATCGGCACGCAGGCGCCAGCCTCCCAGCCGGGCAGCGGGTCGCGTCCGTCCCGCGAGGTCAGCTCGACCCGCAGTTCGCCGGGCGCCGAGGCGTTCACGCACAGCCGCCCGCCGTCCAGCACGACTGGACGCGTGTCGAAGGCACCGCCCTCCGCGCCCGCGTGGAGCGAGACGAATCCGTCGATGCGCAGCTTCGCGAGGCAGATGCCGCCGTGGTACTCGTCGATGACGCGCGGGACATTGGGCCGGTGCCGGACGTCGATGCCCGAGTAATAGAACCACAGCTCGTCGCCGTGCCGCACGGGATGCGACGACGCCATGACTTGACCGGTGTCGACCACGCCGGGCCCCAGCGGTGAGATCGGCAGGAAATGCGCGCGGTCGCCGACGCGGGTCCAGGCGCGGAGATCACGACTGCAGGAGAGCTTGGGTGAATTGATGCCGTCCTGGTTGCCGCGCGGCGGCGGGATCCGGCCGCTCGACTCGAAGTAATTGGGCAGCCCGATGTAGAGACCCTCGTAGCGGAACACCGCCATGTTGTAGATCTCGACGTTGTACTCGTGCGGGTGGTTCTCCGTCGGCCGCCAGTAGCGCGCGTCGTCCTCGATCGTGCGGATGTACTCGGCCCCCAGCCGCTGGTCCTCGGAGTCCGCATGGTAGATCAGTGCGGGCTTGGTCCAGTGCTCAAAGTCTGGGCTCAGGCTCAGGTAGACCGAGCGCCCGAACGGTCCCGGGTGCTTCACGGTCAGGACGAACTGGCGGCCGGCCGGGTCCCAATTGAGCTGCGACTCGTCCTCGCTCGGAATCGGCGGCACATCGAGCCGCGTGAAGGTGAACCCGTCCGCCGAGACGATGGGCTGGCGGCCGTTCGGGCCGATCAGGCCCTTGTAGCGACGGGCCGGCGGCGCCTGCGGATCGATCATCACATGCTGCACGAACGCCTTCGGGTCGCCCTGCACCACGACCAGATTGTTCTGCCGGCTGCCGTGGCTCTCGACCAGGCCGAGCACGGGCTTTTCCCAGTGCAAGCCGTCCTTCGAGCGCGCGAACCCGGCCCCGCCGGCGCCGTTGCCGTCGTCGCCGAACCGGATGTACCAGATCTTCCACACCTGCTCCTGCTCGTCCCAGCTCGGGGCGTCGCGGGACTGGATCGTCGTGCCGTCCGTCGGCCGGTCCGGCGCGATCACCGGGTTGTGCTCGTACTTGCGCGGCGAGTGGATCACTCGCGTCACGCCGTCGAGATCACCCAGCACAAAGTCGTCGAGAAACAGCTGCCGCTCGCCCAGCTGCAGGCTGAGGGCCGTCCACGCGTCGGGCGCCGGTTCGGCCGCGCGAACCGCGCCGGGACCCGCGACGGCAGCCAGGCCGAGCAGGAGCCACGCGACTCCGCCGATCCGAGTCCAATGGGGCGACAGCAGCGGTGACATGACGGCGGCGGGCTCGCGTTACTCGGCCCGCAGATAGACCGCGTAGAGCCGCGGCTCGGCGGCGCCGTCGCGGGCCACGTTGATCTTGAACCGCACCGTTCGTCCGCCCAATGCGAGCGGCGAGCCGGCGGGCCACGTCACGGCGCAGTCGAGACCGCCGTCGCGGTCGAGGCGACCGGCTTGGGCACCGGACATATCCGGCAGCGGAGTGAAATTCTCGTCCGCGACCTCGATCGTGAATTTCCGCGCATGGTCGGCGTTGAGCACCACGCGGCAGCCGCCCGCGGGGAGGCGAACGGCGGCGGTCCAGACGGAGCCCGTGGGTTTCGCCTCGAAGTGGTTGTCGATCGGGGGCTGCAGCCCGAGCGCGCCCCAGCGGTCGCGCGGCAGGATCGCCAGGCCGACCTCGCCGCTGTAACCCATGTCGTAGTCGGCGTTGAGCCAGCGGCCGAAGTAGATGCGCGTCTCGTCGCCGACATTCAGGATGCCGTTGCCCGACTGCGTGAGGATGGTCGGATAGGCGTGGCCGGCGATGGGCGTGGCGGGTGCGTCGAGCCGGGAGATATACGCGTGGCCCTTGGCGGGCTCGCGGAAATGGAGGCCGTCGTTGCTGACGACGAGGCCGAGGTCGCACGAGATCTTGCCGTAGCCGAACCAGCCCCAGCGTTTCTGGGAATCTTCATCGCCCGGTTGGTTGTGCCATTGGCCGTAGAGGCCGACAGCCACGGTGCCGAAGCTCGCGGCGCCGACACCGAGGTGAACTTGGTCGTAGGGTTTCCGCGGGCCGCGGTCGGCCGGATTCGGCGGCTCGGGCAGGAGAAACGCCTCGGTATCACCAGGCAGCCAGCGCGCAAAGTCGGGTGAGATCACCGCCCGGCCCTGCCGGCCGCTCGGGTGCCCACCTTCGCTGACCGTGATGCGCTGACCGTTCACGACCCACAGGCCGTTGAAGTGGTAGAGCGAGGCCGTCTCAAGAAACTGGTCGATCCCATAGTCGGGCGCGGCCTGCCAGTGGATGCCGTCGGGACTCGTGGCCGTGCGGATCACCCAGGTTTTCCCGTTGGAGGGATTGTAGACCATCTTGTACCGCCGCTGCGGATCGGGGTCGGATTCGTCGCGGACCACGTGCACGCCCTCGATGAGCGCATCCGGCAGCGCGATCGCGTTGTTATGCCGGCTGCCGCGCACCTCGACCTGGCCGAGGTCGGGCTTGGTCCACGTGATCCCGTCCGCGCTCTCGGCGTAGCACACCGGCCCCTGCAGCAGGCCCTTCACGTTGGCGTGGTCGGCGTCACCCGGCTCCTTCATCGCGACCGCGTAGTACCACATCTGGTAGCGGCCCTCATGATAGACCACGCCGCCGTAGAAGTGCGCGGCGACCTGGTCCGGGGCGAGCGGGTTGTCGCGGCTCGGGCGGACGACGGCGGCGGTTCGGCAGACGGGCTTCGACAGGTACAGCCCAAGATTCTCGCGCAGCGGCAGGAGATAGTCGTCGATGGCGAGCAGCTTGGCCTCGCCCGTCACGGCGACACCGGTGGCGGGAAAGTGAAACGAGCGCGCCGCCTCGGCGCCACGGACGGTGAGACTGGCGAGGCCGAGGCCGGCCAGCACGAGCAGGCGCCGGCGGAAGCGGCCGGCGCGGGCAATGGGGGTAAGGTTCATGTTCGATGAAAGTCTCGACACCGCGGCGGGGGCGCGCCGCGGGCGGTCAGGCAAGGTGCGCGGGCAGCAGCTCCGGCGTGTGGCGGCGCACCCAGGCGATGAGCCGTTTCACGTGCTGCTCGGTGCCGCTGCGGTACGGCGACTGGCAGCGGACGCCGACCACACCGCCGCCGGCGACGCGCTGGATGCGGTCGACCGCGGAGTCCCAGAGCCCCTCCTCGCGGACCATGGGAATGAGCGCCTCGTACAGGTAGCGCCGCATCGAGTCGGCGAGCGGCTTGGCCTCCTTGAGCCGGCCGGCGGCGCAGAGCTTGTACAGCTCGACGACCTTGGGGGCGTTGAAACCGGTGATGGAGCAGTAGCCGCCGCGGCCGCCGGCGGGAATCCGCTCGAAGAAGTCCTCGCCGCCGAAGATCGCGAGGTCGGGCGCGGCCTTGAGCATGGCCTTGACCGCCTTCACGTCGGAGCCGGTGTCCTTGGTGCCGATGAACGTGGGCACCTCATGCGCAATCTGGGCGAGCAGCCGCGGCTCGATCTTCCGTTTCGAGCGCATCGTGAGATAGAGCACGATCGGTGTGCGGCCGGCCTCGGCGGCGATCTCACGCACGAACCGTCTGAGCTCGTCGTCCTTCAGCTCGAGCCAGAACGGCAGCGCCATCTGGATGGCGTCGGCGCCGTGCTTGACCGCGGTCCGGATCCGTTGCCGCGCGGTGCGGGTGCTCAGGGCCGAGGCGCCGATCTGGATCGGCAGGCCGAGGTCGTGGGCCTCGTCGCACGCGATCGCGGTGATCCGCTCGAAGGTCGCGTCGTCCTGCGCGTAGAACTCGCCGGTCGTGCCGCCGGTGTAGACGCCGTGCACGCCGGTGCCGCCGTAGCCGCGGATCTCACGGGCGAAGCGGCGGGCGTCGAGCTCGTCGCGATCGTTCCAGGGCACGATGAGGGCGCACCACACGCCGTGCAGGTTTTTGCGGGTCAGGGTCTTGATTCGGCGGCTCATGGGGAAAAGGTCGCAGGCAGGCGGTCGAGGCGGAAAAACCGCCGGGCGTTCTCGCGGAAGATCAGTCGCTTCGCCTCGGCGGGAATCTCGGCGACCTCGATGCGGGTGCGCTGCAGCGCCACGTGATAGAGCGGCGTGTCGCTGCCAAAGAGCAGGCGCTCCGGGCCCAGCTCGCGCACGGCCCACTCCACGAGCCGCGGCAGGATGCTGCGCGCGCTCGAGGTGTCGACCCAGAGATTGCCGTGCTTCGCCGCCTGCACCGCGCGGACCTGCAGGTCGACGCGGCCGTTGGCGCCGGCACCGTTGCCGAGGTGCGCCAACAGCACGCGGGCGCCCGGATGCGCGTCGGCGAACGGCACGAAGGCCGCGGGCAGACTGTTAGGGCAGCCGCTGTGGGTCATCACCGCCGCTCCCACCTCCTCAAAAAACCGGAAGAGTTCCTCGCCGTGGTCGCTGATGCGGTAGTCGTGTTCCTCCGGGTGAATCTTGATCCCGACGCACCACGGCGCCTGCAGCATCCGCCGGGCCTGGTCGTAGGTCTTCGGCTGGAGCGGGTTCACCACGACGTACTGCAGCAACCCCTTCACACGCGGCACCAAGGCGAACGCCGCGTCGTTCGCCGCCACCACGTCCTGGCCGCGACCGCGGGGCAGCAGGCCGTCGAGCGGCGACGCGATGGTCCACTCGATCCCGCAGCGCCGGGCCCGCTCCGTGATTTCCTCGGCCGCGCCGCTGGAGAACTCGCCGATCAGCGGATCGGCATGCAGATAGCGCCCAAAATGGGCATGGGAATCGATGGCGGCGACGTCGCTGAAGGTCATCGGGACGGGTGATGCAGGCCCCGACATGGGACCGGACCGCATCAGTTTTGGTATACCTCGGAGGGCGCTTTAGAAGGACTCGCGGAACCGAATTGGCGTGCTAATGACAGCAACTTGTGTCTTAAAGTATACAAGTGTATGGAAAATGGTTCCTGTCAACAGCCATTCCCGAGAGTCACGGTTTGGCGTCCGACAGGGTAACCGGCCTTTCCATTCCTCCCCTGCCATGATTGTCGACTCGCACGTCTACTGTTTTCCGGCCCCGGACACACGCGCCGGGCATCCCACAGTGGCGGCCCACCTTGAATTCTGGCAGCGCCAGCAGGCGCTCCACCATCAGCCGACGTTCCGCGTCCGCGACCGGGCCCCCGGTGACTCGCGGGTCCTGCTGGACCCCACGCCGGAGGACCCGCTGCGCGTCGCCCACAACCGCAACTTCCGCGTCGACCGCGTCTGCAACCGCTTCGTCTGGACGGTGGACGGCGAGGACTACACCAAGCAGCAGCTGCCGCCGAACGTGATCGAGTTCAGTCCCGGCGCGGTGATCGCCGAGATGGACCATGCCGGCGTCGACTGGGGGCTCGTGCATGTGGACGCGACACTGACCAAGGACCCCGCCTACCTCGCCAGTTGCGTCGCGCAGTTTCCGCATCGCCTGCGCTCGATGGCGCCGATTGACGAGTGGCTGATCCCGACACAGCCCGACGCCGCGATCCAGCAGGCGGTCGACGCGGTGAAGGTCCACCGCCTGCACGCGCTCAAGATCATCCCGGAGTACGCCTACCGGCACTCACGTTCCCGCGATTTCAACGGCCCGGAGTGGCGTCCGTTCTGGGACGCGGTGGCCGCGCTCAACGTGCCGGTGTTCTTCACGCTCGGGTCCAGCCCGGGTTCGACGGACCCGCGGGCCGGCTTCGTCGCGGAGCTCTGGCGCCTGCGCGCCTGGCACGAGCGCTACCCGCGCATCCCGGTCGGCATCACGCACGGCTACCCGTGGCGCGACTACCTCGACGGCGACCGTTTCGCGCTGACGGACGACATGTGGGCGCCGCTCGCCGACAACGAGATCTGCCTCGAGGTCGGGTTCCCCTTCCGCATCGGCGACAAGTTCGACTTCCCCTACCGGAAATGCTGGCCGGTGCTGGAGGCGATGGCGCGGCACCTCGGCGCCCGGCGCCTGACGTGGGGCACGGACATGCCGTTCCAGAACCGGTTCTGCACCTACCGCCAGTCGCGCGACTACATCGAGAAGTACACCACCTCGATCCTGTCGCGCGAGGACGTCGCCCAGATCATGGGCGGCACGGCCGCGCGGCTGCTCGGCCTGCCGCCCCGCCCGGCGGTCACTTGAACTGGATCGAGTAGAGGTCGGCGTCGCGCATCACGATGCGGAACCGCACCGCCTGGCCGGCCAGCCGCGCGAACGGCGAACGGTCGGTCCGGCCCTGCGGGTGCTTCCACGGCACCGCCTCGGCGAGCTTGTCGCCGAAGATCAACGGAGACTCCTCCAGCAGGAAGCCCGGGATCGGCCGGCCCTGCTCGTCCTGGACCTCGATGCGGATGCTGCCGTTCGCCGCGGTCGAGTAGTTCAGGACCATCGTCGAGCCGGTGAAGATGATCGGTTTCGTGATGAGTTCGCCGCCCGGATAGCCGGCGTGCGCCGACACGAAACCGTCGGGCCGCAGCGTCATGCGCTCCACCCGGTTCGACGGGAACGTGTAGTCGCGCTCGAGGTAGATCGACATCTCCTCGGGCCCGGTCTCGAGCAGGCCGTGCGACGGGGTGTTGGCGCGGTGCGCCCAGTTGCGCTCGTGCAGGCCCGGCCGGACCCACGCCTCGTCGAAGCGCCGCCAGTGCACGCCATCGCGGGACGACATGAAGATCGCGTCGGACGAGCCCGGGCTCGTGCTGTCCATCTCCGGGAAATACGTCTTCCACGGCAGGAACCGGCGCGGCATCGCGATGTAGATGTGCGGCGCCCGGTAGTACGGCAGCGTCGCGTTCGTGTAGAGGTGCGACTCCGGCGAGTCGCCGAACTCGCCCCACACCCCGGGCGTCCAGTGCCGGAAGTCCGGCGACGTCGCGTGCTTGATCGTCCGCAGGCCGTGGATGAAGTCGCGGTAGATCGCGACGTACTGTTTCCGCAGCGTGTCCCAGAAGACGACGTTCAGGGAGTCGAACGCGCCGTCGGTGATGATCGGCTTGTCCTGCGCCGGACGCCAGTGCACGCCGTCCGCCGACACGAAGCCGAGCAGCACCGGCTGCTTCTTGTCGCCGTCGTAGTTGCTGCTCGCAACCGCCTTGTACCGCTCGTCCGCGGGCGCGTCGGGATTCTCGTCCTTGAACGGCGAGAAATTGTGCGAGCCAGCGGCGACCCAGATGATGTTGTTCGCCTTCGAGCCCTGGAACTCGAAGAGCCCGAGGTTGGGCCGAGTCCAGTGGATGCCGTCGGTGCTCTCCGCGTAGCACGCGTACTGCGGGTGCTCGGGCACGATCTTCTCGTCGGGCCGCACCGTCGCCTTGATGGTGTAGCTCGGGTCGCTGCTGCCGCGATAGTACATCCGGAAGCGGTCGCCGTCCTTGAACATCGTGACATAGCCGCTGGTCACGCCCTCCCACGGCTGGTCGAACGTGAACACCGTGCCTTCCGACCGGGGTTCGTGCAGCCGAAGCTCCACGCCCTGGGCGCGGTCGATGAGCGTCTCGTCGACGAACGGTTCGAGCCGCGAGCCGACGTTGACGGGCTCGGCCGGGGCAAGGCTGGCGACGGCGAGGGCGAGCATGGCGCCGGCCAGATGGCGCCGCAGGGGAACGGAGGACAGTAGGTTCATGTTCATAAAGGGAGCGGGTTGTTTACGGCTGGGCCGGCGCGAAGTCGGCGGTCAGCACGCGGCCGTAGGTGAGGTTGAGGTTGGCGGTGGTCCACGTCTCGTGGTTCTTCGAGTCATGGGTGCCAATATAGCGGGAAGGTAGGCGCGCATCGCGCCACCAGATCTCCGCCGTCGTGTGGAGCTCGGTCCGGCGCGGCAATAGCGTGGTCCGGTCGATCCAATAGGTCGTAACCGCCAGCTGCCCAGCCGCCATCAGATGCACGCGGCGGGGATCGAACTGCGGGGCATACTCCGGCCCGACCAAGTCGCCTGGCTCCCAGCCGGTGCCGTCGAGCCGGACCGTGCGGCGAAAAACGTAGCACGGCGTGCCGTCGAGTTCCGCCTCGCCGACAAAGGTGAGGTGCGCGGGCGCCTCGATCCGGCGCGGCGTCGGCGTCAGGCGGAGCTGCGGGAGCGCCTCGAGGACCGTCGCGGTCCACGCGTCGCCTGGCCGGGCGTAGGCCATCAAGGGCGCGCCGATCAGGTCGTTCAGCAGGACTCCCTGCCAGTCGACCAGCGCTTCGCCAGCCGGCGCGCCCGGTTCAAGCTGCCGTCCGGTCGGCAGCAGACGGGCCGTCGAGTTCCCGGAGCCGGAGGTCCACGTCGCGGCGTGGGCGCGACCATCGTCCGCGCCCAGCGCCAGCGTGAACTCCGCCTCCCGGGCCGAGACCGCCGACACGAAATCCCGGGCGCCGGGCGCCGCGGCCTGGTCGCCGCCGGCGGCGAGATCGATCGGTCGCAAGTCGCTGGTATAGACGGCGGTGCCGGCGGGATGCGGCAGTCCGAACACTCGCAGCAACTCGGGATAGCCCGAGATGATTTGTTCCTGCCGCACGCGCACGCGGAGGCGCGAGTGTTCCTTCCAACCGTAGCGCGGCACGGGACCGTCCGGCAGCAGCAGGGCCATGAGGCGGCGCAGGGCAGTTTCCTGGCCGATGTCGTCGCGGAACAGGTGGGCGTTGCCAAACGTCCCCGCGTCGCCGAACACCAGCACGCGGCCGCGGCCGTGCGTCGCGAGGACCGCCACCGGCCCCGGAGTGTGGCCGTGACTTTCCAGGAGCACCCGCGCCGTAGCGCCGGGGAGGACCTCAACGTTGGTGCCGTTGCCGAAGATCAACGCGCGCGCGCCGTCGAAACCTGGCAGGTCAGCAGGGATCGGGATCGAGAGTGTGTCGGTCTGGGTAGCGAGAAACCTCAGGCCAAAGCGGCCGGCGATGAGGTTGAGGCCCGCAAGGTCGAGGTCGCTCTTCGCCGGATCCGGGATGTTGTTCGCCACGAGCAGCAGGCTGCCGCCGCGTGCGACGAACTCCTCCAGCAGGGCGGCGTCCGCCTCGCCGAGATTGGCGCGGCCGCCGCGATCGGCGCGGACTGGGCAGACCAGCATGTACGCGCCGGCGCCTCGGAGCAGCTCCGCCGTCAACGGCGCGCGGCTGACCTCGACCTGGAAGAGGTCGGCGATCGACGCCGCGAAGACGAATGTGCCGTTCGGGATGGCCGTCGCATCCGGCGAATAGAAATTACTCAGATTGCGCAGCTCCGGGCCGCCGCGCGCCACACCCTGGGCAAACTGTCCCTCCGGCCGCGCCCGCTGGTGATAGTCATCAAAGAGCAGGCGCCGCCCGGCCGCGGGCTCCGCCGCCGAGGCGACGAGGAGCGACGGGAACATCAGCACGAGCAGGCAGGCCAGGCGCGGGCGGGGAAAGGTCATGGCGCGCGGGTTCAGCGGAATTGGAACGAGTACAGTTTGGCGTTGCGGAAATGGATGCGGAGGCGGATCGGCTGGCCCGCCAGCGCGGACAGATCCGAGTGCCCGCCCCACGAGACGACAGCGTCGGTAGCCGTGGCCGTCAGCGGGTCGGTCTCCGCGAGCGTGTGGCCCGGGACCGGGACGTGCCGGCTGTCGAGCAGCTCGACGCGCACCTCTCCGGGACCCGCGCCCCACTGCTGGAGCGCCGTCTGCAGGTTCAGGTGGAGCTCCTTCCCGGTGAAGGTGAACGACCGGGTCGTCACCACGCTGAAGTCCACGCGGCCACCCTCGAGCGACACGAAGCCGTCGCGCGGCAACACGGCGAGTCCGATGCCCGCCGTCGCCCGGTCGCCGAGCGCGAGCAGCTGCTCGGGCGAGCGCCAGTTCGTGCCGGTGTAGTAGCAGAGGATGCGGTCCCCGTTCAGGATCGGGCGCGCGGCGTAGATCGAGACCGCGTCGAAATCGCCGTTGTCGCCGCGGCGGATCACGGGCTCGCGGTAGGTCCGATCATAGCGCCGGCCGTCGCGGCTGAACACAAAATGCGGCTCATGCTGCGTGTTCGTCGTCGAGAAGATCCACAGCAGTCCGAGATACCAGCCGTCCTGCGTCGTTGCGGCGAGGTGGTAGAACTCCGTGTCGGGGAAATCGAGGTCGTCCACGCTGATGATCGTCTCCGGTTCGGACCAGTGCCGCAGGTCAGGGCTCTCCGCGCGCCCAATCGAGCGGCGCGCCTGCGTCGAGTGCATGTGGAAGTTATTCTCCATGTGCACGGCGTAGGTCTGCCGGATCGGGTCCCAGCCGAGGAATTCCGTCGGGCCCCACCGACCCGCCCGGTCGCCGGTGTCGATCACCGGCCGGTCCGACGATGGCAGCCAGGTGTAGCCGTCGGCCGAGTGGAACAGGGTGAAGGTCATGCCGCGCCCCTGGTACGTGCCCTGGCGGTCGAACGCCTTGTAGCGTCGCGCGGGGTCCGGATCGTGCAGGTCCTCGAAGCAATACCCGTGGACCGCGGAAGGCGGCAGAATGTTGTTGGCCTTGGAGCCGTTGAACTCGACCAGCCCGAGCTCGGGTTTCTCCCAGTGGATGCCGTCGGACGAGAACGCCTCGCACGTCACGCGCCGGGCCCCGAGGGCGTCGTTCTCGCCAAGCACGATGACCTCGCCCTGCGCGTTGCGGCCGCCGGCGCGGTATTCACCGGTGCTGTAGCGCATCCGGAATTTTCCCAGGCGCTGGTCGAACAGCACCCACGACAGGCGCAGGTCCGAACCCTCCCAGGGTTTGTCGCGGCGAATGACCGGGTTGTCCGCCAGCTTTACCGCGGGATTCAGCCGGCGTTTCGTGTTCACCAGCGTCTCGACGATCTCGTCGTCGAAGAAGAACTGCCGCTCTGTCCCGATCGGGCGGAGCGCGGCCGAGGCGGAGAGGGCGAGCGCGCCGGCCATGGCAGCCAGGCAGAGGTGGTATGGCAGACGCGGTGACATGGGTGCGGCGGGGTTCAGGGTGACGTCACTGGCCCTTGAGCTGGGCCGCCGTGAGCAGGTTGAGGAGCGGCTCGCCACGCTGGCAGCGGCGGAGGTTCTGGCCGAAAATGTCCCAGAGGCGCTCACCGAAATGAGGACTGAGGCTCGAGCCCGAGATGTGCGGCGTGAGGATCACGTTGGGCATCCGCCACAGCGGGTGCGTGGGCGGCAGCGGATAGACGTAGTGGGTGTCGAGGGCCGCGCCGGCGATCCAGCCCTCGCCGAGGGCGCGCAGCAGCGCCGCCTCGCGGATAATCGGGCCTCGCGCGGGGTTGAGCACGTGGGCGTGCCGCGGCAGCGCGCGCAACTCGGCCTCGCCGATCAGCCCTTCCGTGGCCGCGGTCAGGGGCAGCGCAACGACGAGAAAGTCGAGGCCCGCGAGGAACGCCGTGGTCTCCCCCGCCCCAAAGACGCGATCCGGCAGCACGCCGTCCGGGTCGCCCGTGCCCGGCACGGTGTAGACGTCGCCGCGCGCCCCGGCGCGGCCCGTGCGCGTGAGTACGTGCACGCGGAGCCCGAGCTGCTTCGCCAGGCGCGCTGTCTCGCGTCCGATCCCGCCGTAGCCCCACAACCCGACCGTCAGGCCGCGGATCTCCCGCTGGAACCGCGCGCCGCGGTCCCAGACGGTCCCGTCCTGGTTCCGTATCATCTGCCGGAGGTCTCGCGCGAGGTTCACCATCATCGCCACATTCCACTCGGCGATGGGAATGTCGAAGCACCCGCGCGCGTTGGTCGCGGCGATGCCGCGCTCGGGTAAACCAAGGCCGAAGAGCTGCGTGTAGCCCGTCGAGGCGATCTGGATCCACCGGAGCCGTCGCATCTCCGCGAGGTTCGACGGTGGCACCGTGCAGAACAGCACGTCGGCGTCGCCGATCCGCGCGGGGTCGAGCGGCCGGGCCTTCTCCTCCGGCGGCGTGATGCAGTCGAAGGTAACGCCCGGCAGCCCGCGCAGGGCGGACAGGGCGGGCTCAACCACTGGAACGTCGATGATGACTTTCATGGGCACGGGTCAGTCGGTCAGGATCTTTCCCGGGACGCTGTTGAACTCTCCGCTGCCGGGCTGGAACGGATAGCGGCGGCGCGTCTCCTCGGTGAGGACGATGCCGAGACCGGGGCGGTCCGGCGGGAGGATGTAGCCGTCCTTGAGGATGAGCCCGCCGTCGATGACCTCCGAGTGGAGCCCGGCGTAGTCCGGCGCGATCTCCAGGATGCAGGTGTTGGCCGCGGCGAATCCGGCGTGGACGTTCTGCATGAGCGAGCCGCCGGCGCCCCAGGCGTGGGTGGCCACCTGGCGGCCGCGGTCGGCCATCATCTTCGCCACGACGAGAAACTCATTTAGGCCGCCCGTGAACGAGGCGTCGGGCTGCCCGATGTCGAAGGAGTCCTGCTGCGCGAACACGCGCCACTCGTACGCGGCTGTCAGGCACTCGCCGCCGGCGATCGGCAGCGAGGTCTGGCGGCACAGCTCGGCGTAGCCCCACGGGTCGGTGTAGTGCAGCGGCTCTTCCAGGAAGAACAGGTTGAACGGCTCGAGCGCCTTCGCCACCGCAGCCGCGGTCTCCAGCGTCCAGGTGGCCACGGGATTGTTGCCCATGTGGGCGTCCATCATGAGCCACGCGTCCGGGCCGGCGTGGCGGCGCATGAACGCCACCTTCTCCGCCTCGAAGTCCGCGGCCTCGCGCGGCTCCATCGGCATGTACCAGCCTTTCCCCGCCGTGAAGCTGCCCGCGCCGACCTTCAGACCGCGGAAGCCGAGCGAGAAGTAATGGTCCATCTTCTGCGCGAGTCTCGCCGGCGGATAGTTGCTCGGTCCGCCCGTGGCGTAGGCCGGCAGGCGGGCGTGCTTCGCGCCGCCGAGCAGCGCGTGCACCGGCTGGCCGAGCTGCTTGCCCTTGAGGTCCCACAGCGCCGCCTCGATGCCGTTCAGCACGATCGTGCCCAGCCCGACGCGGCACCAGAAATTGCCGCAGTGGTACATCCGCCGCCACAGCTCCGGGATGTCGTCCACGGTCTGGCCCACGAGGATCGGACGGAAGAAATCCACGATCGCAGGCACCGTCTCCGGGCAGAAGTACCCCGCGTACGTCTCGCCGAGGCCGACATGCGGCCCGTCGGTGTGGATCTCGATGAAGGCCGCGCTGCGCCGCTTCCGCGCCTCGCGGAGGAACGGGTCGTTCGTGCAGGGACCGGTTAGCAGGATGGTGCGGACGTCGGTGATTTTCATGGCGGCTCGCTCAGACTCGAACCTTCACGACCACCTTGAGGATCTCGGCCGGGGCGTCCCAGCTGCACGACGGGATGTGGCCGTCCTCGGGGAAGAAGATGGCGAACTGGCCGGGCGTGACCCGCACGGGCACGCCCTCCGGGATGAGCGCATAGAGGGCGGCGTCCTTCTCGGCGTCGAACGGCATCGTCACCGTCTTCAGCAGCGGCAGTGGCGCCCAGTACATCAGCTCGCGCCCGCGCACCATGTACTGGATGTCGATGTAGCGGCGGTGGGACTCGTAGACGCGCTTCTCCACCGGGGTGGTCGCATGCTGCTGCACGAACGCGTAGATATCGTCGCCGGCAATCTCGTGCCGTCCCACCGTTGTCCGTTCGTTCACGGTGCGGAGGAACGCGAACGCCGCGGCGAAGCGGGGCGAAAGCGCGTGATAGGTGGAAGCCTGGTCAAGGGTATCGAGGATCATGGGGAAAAAAGTGATTGTTAGTAGCCGAGGTGGCGCCGCGTGGCGTTGAGCAGGGGCAGACCCGCCCGGTAACGGCGGAGGTTCTCGCCCACGAGGTCCATGAAGCGCGGCCAGAAGCCATCATAGACGCCGGACATGTGGGGGGTCATCAGGAGATTCGGCACGTCGAACAGCGGGTCGTCCGGCGGCAGGGGCTCGCGCACGTAGCAGTCGACCGCGGCCGCCGCCAGGCGGCCGTCGCGCAGCGCGGCGGCCAGGGCCGGCTCGCTGACAATGCCGCCGCGCGAGATGATGATCAGCCGCGCGCCCGGCTTGAACGCGCTGAACTGCGCCGTGTCGATCAGGCCCTGCGTGCGCGGCGTGCTCGGGACCGTCACAACCACCCAGTCGGACTCGGCCAGCAATTCCGGGAGCTGCCCGGGCCCGTACCACTGGCTCGGGATGCGTCCCTCCGGGTCGCCGGTCTCGGGCCACGCGTTGTAGCCCGTGGCGCGCCGGTTCGCCGGGTCGTGCTTCAGGCAGACGATGCGCAGCCCGAGCGCGGCAAGCTGCCGCGCGCACTCGCGGCCGATGCTGCCGTAGCCGATGATGCCCGCGGTCTGGCCCCGCAGCGGCCGGCCCGCGAGCGCCGGGCGATTGGGCCAGGTGCGGCTCGGCTTGAACTGCAGCAGCTGCTCCATGCGGTGCGCCATCATCAGGCAGGTGCACGTCACGTACTGCGCGATCGGGACGGCGTGGGTGCCGCTCGCGGTCGTGACGGCGATGTCGGTCGCCTGGATCGGGTGGCCGAGGATCTGGTTGGAGCCGGCGGACGGCAGCTGCACCCACCGGAGCTTGGGCCACGCGGCGAGGTCGCGTGGCACGAGTTCGCTCACCAGCACCTCGACATCCGCGCCGTCGAGTCGCTCGGGCGCGAGGTTCTCGAGCCGCAGCTCGAGGCCCGGCCAGATTTCGCGGAGCCGCGCCTCCTGCTCGGAGGTCGGCGTGTAGGCAAAATTCATCAGCAGCTTCATGGTCGGGTCAGGTGCGTTCGCCGGAGGCCGGGACAAACCGGTATTTGGCCAGCAGCTCGGGCGTGAGCTTCACGCCGAGGCCCGGTGCCGCGGGCAGGCCCACGGAGCCGTCGCGGACGCCGAGGTCGTCGAGCAGGAAGTCGCGCTGGTTCGGGGCGGAGGCCACAACCAGTTCGAGCCAGTCGACCGACCGGGTCGCCGCGGCAAGGTGCCACGAGGCCGCGAGCGACGGCCCGAGCGAGGCGCCCGTGTGGATGGCGGTGCTCAGGTTGTGGGCCTCGGCGTGGTGCACCACGCGCACCGTCTCGGCGAGCCCGCCGACAAAGCCGATGTCCGGCTGGATCACGTGGACGCCGCCGCCGGCGATCAGGTGGTGGAACTGGTCGAGCCCGCAGAGGCTCTCGCCGCCCGCGATCGGGATGCGCGAGCGGGACCGCAGCTCGCGGTAGCCGTCGAGGTTCGTGTACGCGAGCGGTTCCTCGTAGAAGCGCAGGCGGAACGGCGCGAGCGCCTCGGCGATCGCGACGGCTTCGCTGACCGGGATCGGATTCGGCACCCCGCCCTGGTGGCCGTCGATCGCCAGGTCAAACTCGGGCCCGAACTCCTGCCGCAGCCGGGTGAACGCCTCCACCAGCAGCTCGACCTTGCGCGCATGCGGGAACGGCACCGGCTCGATGCGGCCCTGGTGCTGGCGCGTCTCGGCGTTGTCGAAGCGGAAGAAGCCCGTCGACATCTTCGCCGCCCGGTGGCCGAGCTTTCGGTAGTACTCAACCTTCCGCACGAGGTCGTCGATCGGCCAGAGCGACGGGCCCCCGGAGGCATAGACCGGGATCCGCTCGCGCACCGCGCCGCCAAGCAGCTGGTAGACCGGCACCCCGTGGGCCTTGCCCGCGAGATCCCACAGCGCCAGCTCCAGCCCGCTGATCACGCTCTTGCCGGCGCCCGACCGGGCCCACCAGACCGAGTCGTCCACCAGCGCGCGGGTCACCGCGGCGATCTGCAGCGGATCGCGGCCAACCAAGACCGGCCGGAAATACTCCGCCAGCGCCGGCACCGCGTCGGGCGCGAAGTAGCCCCAGGTCGCCTCCCCCAGCCCGTCGAGCCCGGAGTCGGTCTCGATGCGGAAGATCGCGGTCGAGTGGTTGGAGCGCGGGAACGACGGGTCGTTCTCCCAGCGGGCCGTCAGCAGGTGGGTCGTGACGTTCGTGATTTTCATGGAGAGTCGGGACGAAACGGTTGCGCGAGCGGCCAGGCGACCACCGCGGGGCTGCGCGTCGACACGCGCACCTCACCGCTCACCACCGTCGCGAGGTCGCGCCAGACCACCGCCGGCGCCCCCATCATCGGCGACGGGCCGGGATCACCCGCGGCGTCGCGGTCGGGCACCGGCGTGACCGGCAGATCCGGGCCGCGCCGCCAGGTGCCGGTGGGGGGATCAAAAGCCAACGTGCCCGCCGGGAATCCCGGATGCTCCCGCCCGGGTCCCCGGGCGATCTCGGCGTAACCGCCGATCAGCAGGAGGCTGCCATCGGGAGCCGCCGGGCACGGGTTCGAGGCGCCCACACGCGGCTCCGGCAGGTCCGGCAGGCGTTCCCATCGGCGCGACGCCAGATCCAGACGGTACGCGCGCGCCGACGGCCGCATGCCGTTCGCGTCGGTGGCCATGCCGCCAAAGACCAGGAGCGAGCGGCCATCGGTCGCCGTCGCCGGGACAAACAACCCCGCGTCCGGCAGGTCCGCCTCGCGACGCCACGCCGTGCCGTCGGGTTCGACCGCCAGCGACCAGACTTCGCGCGACGCCTTCAGTCCGGTCGGCTCGTCGAGCCCGCCCACCACCCAGAAACGACCAGCCACGACCGCGCCGGCGGCATAGACCCGCGGTGCCGGTAGGTCCGGCAGCCGGCGCGTCACCATCCGGTCGCCGTCCGCGCTCAGCGCCAGCGCCGACATCAGCGTGCCATGCTCGCCGAGTCCGCCCGCGAGGAAGATCGCCGTCGCGGACGCGGCGGTCGCCGCATGGCCGCGCGGTTCGGGCAGGCGGTCCGCGGCGGCGACCCAGCGCTCCGTCGGGCCCGCGAGGACGAAGATGCGGTCGCTCACCCGGCGGAAACCCTTCCGCCACACGGGACGATCCCACTGCGATCCGCCGCCGGCGACGAGCCGGCCGCCGAGCACGCCCGCGAACATGCCGCTGAATCCGATGGGATCGGGCAAGGGAGCCAGCACCCGCCAGCCCGACGGACCAGCGACGGCGCTGGTGGCGGCCACCGCGAGCAGCGCCGCGGGCCACACGACGCGGCGCAAGGTTCGCGACGACGACGTAGGAGGCAGCTGATCGGGATTCATGGCGCGGTGTTACTCCAGGGCGATCCCGTGGGTCCGGGCGTACCAGTACCCGAGCGAGTAAAACGCGAGGGCGTCACCCTGCATCACGTTGAGCATCCAACGCAGCTCCGCGGGCATGGCGCCTTCGGGGTCGGCGAACCACTTCAGCTGCTCCTTGCCGAGTCCCCGATAAATGAGCGCGAGGCGCTCCCGTGCAGCCGCGCTTCGCTCGGGCACAAGTCCCGCCACGACCGCGCTGCTGAACGCCTGCCGCTCGCGCGTGCCGTACCAGCAGACCGGCAGCGTCGCGTTCTGGAAAAGATAGGACGAGCGCCACAGTGCGCGGGGCTTGATCGCGCGCGGCAGTTTCCGCCACTCGCCCGTGTCCGCCTGGATCTCGATGAAGTAGTAGCTGAGCAGGTCGTCGCGCTGGCCGATCTGCGAGTAGTCCCACCATCCCTGCATCGCCCGCCGGCAGCGCGCGGCCTGCGCTGGCTCGAGCTGCAGGAGCGCCTCCGCGCCGGCGACGATCTGGACGTGGAACGAGCGATCCTCGGTGCTCAGGTAGGCCGGCCGGCCCAGGCCCCACGCCGTCTCGCGCGGCGTCGGCATCGCGCCGAACTGCGCGTCGAGCCGCGCGTACTCGTCGCGGCTGGCCGGGTCCCGCGTGACCTCGAACGCGATCCGGTGGATCACCGCCCAGAGGAACATGTGCCGCTGCGCGCGGGGATTTGACTGCTCCATGTCCCACGTCTCGCCGAAATAGTTGATCCGGTAACTGCCCCGCCAGCGGCGCGAGATCTCGCCGAGCATCTGGGTGATGCGGGCCTTGGTCGCGGCCGGGGCGTACGGCAGGTAATGGTACATCGCGAGCACCGGCCAGAAGTGCTGCTCGGTGCTGGTGTGGTCCGTCGCGCGACCGTAATACGGCTTGCAGAGGAAGCCCGTGCCGGCGGCGCCGCCCGTGGACGGTTCCATGATGCCGGCCTTCTGGTTGGGACCGTCGCCGCGCGGGTCGCGCTGCTCGGTGAGCCGGTAGTTCGCGTCGAGCGAACCGAACGCGCGCGCCGCCGCGGCCAGCGCCGCCGGGTCCTGCGTCGCTTCATAGCGGTAGCACTGGGCGAGCAGGTACACGCCCGAGATGAACGCGCTGTTCTCGTAGCTCAGCCACTCGTGCGGCTCGGGTCCCGGAATCGTCGAGTCCGTCGCCGTGAAATCGCCGGCAACAAAGGGACGCTCCTCGCGCCAGTGGAAATGCGAGTACATCAGGCCGGCGGAATCGAAGTACCGGCCATCCAGAAACGTCTCGAGGCGCCGGACCTTCTCGGCAGCCGGTAACCCGGGGACGAGGTCGGCCAGGCCAGCCGGCTCGACGGCGGCCGATACCAGACCGGAAACCAGGACGGCGGCCCAGGCTAGGACACAGCGGAGCGGAACGCGGCGGAGTCTCATGTCCAGAGCCGCTGGCGGCGTCCCTCCCAGTAGGTCGCGATCAGGTTTTCCGGCACCTCGCTGCTGAGGAACTCGGTGAAATAGCGCAGCTCCGGCGGCACCTGATGTCCGTCCGGGTCGGAGATCCACAGCAGGTGTCGCGGCTCGAGCCGCCGCAGCGTCTCCCCGGCGAAGGTGGCGGCCTCGTCGCGGTGCGCCGGGCAGTGCCGCGCCACGATCATCGCGGTCCAAAGGAAACGCGCCAGGCAGTCGCCGTAGATCCACTCCGACGCGTACGAGAGCATCGGGTGGCCGCCGATCCACTGCTCGCGCGGCACGCGCGGCGTGATCGGGCACCGCCGCCAGCTCCGGTCGCGCGACGACACGAGGAACCAATACAGGTAGCCCCACACCGCGCGGTCGAAGCCCACGGTGTAGTCCTGCCACCAGAGGCCCACCGTCTGCGCGAGGTCGTCCGCCGTGAACAGATCAGGCACGCTCTCGTGAAGGATCACCGCCGAGATGGCGGTGAACTGGCAGTGCTGGATGTCCTCCCACTGCACGAACTCGTCGGGCCGCCGCGTCTCGCCCACGAGCCGGTCCCACGGCGCTGGCTGCCACTTTCCCGCCCGGACACGCTCGATGGTGAGGTCGAGCCGCCGCCGCGTCCGCCATTTCCCGGTCTGCATCACGAACTCGCATGCCGTCCGGTAGCGGCGGTCGCCGGTGAAGCGAAACGCGGCCGCCTGCAGCGCGGCCATGATCGCGTTGTAGTCGGACGGATCGAGCCGCATGTTCCAGCCCCGGCCGTCGCGAAAATGCACCGAGTAGTCCTCCGCGATGAAATGATCGGCGCACGCCCGGACCATCTCCCGGATTTCCGCCTGCTCCGCGACGGTCGCCAGCGGATAGAATGTCCAGAGGCCCCAGAGCATGTGCAGGTACTGGTCGCCGGTCGTGTGACTGGAGTATTCGAAATGGTACGGCTTGCCCATGAAGCCGGGCCGGCCGTCGGCGACACCGAAGCCATAAACTCGCCGCAGCGACGCGTAGGCGCGGCGCGCGGCCACGAGTGCCGCCGGGTCGCCCGACGCGGTGAAGCGCACCGCCTGCGCCGCGAGGTGGCTGCCCGAGGTCGTGATGGAGTTCTCGTTGTTGAAGAAATCGGTGAGCGACTTGAACCGCAGGCCGAAGTTCTCCGAGAAGCGGTCCATCCCGTCGAAGTCCGTCAGCTCCACCGGGCGCAGGCCGGTCGCCGTCACCTTGGGCATGCACACGAAGATGCCGCTCGGATGGGCGCGCGCCGCCTCGGTGAGCGCGGTGATCCGCCGGATCTTCTCCTCCGGGGTGAGCGGGCCGAAGCCCGGCAACAGCGCGTCGACCGGGTGTGGCGGCGTCCCCGCCGCGCGGGCCACGTCCCATAGGCTGAGGGCAGCGCCACCGACCGCGAGCTGACGGACAAATTGACGACGGGTCTTCATGGGTGTTTCGCCTCCGCCTCCTCGGCGGCCCGTCCGCGGGCCAATAGCGTTGCGATACGTTCGGAATCGTAGACGCAGCCCGCCCAGGTGCCGCCGCTGGCACCCTGCAGCGCCGCCCACAGTCGCGTATCGTCCGGCACCCGCGGGTCCGGCTGCAGCGCCGGATGCAGGGGCCGCGCCGCCAGCGTCGCGGCGTCGAGGTTCACAGTCTCGACGGTGCCGGTCAGGCGCCGGGTATCGATCACCACGCGCACCCGGTCGCCGTCGCGCAGCCGGCCGATCGGGCCGCCGGCCCAGGCCTCGGGACTCACATGGCCGATGCACGGACCGCTGGAGACGCCGGAGAAACGTCCGTCCGTGACCAGCGCCACGCGCTGCCCATCGCGCACGTACTTCAGGGCCGAGGTCACTTGATAGGTCTCCGGCATGCCGCTGCCGGGCCCGAGTCCGATGAGCACGAGCACCTCGCCCGGGCGGATTCGGTCCTCGCCCGTGGATTTGACCGCGGCGATCGCCGCCGCCTCGGAGCCGAACACGCGGGCCGGGCCCTCGAGCCGGTAAACGCCCTCGGCGTCCAGCAGGCTCGGCGAGATTGCGGTGCTCTTCACGAGCGCTCCCTCCGGCGCAAGGTTGCCGTCGAGGAAGGTGATCGTGCTCGCGCAGCCGCGCGCGGCCGCGCGGTCCGGCGTCATGATCACGTCGTCGGGGTCGATGCCGTCGAGCTCGCGAAGCTTCGCGCGCAGGCGCCGACGACGGTCGGACGCGGCCCACCAGTCGAGATTCTCGCCCAGCGTCCGGCCGGTCACGGTGCGGGCGCCGAGGCGCAGCAGGCCCAGCTCGCGCAGCCGCAGCATCACCTCGGGCACGCCGCCGGCGAGGAACACCTGCACGGTGGCGTAGCCCTGCGGGCCGTTGGGCAGCGCGTCGACGAGCCGGGGGACGCTCCGGTTGACGCGCGTCCAGTCGGCAAAGCCCGGCCGCGCGAGGCCGGCGGCATGGGCGATGGCCGGGACGTGGAGGATGAGGTTGGTCGACCCGCCGATCGCGGCGTGGACCACGAGGGCGTTGTGCAGCGAGTCGTCGGTGAGCAGGGTTCCGGTGGTCGTGCCGGCGCGCTCCAGCGCCAGGATCGCACGCGCCGAGCGCCGGGCGAGATCGCGCCAGATGACCGAGCCGGACGGGCTCAGCGCGGAGTGCGGGAGGGAGAGACCGAGGGCCTCGCCGACGACCTGGCTGGTGGCCGCGGTGCCCATGAACTGGCAGCCGCCGCCCGGCGAACCACAGGCCCGGCAGCCCATCTCGGCCGCGTGGTCGAACGTGACCTGCCCCTGCGCGAAGCGCGCGGGGATCGTCTGCACCTTGCCGGCGTCCTCCGCTTCCTCGGCGAGCAGCGTGACCCCGCCGGGCACGAGGATTCCGGGCAGGTCCCGCGTACCTGCGAGGGCAAGGAGCATGGCCGGGAGGCCTTTGTCGCACGTGGCCACGCCGACCACGCCGCGGCAGGTGGGCAGCGAACGGATCAGCCGGCGGAACACGATCGCGGCGTCGTTGCGGTACGCGAGACTGTCGAGCATGCCCGCGGTGCCGTTGGTCCGGCCGTCGCACGGGTCCGAGCAGTAGGCGGCGAACGGCGTCGCACCAGCGGCCGCCAGCGTGCGGGCTGCCTCCTCCATCAGCAGCCCGACCTCCCAATGGCCGGTGTGATACCCGAGGGCGACCGGCGTGCCGTCGGGCGCGCGGATCCCGCCCTGGGTGCTGAGCACGAGAAAGTCGCGGCCATTGAGCCGGCGCGGGTCCCAGCCCATCCCGGCGTTCTGGGTCCAGCCGAAGAAATCGCCGCTCGTCATCCCGCCGAGGCGCGCCGGGTCAAGCGGCAGGCGGCCCGCCGGACCGGGAGCGGTCGTCCGCAACTCGTAGATGGCCTCGTCGCCGGAATCGAGAAGCGGGTCGCGGGTCATGACGGCGCGGGCTCAGGCCACCGGGTTGACGAGGGTGCCGACGGCCGGGGACGAGATGCGGATCTCGTCGCCGCGGGCGAGCGTGAACCCGTCGGGCGGCACGATGCCCGTGCCGGTCATCAGATAGCAGCCGTGGGGAAACGCGTTCTCGCGGAAGAGCCACTCCGCCAGCGACGGGAGCGGTCGCTTGATCTGGCCCACCGTCGTCTCGCCGGCGAACACCCGCGCCCCGGCGCGGAGGATCTCAATCGCGATGACCGTCGCGGGCGGCGGCAGCGCGTCGTCGACCACGAGGCACGGGCCGAGCGCCGCGCTCCGCGCGTAGACCTTGGCCTGGGGTAGGTAGAGCGGGTTCTCGCCCTCGATGTCGCGCGACGACATGTCGTTGCCGAGCGTGTAGCCGAAGATCCGGCCGGCGCGGTTGATCGCGAGCGTGAGCTCCGGCTCCGGGACGTTCCAGCGCGAGTCGGCGCGGATGCGGACCGGGGTGCCGGGAGCGGCGACGCGGTGGGGCGTCGCCTTGAAGAACAGCTCGGGACGGTCGGCCTCGTAAACCTTGTCGTAGAAGCTCCCGCCGCCGGCGGCCTTCGACTCCTCCATGCGCGCGGTCCGGCTGCGGTAGTACGTGACGCCCGCGGCCCAGACCTCCTGCGCGCCGATCGGCGCCGACGGCGCGG
>DAOQKI010000018.1:0-44398 GCA_035334485.1 Opitutaceae bacterium
ACTTCCTGATCTGGAACGCGAACGTCCCCGAGGAGACCTTCTGGTACAACATCCGCGAGTTGAACCATGACGGCTCGACGAACCAGTGGTGGTACGTAGGCCTCGCGCTGCTCTTCGGCCACTTCGTGCTGCCGTTCTGCGCGCTCCTCTCGTACCGCTACAAGGTCACGCACCACATCATCCGCCGCATCGCGTTCTGGGTGCTGACGGTGATCCTGGTCGACCTCTGCTACAACATCCTGCCGGCGCTCAAGGACGCGCACGGCGACGCCCTGCCGTTCTTCTCGGTCAATCTCCTGTGGGTGCTGACGTCCGTCGTGGGCGTCGGCGGCGTCTGCGTCTGGGCCTACCTGCGCAGCCTGCCGACCACCAAACTCATTCCGATCCGCGACCCGCGCATCGGCGAATGCCTGACTCACCATGAGTGATTCCCCCGCCAAGTCCGCCCCGCTCATCACCGTGCTGACGGTGCTGGCCGGATTCGCGCTGTTCCTGGTCGTCGTGTACAAGTTCTACCTGCCGCACCAGACCGGCCCCTTCACGGGCGACGGCATCCACACGGCCGAGCAGCGCAAGGAGAACCTCGCCAAGCTCCACGAGAAGCAGGCCAAGCAGGCGACCACCTACGGGTGGGTCGACCAGAAGGCCGGCGTCGTGCAGCTCCCGCTCGAACGGGCGATGGACCTGACGCTCCAGCAGTACGGCACGAAGCACTAACCGCTCCCGCCAATTTCCCTTGAGATGACCACCGCCTCCACCGCCGCCCCGACGGCCGAAGTCACGGAGATCGACGCCTCGGCGCGATGCCCGCTGCTTCTGCTCCTCGGCTTTGCGCTTTTCTGGCTCCTCGTGAGCGGCGCCCTCGCGCTCGCCAACCTGGTCCAGCTGACCACGCCGTCCTTCGCCGCCGCCTGCTCGGTCATGACCTTCGGCCGCGCCCAGGCGATGCAGGAGTCGGCCTTCGTCTACGGCTGGGCCGCCAACGCCGGCCTCGCGGTGACGCTCTGGATCCTCGGCCGCCTCAGCGGCTCGCCGCTCCGCTCGCTCAACTGGACGACCGCCGGTGCGCTGTTTTGGAACCTCGCGCTGGTCCTCGGTCTCGTCGGCATCGCCACCGGCGACGCCACGGTCCACCCCTGGATCCAGCTGCCGCGCTACGTGCTGCCGATGCTGCTCGTCGCCTATGGCACGATGGCGGTGCCGGGCGTGCTGGCCTGGACCGGCCGCCGCCAGGACACGACCTTTGCCGCCCAGTGGTACGGGGTCGCGGCGCTGTTCCTCTTCCCGTGGCTCTTCTCGATCGCGCAGATGATGCTGGTGTTCTTCCCGACCCGCGGCGTCCTGCAGCCCCTCGTGGCCGGCTGGTTTGTCCAGGGCGCCTGGACGCTCTGGCTCGCGCCGCTGCTCCTGGGGGCCGCCTACTACCTGCTGCCGAAGATCACCGGCAAGGCGATCCGGCACTATGAATTCGCGGCGCTGAGTTTTTGGACCCTCCTCTTCATCGGCGCCTGGACCGGTGGCCGCCACTTCATCGGCGGTCCCATCCCGGCCTGGGTGGCGACGGTGGCCGGCGTCTCCTGCGCGCTCCTCCTGTTCCACTACATCGTCATCGCGCTCAACCTGGCCGGGGCCTTTCGGCCGGCCGGCAGCACGGTGCTCTGGTTCATGGGCACGGGCGTCGGGTGCTACGTCGCCGGCGGCCTGCTGGACGCGGTGACCTCGATCCGCGGGGTGGCGTTGATCACCCAGTTCACGCACTTCAGCACGGCGCAGACGCAGCTCGCGATCAGCGGCGCGTTCTCCTTCACGATCTTTGGCGCCATCTACTTCCTGGTGCCCCGCCTCACGGGGCTGGCCTGGCCTTCGCTCTCGCTGATCCGCGGCCATTTCTTCGCCGCGCTGCTCGGCACCGCGGTGCTGGTGCTGGCGCTCGCGGTGGCCGGCTACATCCAGGGCCATGAGCAGAACAACGCCACGGTCGAATTCTCCGCCATCGCGGCCCACGTCAAACCGTGGCTGCTCGTGGCGACGGCCGGCCAGGCGGTGCTGCTGTTCGGCAACCTGCTCCTGGCGGTCCACCTGCTGCGCGCGATCTGCCCGTCGCGCCAGGTGACGGCCGCCCCCGCGAATTTCCGCCAGCCTTCGAGCATGGAGGCGTCTGTGTCATGAAAAACGGCCTAACGTTCTTCCTCGGTCTGTTCCTCGCGCTTGCGCTGGCGTTCACCGGCATTGTGCTCGGTTCGCACGCGCAGCTCAGCAAACTCGCGCCCTACTACGACGAGAACGAGGGCAAGGCCTTCCCGGAGCGCATGCCCGGCATCGCCGCCCGCGGTCAGCTCGTCTACCAGGATCTCGGCTGTGCCGCCTGCCACACGCAGCAGGTGCGCCGCCCGGACTTCGGTTCCGACAAGGCCCGCGGCTGGGGTGAGCGCCAGAGCGTCGCCCGCGACTACGTCAGCCAGGCCGCCGTCCAGCTCGGCCGCAATCGCGTCGGCCCGGATCTCGCCACCTTCGGCTCCCGGTCGCTGGCCGTGGATGCCGACCGGCTCACGAAGTACCTCTATGAGGGCCACGGCGGCATGCCGGGCTACTCGTTCCTTTTCGAAGAGCGCAAGGTGGTCGGCGAGCGCGCGGCCAACTCCCTGAATGTCCCGACCGCCGCTGGCCGCGAGATCGTCCCGACCCCGCGGGCCGTCGCGCTGGTGGCCTACCTCCAGAGCTTGAACAACGCCTACGAATACCCTGAAGCCCGTCCGGTGGAACCGGCGGCGGAGAAGAAGGAGGGCGGCAAATGAGCGACCAGCTTCCCCACGATCCGCGGCTCGAGCAGGCCGGCGCCTCCGACGAGAGCCTGCTGGCGGCCCATGAGAAGGCCCTCGGCAAGAAGCCCGAGGACGGCGCGCACTACCGGATGCTGCCCCTCGTGCTGCTGTTCGTGTTCAGCGGCCTGATCTTCTACGCGGGCACCTACCTGAACCACTATTCGGGCCAGTACAGCGCGTCGGTGTTCAACGAGAATGCCCACCCGGCTAAGGCCGGCGTGGTCGCCAAGGCCGACCCGATGGTGCTCGGCAAGAAGAACTACGACCTCGTCTGCACGACCTGCCACCAGGCCACGGGTCTGGGCGTGCCCGGTGTGTACCCGCCGCTGGCCGGCTCGGAGTGGGTCAACGGCTCCGACGAGCGCCTGATCCGCATCGTGCTCCACGGCCTCAAGGGCCCGGTCAGGGTCAAGGGCGTGGATTTCGGCGCCGCCGCGATGCCCGTCTTCGGCCAGGTGGCCGGTTCCGGCTACAACTGGAACGACGAGAAGATTGCCGCCGTGCTGACCTACGTCCGCCAGTCCTTCGGCAACAACGCCCCGGCGATCACCGCCGAGCACGTCACCGCCATCCGAGCCAAGGAAGGCGACCGCAAGGAGTGGACGCAGGAAGAACTCCTGAAGATCCAGTAAGCCGGGAAGACAGACCAAGTTTCAAGAAAGCCGCCCGGTTGGGCGGCTTTCTTTTTTCTCGAGCCGAACTTCGAACGCCGGACGCCCAACGCCGAGGGGGCCGACAAAACGCTCAACGTTTGACGCTCGACTCTCAACTCTCAATCCCAGGCATTCCGCTCGACTTGAGCGTTAAGCGTTGAGCGTCGAACGTTGAGCGTTCTTCGCGCAGCAACTTCGGCGTTGGGCGTCCGACGTCCGACGTTCGGCGTTCGCCCGAATTCCGCCTCCGCGTCGCTTCAGTCCCCGAGCTTCTTCCCGGTAACCAGGTATCCCTGCACGTAATCGCGCACGGCCTCGGCCAGGGGTGTCATGGCCCGTGTGTAGCCCGACTCGCGGAGCTTCGACGTGTCGGCCTGCGTGAAATACTGGTACTTGCCCTGGAGCACCTCGGGCATGTCGATGAACTCGATCTTCGGCTCGCGGTTCAGCGCGGAGAAGATCGCCCGGGTGAGAGTCAGCCAGGTGTTGGCCTGGCCCGAGCCCAGGTTGTACAGGCCGGCCGCCGTCGGGGCCTGCTCGGCGAAGTGGATCGTCATCTCGACCGCATCCTTCACGTACAGGAAGTCCCGCATCTGCTCGCCGTCCTTGTACTCCGGCTTGTGACTCTTGAAGAGCTGCACCTTCCCGGTGGACTGGATCTGCTGGTAGGCCTTGTTCACGAGCGACCGCATATCGCCTTTGTGGTCCTCGTTCGGCCCGAAGACGTTGAAGTACTTCACGCCCACGATCCGCTGCAGCCACCCGACGCGCTGCGCATGGAGATCGAAGAGGTGCTTCGAGTACCCGTACATGTTCAGCGGCCGCAGGCGGTTCAGGTCCTCGGACTTGTCGTCCATGCCCTGCGCACCGTCGCCGTAGGTCGCGGCGGACGAGGCGTAGATGAAGCGCGCGCTGTGCTCGAGCGACCAGGCGGCGAGCTCCTTCGTGACGTTGTAATTGTTGTCGGCGAGGTAGCTGGCGTTCTTCTCGGTCGTGGCGGAACAGGCCCCGAGGTGGAACACCGTCGAGAACCGCCCGAAGGCGAGGGGGTTGGCCGCGAGGTGCCGCCGGAAGTGGTCGGCCTCCACGTAGTCGGCGAACCGCAGCGGCACGAGGTTCCGCCACTTCTCGTCCGAGCCGAGCACGTCGGTCACGACGATATCGGTGAGCCCGCGGCGGTTCAGCGCCCAGACGAGCGCGCTGCCGATGAAGCCGGCGCCGCCCGTGACGAGGATCCGGCCGTGAAGGGTGCTCATGAGTCTTTCGACATTTCCTCGGAGCGGGCCTTGGCCGCAAGCACGGTTTCGCGGAGGGTGCCGCGGAAGTCGCGCGCCTCCATCCGGGTGAGGCCGGCCAGGGTCATGCCCTTCGGCGAGGTGACCTGGCGGCGCAATTCCTCGGGGTCGGTGCCGGAGCGGGCCAGCAGGCGGGCCGCCCCGAGCACGGTCTCGACGGCCAGCGCCTTGGCGGTCGCGGCCGGCAGGCCCGCGGCCACGCCGCCGTCGCGCAGCGCGGCGGCAAACTCGAACAGGAACGCCGGCCCGCTGGCGCTCACCGCCGCGGCGGCGTCCATCAGGCTCTCCTCAATCTCTACCGCGCGGCCCAGCGCGGCCAGCAGGGTCTCGACCGTGGCCCGATCGGCGGCCGACAGCGGCCGCAGGCTGCACCACGCCGTGATTCCCGCGCCGATGCGCGCCGGGGTGTTCGGCATGGCCCACACGATGGCCCGGGCCTCCGGAAACGTCTGGGCGAGCCGGGCCAGGCGCTTGCCGGCGAGGACAGAGACGACCAGCTTGCCGGCGGTCAGCTGAGCCAGGCGCGGATCGGCGCCGGCGAGCTGCTGGGGCTTGAACGCCACCACTAGGGTGTCCGCACTCTCGACGAGGGCGGGCAGCGACGAGGCGAGCGTGATTCCGGTCCGGGCGGCGAGCGCCGGGGCGGTGGTGCCGCCGGATCCCAGGCAGGCGAGGTCCGCGGGCGATACGACCCGTTTGGCCAGAAGACCATCAACCATGGCCGAGGCCATGTTACCGGCGCCGAGAAACGCGAATTTCGGGGAGGACACGCGGGGTGGGGCGGAAAAGCGGAAAAGCGGGAAATCGGGAAAGTGGGAAACTGGGAATGCGGGCCGGGTGGTCCGGGCCGGGAAGGGGAGGCGAGCGGGGACGGGCCGCGGGCTGGGATCAGGCGATCCGCTGGCCCTTGACCTCGAGCGGGTGAAGCAGCGTGGCGGTCGCGCCGCCGCCTTCGCGGTCGGTCAGCGTCACCTCGCCGTCCAGGTTCCGCAGCGAATGCCGGGCGATCGTGAGACCCATGCCGACGCCGACCGTGTGCTTGGAACTGATGAAGGGCTCGAACACGCGGTCGCGGATCTCGGGGTCGATGCCACGGCCCTGGTCCTCGACGCGCAGCTGGAGGAAGCGGCGGTTACCGGGCTTCTCGATAACTTCGGCGTGGACCGTGATCGGCCGCGCGCCGTTGTGGTCCGGACCGTAGGCCTCGTAGGCGTTGATCAGCACCTTCGACAGCACCTCCTCGAAAATCTCGTAGTTGGTGTCGAAGACGAAATCGCCGAGCGGATTGTTGACCGTGACCGGGGCCGTGAGCGCATTCTCGATGTGGAACCGCTGGATGCTGCCCTGGATGAGGTCCGGCAAGTGGCCCTTCGCGACCGGCGGGTTGGTCTTCACGAGCAGCAGGCTCAGCTGCTTGATGATCGAGACAATCCGGCCGACGGCGTCCTCGACGTGCTGGACGTTCTTCTTCACCTGGTCCGGCTTGTCGTAGTACGCCTTGATCAGGTCGAGGTGGCCCATCACCACGCCGAGCAGATTGTTGAGATTGTGGGCGATGCCCTGGGTGACGGCGCCAATCGTGGAGGCGCGGCGGGCGTCGACGAGCCGGCGCTGCAGCTCGATCATCTCGCGGTTGATCGCGACGAACCGCAGCTGCGTCTGCACGCGGGCGAGCGTCTCATCGAGGTCGATCGGCTTCGTGATGTAGTCGACCGCACCGACGTTGAGGCCCTCGATCTTGCCCTCCTTGGAGGTGCGGGCGGTGACGAAAATGACCGGGATCGCCTTGGTGTCCTCGGACGCCTGCAGGCGCTGGCAGACCTCGATGCCGTCCATGTCGGGCATCATCACGTCGAGGAGAATCAGGTCGGGCTTCTCCTTGCGCACCAGTTCCAGGGCCTCGAGGCCATTGTAGGCCGCCACGACCCGCATGTTCTCGCGCTCCAGCTTGCGCTTGAGCAATTGCACGTTGATGGGCTGATCGTCGACAACGAGGATCGTTGGGGTGGCGCTCATGACTGTTCGGAGCAAAACGGTTGGGACCCCCGAGAGCAACTCAATGCTAGGGCGCTCTTTTGGGCGCAAAGTTGAAGGTTGACGGTTGAAAATTGGAGGCGCCGGGCGCCGAAAAGCCCGGCGTCGCGGCCCAACTTTCAACCCTCAACTTTCAACCTATTGCCATCAACTCCAGCGCGTGGGCGCCGGTTCAGGCCGCCACCTGCAGACGGTAGGCCTTGACCGTGTTCTTCATCAGCATGGCAACGGTCATGGGACCGACACCGCCGGGTACCGGGGTGATCTTGCTGGTGAGCGGGGACACGGTCGTGAAGTTCACGTCGCCGGTCAGGCGATAGCCGGTCTTCTTGGAGGCGTCGGCCACGCGGTTGATGCCGACGTCGATGACGACGGCGCCAGGCTTGACCATGTCGGCCGTGACGAACTCGGCGCGACCGATCGCGGCGATGAGCACGTCAGCCTGACGGGTGATGGACGGCAGGTCCTTGGTCTGGGAGTGACAGATCGTGACGGTGCCATTGGCGCCGGCCTTCTTCTGGAGGGCGAGCAGGGCGACCGGCTTGCCGACGATGAGCGAGCGGCCGAGGACGACGACATGCTTGCCCTTGAGGTCCACGCCGCTGCGGGCGAGGAGTTCCATGATGCCGGCGGGCGTGCAGGCGACGAAGCCGGTCGGATCCTCCTGGGCGATCTTGCCGAGATTGAGGGTGTTGAATCCGTCGACGTCCTTGGTGGCGGAGACGCGGCGGAACACCGCGACCTCGTCGATGTGCTTCGGCAGCGGCGACTGGACCAGGATGCCGTCAACGGTCGGGTCGGCGTTCAGCTGGTCGAGCAGGGCGAAGAGTTCCTCCTGGGTGATGGAGACCGGGGGAAGAATCACCCGGCTCGTGATGCCGATCTCCGCCGCAGTCTTCTCCTTTTTCTTCACGTACGAGACGGAAGCGGGGTCCTCCCCGACGCGGACGAGCGCAATGCAGGGCTTGCGTCCCTTGAGGGAAGCGACCTCGGCCTTGAGTTCGGCGATTATGGCTGCGGCGACTAGGTTACCATCGATTAGGTCCATAGAAAAACACTCGCCGCCCACCGCGCGAGGGCGGCCTGACGGGAGCCTATTTCAGCTGGAGGCTCTCGACCTCGATCACGATGTCCTTCGTGCCAGGCACCGACTTTCCGGCGCCGTACACGACGACCACGTGATCGATGTATTTCTCGATCTGCTCCGTGAGCAGCAGCTTGCTGACATCGAGATAGGCGTAGCGGACGCCGGCATCGTCATTCAGGGCCCAGTCGTACGGCCGGCGCGGCTTGAAGGCGCTGCGGGTCGAGACGAACTTGCCCTGGAAAAAGCGGGGGAGCGTGCTGGAGCCGCCGTCGCCCAAGTTAACCACCGGGGCGGGCCGGCCGGCCGTCGAGACTCCGTAGGCCACGGGCGCGACCGGCGCGACGTCGACCAGCTTGGCGGTCGGCGGCGGTGCGGCCGGAGTGGCGGCGACGGGAGCGCTGACGCTCGCGGCGCTCGTGACGTGGATGAAGCCGGTGAGCTTCTTGGTCAGGCGGACCTGCGTGAACTTGCCGTGGAGGCCGGTGATGTCGGTCTTGTCGGTCGCGTCGAACCGCGCGAACTCCGGGGCGCCTGCCTTCGGCGTGAGGTACACCGGCGAGCCGGGCTTCACGTCGAGGTTCTTCATGATGTCGCCGTTCTTCACGTAACCCTCAAACGGGCCCGAGATCTCGACCGCCATCCAGCCGGCGGGCGTGGTGGCGATGGCGTCGACCGCGGGCACGGGCTCGCTGCCGGCCTTGAGATAGGTGATGACCAGCGAATTCTCGTCGGGGCGGACGTGGACGGCCGTGGTGCCGCTGAGGGTGGCGGCGGCGGCCGAAACGGCACCGGCCAGCAGGAAGGCGGCGAGGCGAAGGTTAGTCTTCATGATCGAAATCGACAGGGTGGGCGGAAGCTTCAAGGGGCGCGCGAGGTGTGGGCGGCGTTTGGAACAGGAGTTCGATCTCCTTGGTAGTAAGTTGTTTCATCGCGTGCAACGGGATTCCCTTCAGACGGAGCCCGCCGATCTGGTACCGTTTCAGTCGTTTCACGTCGTAGCCGAGCCGCATGAACAGCTGCCGGATCTCGCGCTTCTTGCCGTGGTGCATGTGCACGTCGAGATAGGTCGAGCTCTGGCTCACGTTGGCATTGACCAGCGCGGCGCGCTCCACCTTGAGACGCTCCCCCTCGATCACCACGCCCTTCACCAACTGCGGCAGGCGGCCCGCCGGGAACGGCTGCTTGAGCACGACGTAGTAGCGTTTCACCACCAGGGTCGACGGGTGCATCAGGCGGTGCGCGAGGTCGCCGTCGGTCGTGAGGATCACGAGACCCTCGCTGTCGAGGTCGAGCCGGCCGGCGCAGAAGAAACGGAACTTGGCATATTCCCGCGGGAGGACGCTGAAGATCGTGTCGGCGTGGTGCGGGTCGTCGTTTGAGCACACGAGCCCGCGCGGCTTGTGCATGGCGAGCGTGATGCGCGGCTGCGCGGTGGTGCGCACGGGCTTGCCGCTGACGGTGACCTTGTCGACACCCGGGGTGACCTTCTGGCCCAGCCCGGCCTGTTCGCCGTTCACCCAGACCTCGCCCTGCGCGATCAGCGCCTCGGCGGCCCGCCGCGAGCAGACCCCTGCCTCCGCAATGAACTTCTGGAGGCGGATCGGTTCGTGGGCGTTCATGGATCGGTCCGCCAGTTGGCGGGAGATTGTCCCACGGTGCAAGCCTGCGCGCGGCGGCCCGGACCGGCGTCGGACGGTTCGCCGGGAGCCCGTGAAACCATGCTTGCCAGCGCCGAAGGGGGCTGCCTTTCATCCCGGGCCCCATGTCCGCGCCCGCCTATTCCAAGGACCATCCGTTTCCTGCCCGCATGACCGAGAGCCGGCTGCTGACGCGCCCTGGCTCCGCGAAGGAGACCCGCCATTTTGCCATCAACCTCGCCGGCAGCGGCCTCCACTACAAGGCCGGCGACTCGCTCGGCGTGTTCCCGGAGAACCGGTCGGCGGATGTGAACGAGCTGCTCGGCCGACTGGGTGCGACGGGCGACGAGCCGGTTTCTCCGGTCATGCTGAAACTCGCCGCGCCGATCCCACTGCGCGAGGCCCTCCTGAGCCGCCTCGCCCTCGCGGGTCCGACCCGGAAGATCGTCGAGACCCTCGCCGGCCGGGCGACAAATCCCGACGAGAAGGCGCGGCTGTCCGGCATGCTCAAGCCGGAGGCGAAGGACATTCTCGCGACCTTTCTGGAACAGCACGAGTACGTCGACCTGCTGGCGGAGTTTCCCAGCGCGCACCTCACGCCCCAGGAATTCGTGGATCACCTGCGCAAGCTGATGCCGCGACTCTACTCGATCGCGTCCTCGCCCAAGCTCCATCCCGCCGAGGTGCACCTGACGGTGGCCGTGGTCCGGTACATCACCAACCACCGCGACCGGGTGGGCGTTTGCTCCACCTATCTCGCAGATCGCGTGCAGGTCGGTTCGACCGCCGTGCCGGTCTTCGTCTCGCACTCGCATTTCGGTCCGCCGGAGGACGGCGCGCGCGACTGCATCATGGTCGGCCCGGGCACGGGCATCGCGCCGTTCCGGGCGTTCGTGCAGGACCGCGTGGCGTCCGGGGCGAAGGGCCGCAACTGGGTCTTCTTCGGCGACCAGCACAAGGCGACGGATTTCCTCTACGAGACGGAGTGGAAACAGTACCTCGCCGCCGGCCAGGTGACCCGGGTCGACACGGCGTTTTCCCGGGACCAGGCGACGAAGGTCTACGTGCAGGACCGCCTGCGCGAGCATGCGGCGGAGGTGTGGGCGTGGATCCAGGGTGGCGCGTACTTCTATGTGTGCGGCGACGCCAAGCGCATGGCGAAGGACGTGGATGTCGCGCTCCACGAGATCGTCGCGCAGCAGGGCGGCATGGATGCCGCGGCAGCCGTCGAATTCGTGAAGCAGCTCAAGAAGGACAAGCGCTACCAGCGCGACGTGTATTAGCCGCGCGAGCCGCGCTGCGCGCGGCGGAGAAGGGAGCAGGGAGGAAGGAGCCGGGCGGTTCAGCCCGGGAGGGGAGGACGACCTGGCCAGAAATTTTTTTCTGTCCCTTCTCCCTGCTCCCTGCTCCTTTCTCCAGCGCGCATCGCGCGCTTTCCATGCTCACGTTCAACCAACGCACCGCCCTCGTCACCGGCGCGGGCCGCGGGATCGGCAAGGCGATTGCCGAGACCCTGGCCAAGCACGGTGTCACCGTCATTTGTGTCTCGAAGTCCGCCGATTCCTGTGGCGCGACGGCGGCCGCGATCACCGCCGCGGGCGGCAAGGCGAAGGCCCTGGCCGTGGACGTGGCCAACGGCGCCGCGGTGGCGCAGGCGGCGGAGTCGCTGCTGAAGGAGTTCCCGGCGATCGACATCCTGGTGAACAACGCGGGCATCACGAAGGACGGCCTGCTGTTCCGCATGAGCGACGCGGATTGGAACGACGTGATCGCGACCAATCTCTCGAGCTGCTTCCACTGGACCAAGCACCTGGCGCGGCCGATGACGCGCACCCGCTGGGGCCGCATCGTGAACATCACATCGGTGAGCGGCATCATGGGCAACGCCGGCCAGGCGAACTACTCGGCGGCGAAGGCGGGCATGATCGGCCTGACGAAGACCCTGGCGCGCGAGTTCGCGAGCCGGAACGTGACGGTCAACGCGGTGGCGCCGGGTTTCATCAAGACCGACATGACGACGGAGTTCGTGAACAACCCCGAGATTTCCGCCAAAGTCCTCGAAGCCGTGCCTTTAAAGCGATTCGGTGAGTCGTCGGACATTGCGAACATGACCGCGTTTCTGTGCTCCGAGGAGGCCAACTACATTACGGGGCAAGTTTTTGCCGTTGACGGCGGCATGGCGATGTGAACCCTCCAAACCACCGGAATTTACCAAATATGGCTGACCAGAAAACTATCGAACAGCGGGTCAAAGAAATCATCGTTAATCAGCTCAACGTGAACGAGGAGCAGATTACGCCGACGGCTTCTTTTCTTGATGATCTCGGTGCCGACTCGCTCGACACCGTCGAGCTGATCATGGCCTTCGAGGAGGAGTTCAAGGACGAGATCAAGGGCGAGATTCCAGAGTCCGACGCCGAGAAGCTCCAGACGGTCGGCCAGGTGATCGATTACATCAAGGGCAAGGCCGGCAAGGCCTGATCCAGCGATCCTAGATTTTACGGCGTTCTGCCTGTTTCCCCCGCGGAAATGTCTGGCAGAACGCCTTTTTATTTCCAGAAAACCAGTCACGTTTCTTGGTCATGGAAAACTCCCCGCAACATCCCCGTGTCGTGGTCACCGGCCTCGGCGCCGTCGTCTCGATCGGCCACACGGTTGACGAGTTCTGGGCCAGCCTCCTCGCGGGCCGCTCCGGCATCGACCGCGTGACTCACTTCGACGCGACCGCGTACCCGAGCCAGATCGGCGCCGAGGTGCGGAACTGGGATCCGGCGCAGCACATGGATCCCAAGGAGGTCCGGCGCAACGACCGCTACACCCACTTCGCGTTCGCCGCTGCCCGCCAGGCCGTCAAGGACGCCGCCCTCGATGTCACCCACGAGAATGGCGACCGCGTCGGCGTCATCATCGGCTCCGGCATCGGCGGCATGCAGACGATCGAGACCCAGCACGACGTCATGCGCGAGCGCGGCCCGCGCAAGGTCTCGCCGTTCATGATCCCCGCCCTCATCGGCAACATGGCCAGCGGGCTCATCGCGATCGAGCTCGGTGCCCGGGGACCCAACTTCGGCATCGTGTCCGCCTGCGCCACCGGCACCCACGCGATCGGCGAGGCGTTCCATGCGATCCGTCGCGGCGATGCCGACGTCATGGTCGCGGGCGGCAGCGAGGCCGCCATCACCGAGCAGTCCTACGCCGGCTTCTGCTCGATGAAGGCCATGAGCACGCGCAACGACGACCCGCGCAAGGCCTGCCGGCCGTTCGACAAGAACCGCGACGGTTTCATCATGGGCGAGGGCTCCGGCATCCTGGTCCTCGAGTCGTATGAGCACGCCCGGGCCCGCGGCGCCCGCATCTACTGCGAGCTCGCCGGCTACGCGGCCACGTGCGACGCGTTCCACATCACCCAGCCGGACCCCGATGGGCGCGGTCTCTCGCTTGCCATGAAACGAGCGCTGGCCTGCGCCGGCACGCGACCCGAGGAGGTCGATTACATCAACGCCCACGGCACTTCCACGCCGTACAACGACAAGTTCGAGACCCTCGCCATCAAGAAGGTCTTCGGCGACCACGCCCGGAGGCTTGCGATCAGCTCGACCAAGTCCATGACCGGCCACCTGCTTGGTGCCGCCGGCGGCATCGAGTCGGTCATTTCCGTGAAGACGATCCAGTCCGGGATGCTGGCGCCGACGATCAATCTGGAAGAGCCGGATCCCGACTGCGACCTCGACTACGTGCCGAACGCGGCGCGGGCGGCGAAGGTCCGCACGGTGCTCAGCAACAACCTCGGTTTCGGCGGTCAGAACGCCGCCGTGGTCTTCCGCGCCTTGTAGCGCGGCCGGCATGCGCGCCGTCGGCTGGCTCCTGGTCGGGCTCACGCTCGCCGGCTGCGGTCGGCAGTTCGCGCCCCCTCTCGAGCCGCCGCCCACGCGCGCCGACATCTGGCGCGAGCTGCAGCCGTTGGCCTCGCGCTACCGGATCGATCCCGGGTTCCTGTATGGCTTGGTCGCGGCCGAGTCG
Source organism: Opitutaceae bacterium (assembly GCA_035334485.1). GTDB lineage: Bacteria > Verrucomicrobiota > Verrucomicrobiia > Opitutales > Opitutaceae > Opi-474. The sequence continues at coordinate 13,549 of DAOQKI010000018.1, forward strand.
AATTTCAACCCGCGGGCGCGCAACGGCGACGCCTGCGGTCTGTTCCAGCTCAAGCCCGGCGCCTGGCGCGCGGTCTCCAAGGCGCCGTTCGAGCCCACGGTCTGGGACTGGCGCGCCAACCTCGCGGCTGGCGTGGACTACGTGGCGTACTCCCGCGCCTACCTCCACCGTCACGGCTCATTTTCGTATCCGCTCCTGTTGGCCGCGTTCCACCACGGTGTCGACTACGTCGCCCAGCGTGACTTCAACGTCGACCGCATCCCGGTGCCGCCCGGCCCGATCTATCGCCAGATGTGGGAAGGGAACCTGACGCCGGTGCCGCCGCCGTAGCGCGCTCTAGGAAGTCGAAGGTCTCAGGTCGAAGGGCGCAGGTCTCGTGCTGCCGCTGCGCGGCCCTCTGCATGACGATCGACTATTCGACCTTCGACTTTCGACGCGCGGCCGCGGGGCGGTCGCGCTAGGCTGCGATCCAGCGCGCGAGGCAGGCCTGCAGTTCGTCGCTCCGCACGGGCTTGGCGAGAAAGTCATTCATCCCGGCGGCGAGACACGCCTCCCGGTCGGAATTCCGGGCGTTGGCCGTGAGGGCGATAATGGGCAGCCGGCGCCCCGCGAGCCGGGAGCGGATGCGCTGCGTGGCCTCGTAGCCGTCCATGCCGGGCATCTGGCAGTCCATCAACACCGCGCTCCACGTGCCCTGTGCAGCCAGTTCGACCGCGGAGTCGCCGTTGTCGACCACCGCCACCTCCAATCCGAGCCGCACCAGCATCAGGCGAATCACCTGCTGGTTCACCCGGTCGTCCTCCACGACGAGCACCTTGCCCTTGAGCAGCTGGCTGGCCGGGAGCGGCGAGGCTGAGGACGAGGAGGTGGCCGTGCCGAGGGCAAAGGGGATCTCAAAGCTGAATTCCGCGCCGTGCCCCGGCTCGCTGACCACCACGATCCGGCCCTGCATGCGTTCCACCAGGCGCTGCGAGATCGCGAGGCCGAGCCCGGTCCCGCCAAACCGCCGGGTCATCGAGCTGTCAGCCTGGGTGAAGACCTGGAACAGCCGTTCCTGCATCGCAGGCTCGATGCCGATGCCGGTGTCGACGACGACAAACCGCAGCCGGGCCGAATTCGCCTCGCGCAGGCGCACCTCGACGCGCAGCGTCACGGAGCCGCGCTCGGTGAACTTCACGGCATTGCCCACGAGATTGTAGAGCACCTGTTTCAGTCGACCGCCGTCGCCGACGACCAGCGGGGGCAGGTCGGCGGGCAAATCCGCGGACAGGGCGAGGCGTTTTTCCTCGGCGCTCACGCGCAGCAGCGAGACGACCTCGCGTGCCACCGAGCCGACGGAAAAGGGGCGCGACTCGAACTCGAGCTTGCCACTCTCGATCTTGGAGAAGTCGAGGATGTCGTTGAGGAGCCGCATCAGGGTGTCGGCCGAGGTGCTCGCGATGTCGACCTGGGACCTCTGGTCGGGTCGCAGCATGGAGCCGCGGAGCAGCTGGAGCATGCCCATGATCCCGTTCATCGGCGTGCGGATCTCGTGGCTCATCGTCGCGAGGAACTCACCCTTCGCGAGATTGGCCGCCTCGGCTCGCTGCTTGGCTTGGCTGAGGGTCTCAACCAGCTGCTCGTTCTCGAAGATCAGCTGGTAGAGGTGGCGGACGGCCGCGTGGTGGAGATGGGTCGTGTGGACGAGGAAGCCGATGTAGACGACGGTGATCGTGAAGAGCGCGATGGCGCCGGGTTCATGGCGGGTCGCCAGCCGGGCCAGAATGGGCACGAAGGTGCACACCACATAGAGCCAGTAGACGGACGGCACCGGGGCGAGGGAGCGGGCGGCGCCCGCGTTCATGCCCACGACGATGCACACCAGGAGCAGGCGCGGCATCATCTCCGCCGTGTCGAAATAGATCCAGCCGGCCATGCCCCAGGTGATGCCCGCGGCGATCAGGCCGACGATGAACCAGAGCCGCCATTTCGGCAGCTGGAGCGAGGTGGGATTGGCCTGGGCAAAGGCCAGGTTGAGCCCGAGACGCGCCAGCGAGATCGCGAGGATGACGGAGAACCACCAGACGTTGAGGTGGGGCGGAAAGTAGCGCCCGGCCACCAGCACCAAGACCGCGGCGAGGACGAAGTTCGAGAACAGCCCGAAGTTCGCCGAGCGGTACAGCAGCCGCGTCATCTCGTCGTCCACCCGGCGCGCCACAGCAGGCTCGGCATAGGGCGAGCGGCTGGTGGGGGCCAGGGCAGGCAGGTCCATGTGGGGCAGGTTCGCGGGGCAGGCGAGGCTGCAAGGTTGCGGGACGTTCCGCCGTGGGCAAGAAAAAGGCCCGCGGTAACCGCGGGCCGGAAGGGGTTGGACTGGCGTCCGGATCAGACCTTGGTAACGAGGCCGGCCTTGATGGCCTTGACCGACACCAGCATGCGCTTCGTGCCGCCGTTCGGCAGACGCACGCGGATGCGCTGGAGGTTCGGGCGGAACTTACGCTTCGTGATGGTCGTCACGTGCGTGCCGATGCCGCCGCTCTTCTTGGACTGACCCTTGCGGTTGATGATCGAGCCTTTGACGGGGCGACGACCGGTGATAGCACAGATTCTGGCCATGGTTTTGCGTGGTTAAAGGGTCACACGTAAAAGTCCGGCAGCGGGTGAGGCAAGGGGAATCTTAGAACCTCGTGGCGTGAAGGGCCTGAAACTTCTGCCCGAGGTTTGCCGGATGCAGAAGTTGCTGCAATGACAGCTTCTTGGGACTGAACCGTCCGGCCTCGGCGGCAGTCACGGCAGCCAAATAAGCGTTCGCGTGCCGAATAAAGAATGCTTCCTGCGATTCCACTGCCGGCGAAGCAAATCCCGCCTGGGAAAGCCGGTCCACCAGCCAGTCCCAGCAAACGTGGCAGGTCAGGTCCTGTTCCCCGGGTTGGGAGAGCAGGTCGTTGCCCTGAGTGTGGCGGAAATAGGCGCGGGCGGTGCCCGCCGGGGTAACTTCGGCGAGCTCCAGCCAGGATTTCCCATAATCGAGTGCCAGGAACAGGCCGGTCCAGGGCTCCGCCGCGATTCGGCCGGCCAGTTCCGCCGCCGCGAGCGGCGCATCGATGACGTACCCGTCCGGTGAATCTACCGGCAGGAAGGCGGGTGCGCTGTGGTCGACTTCGACTTCGGCAAGGCCGTCGGGCGTGACTGCGACTCCCAGCTCGCGCCAAGTCCCTTCCCGTCGCCGGAACCGGCGGCACGGTTGCGCGTCGAACAGCTCGTTGGAAAACACCACACACGGACCGGAGAGACGGAGATCCTCGCCCACGCCAACGGTGCGCACCGCGCCGAACGGGTGAGTCACGCCGTGCAAGACGCCGCCGCCCGGTTCCGCGCCGATCTCGACGAACGTGAAGCCGCCAGGATCGCGTCCTGCGAGGAGCTGCACGACCGCGGCCACGAGAAGTTCGCCGAACACCGGGCCGCTCGTGCTGGCCGTGAAGAAATCGGTGCCGCGGCCATAGCCGACGCGGGCCCGGGGCTGGCGGTAGTAGCCGAGCGTTGGGTGGTACAGCGCCAGGTCCATGAAGGCGTCGAACGGCAGCACTCCAGCCGCGCCGGCACGGGCGTGAAACGCGGCGAGAAAGGCGGCCGAGGGAGGAACCGTTGACGAACCCATTTACAAAGCGAAACCAGATGCACACAGTCGCCCGGATGCTCAAACGGATTCTCACCCTCGCCGCCGGCGTCGTGCTGGGCCTCGCGCTCGCGGTCGTCGCCGCCCGGGTGTCGCTGGCGTGGGGTCTGTTTCCCAACCGCGACCTCAATCGGTCGTCGGCGTACTTCAAGGAGGTCCTCCAGTTGGTGAACGAGAACTACGTCGACACCGACGCGGCGGCCTACGACAAGCTCGCCCGGTCCGCCATCCACGGGATGGTCGAGTCGCTCGACCCGCATTCGGAATTTCTCGAGTCCAAGGACTACACCAACCTGGAGGAGGAGCTGAGCGGCGACTTCAGCGGCATCGGCGTCCAGGTCGAGATGCGCAAGGGACGGGTGGTGGTGATCGCGCCGATCGCCGGCTCGCCGAGCGACAAGGCCGGGATCGAGCGGGGCGATGAAATCGTCCGGGTCGACGGCAAGAATCTCGAGAAGGGCCTGCCGATGGACGCGGTCATCGACCGCCTGCGGGGCAAGCCGGGCACCAAGGTGGCGGTCGGGCTCTACCGGCCCAGCACCGGCCGCAACCTGGATTTCACCCTGACCCGGGAACTGATCAAGCAGGCCAGCGTGCGTGAGGCCCGGATCCTGCCGCCGCACGTCGGCTACATCCAGCTCACGGAATTCTCGGAACACACGGGTGACGAGTTCATCGAGGCGCTGAACCGGCTGCTGAAGACCGGCATCGACAGCCTGATCATCGACCTGCGCGGCAACCCCGGAGGGCTGCTCGACGCGGCGGTCGAGGTGGCGGATCCGTTCTTCAAGAAGAACGAGCTCATCGTCTACACGCAGGGCCGGAAGCCGGAGGACCGCGACGAATACCGCGCCGGTTCGAACGGCGAGGCGCTCGAGCTGCCGATCGTCGTGCTGATCAATGCCGGCACCGCGAGCGCGGCCGAGGTGGTCACGGGTGCGCTCAAGGACACGGGCCGCGCGGTGGTGGTCGGGGAGCGCTCGTTCGGCAAAGGCTCGGTCCAGTCAATCTTCAAGCTGAAGAACGGCGAGGGCATGCGGCTCACGACGGCGCGCTACTACACCCCGGGCGGCGTCAGCATTCACGAGAAAGGCATCACGCCCCACGTGGAGGTGGTGATGTCGCCCGACGACGACAGCAAGCTGCGGCTCCAGCACCTGCGGTCGGACGTGTCGGATCCGAAGGAATTCAAGGAACGGTTCGGCTTCGCACCGATCGAGGACCGCCAGCTGAATGTCGCGCTCGACGTGCTCAAGGGCCTTAGCGTCCTTGACGACGAGGCGGCACCGCCGACGCACTGAGCCGATGATCCTCGCCCTCGAGAGTTCCTGTGACGAGACCGCGGTCGCGCTGTTCGACCCGGCGCGGGGCCTGGTGGGCGAGTGGATTCACAGCCAGATCGCCTTGCACGGCCGCCACGGCGGCGTCGTGCCCGATCTGGCCACACGCGAGCACCTGCGGAATTTCCCGCCGCTGCTGGACCGCGCCCGGACGGAGATTGGCTTCGAACGCGTGACGACCGTGGCGGTGACCACGGGTCCGGGGCTGGCGGCCTGTCTCGCGGTGGGGACGGCGACGGCCAAGGCGCTTGGTCTGGCGCTGCGGGTTCCGGTTGTGGGTGTGAACCACCTGCGGGGCCACGTCTGGTCGCCGTTCATCTTGCGACACGCCGCGGCGCCAGCCGGATTCGACGAGGAACTGGCGCGGCTGCTGCCGCATCTCGGCCTGATCGTGTCCGGCGGAAACACGCTGCTGTTCGAGCTCGATCGGGCGCGGCGGGTGACAGTGCTCTCGTCGACGCGCGACGACGCCGCGGGCGAAGCCTTGGACAAAGGGGCGAAGTTGCTGGGACTGGGCTATCCGGGAGGTCCGCTGATTGAGCAGCGGGCCGTCGGGGGCAACCCGGCGGCCTACGATTTTCCGCGGGGCATCGGACGCCGGTACGAGCTCGATTTCAGTTTCTCGGGACTGAAGACGAGCCTGCGCTATCTGATCGAGAAGATGTCGCCGGATGAAGTCCGGGCCCGGATGCCGGACCTTTGTGCGAGCTACCAGCAGGCGGTGGTGGATGCGCTGATGCGGAAGACCCGTGGGGCGCTCGAACTTGGGGCGGGCAAGTACCGCAGCGTGGGCCTGTCGGGTGGCGTGGCGAACAACCGCCTGCTGCGGACCACGCTCGAAGATCTGGCGCGACGCGAAGACCTTCCGGCGCTGATCGCCGAGCCGCGCCACACCGGCGACAACGCGGGCATGATCGCCTTCGCCGCCTGGGCGGACGAAGCCGGGACAGACCGCGCCAGCGGCATGGCCCTGCAGGTCGCGCCGAGTGCGGCGCTTTGACCATTGCGGATTGCGGATCGCGAATTGCGGATTGGAAGCCTCGTCTCGTGGACGCTGCACCGACTCAGCGCGAATTGCGTTCTAGGTGATTGGCTGGAATTCGAGCCGCCAATTCGCGATCCGCAATCCGCAATCAAGTATAGTCTCTCCGCAGGTTGCTCGGCAGGATGCCGAGTTCCTCGCGGTACTTGGCGACGGTGCGGCGGGCGAGGGTGAGGCCCTTTTCCTGGAGCTTGGCGACCAGTTCCTGGTCGCTGAGCGGGCTGGAGCTGTCCTCGATCGCGATGAGGTCGGCCAGCATTTCCTTCACGCTGGTGTTCGAGACGGCGGCGCCGCTCTCGGCTTGGTAGCCGGTCGTGAAGAAGAACTTGAAATCGAACACGCCATGCGGCGTCTGCATGTACTTGTTCGCGATCGCCCGGCTGACCGTCGTCTCGTGTACGCCGACGATGTCCGCGATCTGGGTCATCGTGAGCGGCTGCAGGAACGCCACGCCCTTCTCGAAGAACGGGGTCTGGGCCTTGATGATCTCGCGGGTGATGCGCTCGATCGTGCGCTGACGCTGCTCGATGGAGTCGATGAGGAACTTGCCCGAGCGCATCCGCTCGGAGAGGTAGTCCTTCTCCTGCTTGGACAACGTGCCCTTGGCGATGAGCTCGCGGTAGGTGCTCGAGATGCGCAGGCGCGGGATGTAGTCGTTGTTCAGCTCGATCTTCCACTCGTCGCCGTCCTTCTCGACGATCACGTCGGGCACGACCACGCGGTTGCTGTCGTCGGCAAACCTGCGCCCGGGCGCAGGGTCGAGCTTCCCGATCTCCTCGATCGCGAGCTGGATGTCGTCCGGCGCCGCCCCGAGCTTCCGCCCGAGTTCCGGGATGCGTCGGCGCGATAGCAGGTCGAAATGGTCGCGGATCATCCGGGCGGCGAGCGAGTCGCCGCGGCCCTTGGCGACCAGCTGCGCGAGCAGGCAGTCGGCGAGCGTCAGGCTGGCGATGCCGGGCGGGTCAAAGGACTGGATCAGCTTGGTCGCCTCGAGAACTGACTCGTAGGGCAACCCGGTCTGCAGCGCGATGTCGGCCGGCGGCTGCGTGAGGTAACCGCGGTCGTCGAGGCTCCCGAGCACGTGCTTCATCGCCTCCTGGACCTTTGGCGCGAGCTCGATCAGCGCCGCCTGCTGCAGGAGATGCTCCTGCAGCGAGGTCTCGCTTACGAGCGAGTCGAAGAAATGCTGGCGCCGCTCGGCGTCCTCGGACGTGAACGGCTGGGCGCCGCCGGCGTTGGCCATGTGGTCGCGCCAGTCCTGATCCATCTTGCCCAGGATTTCGAACTGCTTGTTGAAATCCATCTCCTCATGGCGGGCGTTGTCGTCGGGGTCGGCGGCGGAGCCGGCCTCGGGATCGGGTGGAGCGTCGTTGAGCCGGTCCAGGCTCTCGCCGTCCATCGGCTGCTCCTCGAGCGTCGGGTTGGCCTGCAGCTCCTCCTGGATCACCGACCGGAGGTCGAGCGCCGCCACCTGGAGGATCTTCAGGGACTGGCGCAGCTGCGGCGCGAGAACAAGGTTTTGAGTCTGGCGCTGGCGGAGGTCGTGACTAAATCCGGGCCCGCTCATGAACGGAATTTCGGCGCGGGTTCCTCATGCCTTGGGAAGGGGCTGAGGCGGGCGCGAGGCCGGGGCGGTGCCGCCGGGCTCATTGATGCCAAACACTTCCTTGAGGTAGACGCCGAGCTTCTCGTTGGTGGGGCCGTAACGATCGCTGTAAAGATACATCTCGAGGTCGGTGAGCACCTCGAACGCCGACTGGTAGCGCTGCTCGCGGTCGCGGGTGAGCGCCTTCTGGATGATCGCCTCGAGCTTCGGGTCGATGTCCGGCCGAAGTTTGCCGAACTGCGGGATCGGCATCGAGAGGATGTTCCGGCGCGACTGGTTGCGGTCGAGCGAACGGAAGAGGTTCTTGCCGAGCAGGAGCTCGGTCAGGACGATCCCGAGGGGAAACAGGTCGGCGCGGGCGTCGGTGACGGCGTAGCTGGCCTGCTCGGGCGACAGGTACTCGTCCTTGCCGGCGATCACCTTGCCCTCCTCGTTGTACATCAGGTCGAGAGCCTTCGCGATGCCGAAGTCCGTGAGCTTCACGTCGCCCTCGTACGCGAGCAGCACGTTCTTCGGGCCGATGTCGCGGTGGACGATGTTGAGGTGACGCCCCTCGCGGTCGCGCTTCTGGTGCGCGTAGGCGAGGCCGCGGGCGATGCGGGAGATGATGAACGCCGCGAGGTCGACCGGGATCGGCTTGCCGATCTGGCGGTGCTTCTCGATGAAGGCCTCGAGATTAACGCCCCGGACGAACTCCATCACCATGAAGTACTGGCCGCCAATCTGGCCCAAGTGGTACGTCTGGACGATGTTGGTGTGGATGAGGTCGGCCACCAGGCGCGCCTCGCCGATGAAATTCTTCTGGAATTCCTCGATGGCCGAGAACTCCTCGCGAATGAGCTTCACCGCGACCACCTTCCGGAAATTACCGGCGCCGAGCTGGACCGCCTCATAGACGACGCCCATGCCGCCCTCGGCGATCTTGCGGACCATCTCGTAGTGAATCTCGTTGAAAATGTGTTTGATGGACGCCACGGGAAGTCAGGAAAGGGGCGTATCGCGTCACTGGCAAGTGCGCAGTCTGAATTCGGCGCGAAATCTGCTGTGCCGAGATTTGACAGGGGAGAGGCACTTTCTACGGTGCGGACATGATTACGCTCTCCGCCCGTGCCGCGACCCGCGTCCGCACCATGCAGGCCGAGTTGGCCGCGCCTACCAAGCGCTTGCGCGTGTTCGTCGAGTCCGGCGGTTGCTCCGGCTTTCAGTACGGCATGTCGTTCGACGAGCGCAAAGAGGGTGACTCCGAACTGGAGAGCGAAGGCGTCCAGTTCCTGGTCGATCCGACCAGCCTCGCCTACCTGAAGGGATCAAACATCGACTTTGACGACGGCCTGCACGGCAAGGGTTTCGAGATCAAGAATCCCAACGCGCAAAGCACCTGCGGCTGCGGCAAGTCGTTCAACTAGCGTTCGGCATCAGAGCCGGATCCGCCACGAAGTTCACCAAGGGCGCGAAGGCTCGTCGGCTTGGCGCGGCGCTTGCGGGATTGGTCCGGATCGAGGTGGCGAGCTTTAGGCCTCAGCCTAATCGTTCGCATCAGCGGGTCGCAGAGTGCAGCGCCACGGTCCCGGCGCTCAGGCCTTCCGCCTCTACGTCTGCAAATCCAGCCGCGCGAATTTCTTCGGCGAGGGCAGGGCGACCTGGAAACTCCTCAATCGTCTCGTTCAGGTAGACATACGCGCCCTTGTCGCCCGTCACAACACCCGCGATCCGGGGCAGGAGGTGCCGCAGGTAGAAGAAATAGAATGGCTTCACGGCGGCCCAGGGCTGCGAGAACTCGAGCACGTACAGGCGCCCGCCGGGTCGAAGCACGCGGCGCATCTCGGTCAGCGAGCGGTGACGGTCGGCCATGTTCCGCAGGCCGAACGAGATCGTTACGGCATCGAAGCTTTCGTCCGCAACGGGCAACGCCAATCCGTCGCCTTGGCGGAAGGTGAGTTGCGCTTGGCGATCCGGTGGCAAAACGGCCTTTTTTCGCTCGGCCTCGTCCAGCATGGGCGCACAGAAATCCATGCCCGTGATGAGCGTTCCGGCGGCCAATCCGCGGTTCAGGGCGAAGGCGACATCGCCGCTGCCGGTGGCGAGATCGAGCACATCGCGGGGTGAATGACGACGCACCGCCGCCACCAACCGCCGTCGCCACCAGATGTCCAAACCAAAGCTCAACAGGTGGTTAGCCAAGTCATAACGCCGCGCGATACGACCGAACATGGAGTTGACGGCGACGGGATCAGGCATGGAAAGTGGCGTTTGGCAGGTGGTTAATAAACCACGCCATAGGTATTGACGCAATTCAAGATGTAGGAATAGTTTAGGCCCGTCAGGTCGAGGCCTTTACGAAAGAAAGGAAATTATCCCATGTCCACTAACCTCACGAAGAGAGAGATTGTTTTGGAAATCTACAAGAAGACCAGTTTCCCCCAGAAGCAGGTCGTGGAGACGGTGCAGCTCACGCTCGATATCATCCAGAAAGCGCTCGCTGACGGTCGCAACGTCGAGTTGCGCAATTTCGGCGTGCTCGAGGTCCAGGTCCGCAAGGCCCGCATCGGCCGCAACCCGAACAAGCCGGAGGCCGAGGTGGTGATCCCGCAGCGTGCCGTGGTGAAGTTCAAGTCCGGCAAGATCCTCAAGCAGCAGCTCAAGAAGCTCGATCTCGCGAAGTTGCAGCCGCCCCCGCCGGCCGCCTGACGCGATCGCGCGCTTCCGCTTTTCCAGCCGGGCCCTCGGGCCCGGCTTTTTTTGCCCCAACGAGCGGATCAACGCGTGCTGGCTGGAGCGCGCCGCCAATTCGGGCGGCGACCGAAATTTTGCATCGCCCTGACTCGGGCCGGTTCGCCATCTTTGGTCCAATGGCGACGTTTCAGACTCTCCCGGGCTTTCGTGAATTCTACCCCGACGACTTGGCGCGTCGGAAGCACATCTTCGACCTCTGGCGCCGCACCTGTCACAATTTCGGTTTCGCCGAGTACGATGCGCCGGTCCTCGAACCCCTCGAGCTCTACAAGGCCAAGTCCGGCGACGAGATCGAGGCCCAGTTGTTCAGTTTCACCGACAAGGGCGGACGCGAGGTGGCCCTCCGCCCGGAGATGACCCCCACGGTTTGCCGGCTGGTGGGCGCCCGCATCAATGCGCTCAAGCGTCCGGTCAAATGGTTCAGCATCGCCGAATTCTACCGCTATGAGCGCATGCAGAAGGGCCGCGGTCGCTGCTTCTTCCAGCTCAACGCCGACATCTTTGGCGAGCCGGGACCGGAGGCCGAGATCGAGCTCATCGCGCTCCTGGCGCAGTGCCTCGCGTCCTTTGGTCTGACCGAGGAGGATTTCTACATCCGGCTCAGCGACCGGAATCTTTGGTTCTATTATCTTGAGGCGCTGGGACTCGACGAGGCCCGCATCCGCGGCGTGCTCGGTGCCGTTGATCGTTACGAGAAGTACGGCGACGACGCGTTCAAGGGCTACACCGAGCAGTTCGGCGAGCTCGATGCCGGTATCAAGGCCAAGGTGCTCGCGTTTCTCCAGATCAAGTCGATCGAGGCGCTGGAGGCGACGCTCGCGCCGCTCGGCCATGCCAAGCTCGGCGCCCGTCTGGACGACTGGCGCAAGGTGCTGGGCGGACTCGCCGCCATGGGCCTGACCAAGTTCATTGCGGTCGACCTCGGCGTGGTCCGCGGGCTCGCGTACTACACCGGCTTCGTGTTTGAGGCGTTTGATCGCAAGGGTGAGCTGCGGGCGCTGGCCGGCGGCGGCCGCTACGACGATCTCGTCGCGAAGCTCGGCGGTCCGGCGCTGCCGGCCGTGGGTTTCGCGATCGGCGACATGACCTTCGCGCTCCTGCTCGAGCAGCGCGGCCTGATGCCCGCGTTCATCCAGGCCCCGGATGTTTACTGCGTCATCGGCGGCGAGGCGGCCCGCCGGGCGGCTTTCGGCGACATCCACGCCCTCCGCGCCTCGGGCCGGCGGGTCGATTATCCTCTCAAGGAGGTCGCGTTCGGCAAGCAGTTCAAGCTCGCCGCCGATTCCGGCGCCAAGCTCGCCCTCATCTACGGCGACGACGAGGTTGCGCAGGGGAAGGTCAAGATCCGCGACCTCTCCGATCGCACGGAACACGAGGTGAAGAGCGGCGACGTCCTCGCGGTCGTGCGGGATTTCTTCTCCGCCGGCTGATTCGGACGGCACCTGCCCCCGGGCGAGAGGTCGATTACGCCGAACGCATGGTGCGGAATCAACGACTGCGCTGGGGACTTTCCCGCTGGCTGGTGACGCTGGCGGTGGCAGGCTATCTGGCGCTCACCGCCTACGCGTGGCTGGCGGCCGACGGCATGCTCTATTACCCGAACTATGGCTCGCGCCAGGCGCCGCTGGGCGGGGAGATGATCCGCCTGGCGGACGGCTCCGAGCTTTCAGCCCTCTATCTGCCCAATCCAGCGGCGCGGTACACGATCTGGTATTTCCACGGCAACGCCGAGGATCTCGGCGGCATCGCGCCGCGGCTGCACGCGCTGCACGACCTCGGTTTTGCCGTGTTCGCCTATGACTACCCGGGCTACGGGCTGAGCTCGGGTCATCCGTCCGAGGCTAGGATCTACGCCGCGTCGGCGGCCGCGTGGACGACTCTCACGGAGCGGTACCGCGTCCCGCCGGAGCGGATCATCGTCTTCGGCCGTTCGCTCGGCGGCGGCCCCGCGGTGGACCTGGCGGTCCGTCATCCCGTCGCCGGGCTGATTCTCCAGAGCACGTTCATGAGCGTCTACCGCGTCATGACGCGGTGGCGGCTCCTGCCGTTCGACCAGTTTGAAAACCTGCGCAAGATAGGCCGAGTGCGGTGTCCGGTGCTGGTGATGCACGGGCGGATGGACGAGGTGATCCCGTTCTATCACGGCGAAGCGATCTATGCCGCGGCACCGGCTCCGAAGCGCAGCTATTGGGTCGACGGCGCCGGCCACAACGACCTGGAGCAGGCCGCCGGCGAGCGCTACGCGCGCGAACTCACCGAGTTTGCGGCGGGGTTGACTACCGCTGGTCCGCGCAAGACAGATTTCCCATGAGCACGTCGGGTCAGACTCTTCGGCTTCTGCCCGGGAACTACGGCGTGTGCCGGCTGCCTGCAGGCAGTTCTCTTCCGGTCTGGGCGACGGGTGAATTCGTGAGCATCACGGTTACCGGCGACGAAGTGTCGGTGATGTGTCCCGAATCATCGATTCCGCCCGGGTTCACCACCGACCTGGGCTGGCGGGTGTTGAAGGTGATGGGACCTTTTCCATTCTCCACGGTCGGCATCATGGCGTCGCTGACCGCTCCGCTGGCCGCCGCCGGCATCAGTCTGCTGGCGGTAGCCACCTACGACACCGACTACGTGCTCGTGAAAGCCGACAAGCTCGATGCCGCGCTGGCTGCGCTCACGCAGGCTGGGCATCGGCTCGACTCGTAGATGGGACGGCAGCTTGGGTGGTTGAAGGTTGAAAGCTGAGAGTTGAAAGCCGGCCTCGTCGGGTCTCCGCCATTGCCGCAGCAGTATGACGCGGTTCTGCGTCCGACCTTTCAACTGTCACCTTTCAACCTTCAACCCGGGCGCAGCCTGTCGCCGTCCCTGCTCAGGCTTTCCGCCGCGAGCGAAGATTCTTCGGCCCAAATGCGGCCGGCAGCAGTTGATCGAGCGTCGTCTCAATCCGGCCGCGACCCTGGCAGATTGAAATCACGAGCGCTTCGGGCCCGAACTCATTGATCACCTGGCGGCAGGCGCCGCAGGGTGACGTCGGGGCGGGGGTGGGGGTGAACACCGCGACGGCCTTGATCGAGCGTTCGCCGGCGGCGGCGGCCGTGAAGATGGCGGTGCGCTCCGCGCAGTTGCAGAGCCCGAACGAGGCGTTCTCGACATTCGTGCCCGTGTAGACCCGGCCGGAGCCGGCCAGCACCGCGGCGCCCACTGGAAAATGGGAGTAGGGAGAGTAGGACGCCTTGGCCGCGCGGCGCGCGGCGGTTTCGAGCTTGCGGCAGAGCGGGGCGGGAAGCTTCACGGCGTCACTCTAGCAGAATGCCCGACGGGGCGAAGCGCAGAATGCGGGGACGTTCCTACGGCGGCTGCGCTACAGCCCAAACTCCTGCTTCACCTCAGCAAAGGCCTTGATCGCGACGTCGAGGTCCTCGCGGCTGTGCGCGGCGCTGACCTGCGTGCGGATGCGGGCGGCGCCCTGCGGCACGACCGGATAGAAGAACCCGATCACGTAGATGCCCTTCTCGAGCATGCGTGCGGCGAATTTCTGCGAGAGGGCGGCGTCTCCGAGCATCACGGGGACGATCGGGTGGATGCCGGGCCGGAGGTTCAGGCCCGCCTTGGTCAGGCCCTCGCGGAAGTAGCGGGTGTTCGCCTCGAGCTTGTCGCGCAGTTCGGTCGAGCGTGAGATGAGGTCGAGAGTCGTGATCGACGCCGCGGCGATGACCGGGGCGAGCGAATTCGAGAACAGGTAGGGACGCGAACGCTGCCGCAGGAGGTCGATGATCGGCTTCCGTCCGCTCACGTAGCCACCGCTCGCGCCGCCCAACGCCTTGCCGAGCGTGCCGGTGATCACGTCGACGCGATCCATCACGCCACAATGCTCGTGGGTGCCGCGGCCGGTCTTCCCCATGAAGCCCACGGCGTGGCTGTCGTCGACCATCACCAGTGCGCCGTACTTGTCCGCGAGGTCACAGATGGCCTTCAGGTTGGCGATGTAGCCATCCATCGAGAACACGCCGTCCGTCGCGATGAGCTTGAATCGCGCCTTGGCGGCGTCGGCCTCCTTCAGGCGCGCCTCGAGGTCGGCCATGTCGTTGTTCTTGTAACGATAGCGCTGGGCCTTGCAGAGGCGGATGCCGTCGATGATCGAGGCGTGGTTCAGCTCGTCGCTGATGACGGCGTCCTCGGCGCCGAGCAGCGTCTCGAACACGCCGCCGTTCGCGTCGAAGCAGGAGCTGTAAAGAATCGTGTCGTCCGTGCCGAGAAACGCGCTGAGCCGCGACTCCAGGTCCTTGTGAATCTGCTGGGTGCCGCAGATGAACCGCACCGAAGCCAAGCCGTAGCCCCAGCGGTCGAGGGTGGCGTGCGCCGCTCGGATGATCTCCGGGTTGTCGGCGAGCCCGAGGTAGTTGTTGGCGCAGAAATTCAGGACCGGGCGGTCGCCCGTCACGTTGATGTGGGCGCGCTGCGGCGTCGTGATCACACGCTCGCGCTTGTAGAGGCCGGCGGCCTCGATCTCGGCGAGCGTCTTCTGCAGGTGGGCCTGATAGGCGGGAGTCATGGTGAAGGGAGGTTGACCGCCAGGACCGCCGAGCACGCGAAGGGCAGGCCGGGCGGAGGATTTGCTTCGCGAGCTCGGCGGTCTTGGCGGTGGAAGTGCCGTGGTGAAGCGGCTCAGCTCCAGGTGAGGACGATCTTGCCGCTCTTGCCGGAGCGCATGAGATCGAAGCCCTGCTGGAACTCCGTGTAGTGGAAGCGGTGGGTGATGACCGGGGTGATATCGAGGCCGCTCTGGATCATGGCGGTCATCTTGTACCACGTCTCATACATCTCGCGGCCGTAGATGCCGCGGATCGTGAGCATGTTGAAGACGACCTTGTTCCAGTCCACCGCGGCGGCGCCGGGCATGATGCCGAGCAGGGCGATGCGGCCGCCGTGCGCCATGTTGTCGATCATGTCGTTCAGCGCGCGCGGATTGCCGGACATCTCAAGGCCGATGTCGAAGCCCTCCTTCATGCCGATCTCGCGCTGCACGTCGGGGAGTTTCTCCTTGGACACGTCGACGCCGCGGGTGGCGCCCATCTTCACGGCGAGGGCGAGACGGTCGGGATTGACGTCCGTGACGACGATCTTGCGCGCGCCGGCGTGGCGGGCGATCGCGGTGGCCATGCAGCCGATCGGGCCGGCGCCGGTGATCAGGACGTCCTCGCCGACGAGGTCGTACTGGAGCGCGGTATGGGTCGCGTTGCCGAGGGGATCAAAGCACGAGAGCACATCCAGCGGGATGCTGGGGTCGACATGCACGGCGTTGCTGGCGGGGATGCAGAGGTACTCGGCAAAGGCGCCCTGGCGGTTCACGCCGACGCCCTTGGTGTCCTTGCACAGGTGGCGGCGGCCGGCGAGGCAGTTGCGGCAGATGCCGCAGACGATGTGTCCCTCGCCGTCGACGAGATCGCCCGGCTTGAAGCCGACCACGTTGCTGCCGACCTCCTCGATGACGCCGACGAACTCGTGGCCGACGACCATGGGGGCGGGGATGGTCTTCTGCGCCCAGTCGTCCCAGTTGTAGATGTGGATGTCGGTGCCGCAGATGGACGTCTTCTTGATCTTGATCAGGACGTCATTGATGCCCGGTTTCGGCACCGGCACCTCGGTCAACTGGAGCCCGGGGCCGGGTGTTAGCTTGGCGATGGCGCGCATTGTGGAGGCAGGCATGACAATGGGATTTGGGTCCCAGTGTGGGGCCTGTGCCTCACTCCGCAAACAGTTCCGAGCCTTCCAAATTTAGGAGTTGCAGCTTGGTCCGGATGCCTCCCGGCCCGGAGAACCCCGTCATCTTCCCGTCGGCCGCGATGATGCGGTGGCAGGGCACCAGCAGCGGCCAGGGATTCGCCCCGAGGGCGGCGCCCACGGCTCGACTCGCCGCCGCCGGGTGGCCGATGGCAGCCGCGATCTGGCCGTAGCTCGAGGTCTGCCCGGCCTTCACCTTCAGCGTGGCCCGGTAGACCTCGCGATTGAACTCCGGCACGCGTCCGAAGTCGTACCGCACGTCCGAGAAATCCTGCAGCTTGCCCATCAGGTGCCTTCGCACTCGGCCAATAATCGCCCCGATCTCCTCCGGGGGATGCGCCACGTCGTCCGCCTTCGCCGCCGCCCCGGGCAGTTCGAAGCCGGTGACACCGTCCTCGTTCCACGCGATGGCGCATGGGCCGAGCGGAGTGGGGAAGGTGGAGCGGGGCATGGCGGCGAGCGTGGGGGAACGTTCAACGCTCGACGTTTAACTCTCAACGCTCAAGTGCGAGCGCGCGGAACGAACCTGGAATCGAAACGCGTCTAGTGAGAATGGCGCGGAAGATATCGGCGTGTTCCGACCGTCCTCCGTTCCCTCCGTTGCCTCCTGTGAACCGGATCGAGTCCTTTGCCGCACCTTAAGGGTTTGCAACCCGGGCGGGATCGCTTTCCTCTCTGCGTTCCTGCATGGCTAACCGGTTCTACAACGCATTCGACGTCGAGACCTATGGAGGTGGACGCAAGCGCGACTATCGCAGTCCGTTCCAGATCGATCGCGACCGGATCATCCATGCCCATGCGTTCCGGAAGCTGCAGTCGAAGACGCAGGTTTTCCTGTCGGGCGAATACGACTTCTACCGCACCCGTCTCACGCACTCGATGGAGGTGGCGCAGATCGGGCGCTCCATCTGCCAGTACCTCCAGTCGCGCGGCGGGCCGCTGAGCGCGGATTTCTACATCGACAGCGACCTGGTCGAGGCGGTCTGCCTCGCGCACGACCTGGGGCATCCGCCGTTCGGCCACTCCGGCGAGCGGACCCTGCAGGAGCTGATGATCAAGTGGGGCGGCTTCGAGGGCAACGCCCAGACGCTCCGCCTGCTCACCGGCACGATCTACCAGAATGAGGCCGGCGTCCGCGGCATGCAGCCGACCCGCGCGCTGCTCGACGGCGTGCTGAAATACAAGAAGCTGTTCAGCGAGTTTCCGCAGCGGCCGCAGAACCATTTCCTCTACGATCCCCAGTCCGCCGAGCGCGAGTTCGTGTTCGGCACGGCGAAGATCCCGCGGGCGCTGCATGCCGGCGAAAACCTCAACGCCTTCAAGAGCGTCGAGTGCCAGATCATGGACTGGGCGGACGACGCTGCCTATTCGCTCAATGACATCGTCGACGGCGTGAAGGCCGGGTTCCTCACGCGCGAGAAGGTCGAGCTCTGGGCCGCGGGTGAGCCGGTCGATGCGCCGCGCCAGAAGTTGCTCGACACACTGTTTGACGCGATCAGTCACGACCGGCTCGAGAATGTCTTCTCCCAGAAGATCGGCGCCTTCATCACCGCCTGCCGCCTGAAGGAGCGGGAGAATTTCATGTCGGGCGCGACCAACCGCTACCGCTTCGAGCTCGTGGTCACGCCCGACGCCGAGAAGGAGGCGCTCTTCTTCAAGAAGATGGCCAACGACATCATCTTCGAGAGCCCGCAGCTGCAGCAGATCGAGCACAAGGCGCGTCGCGTCCTGTTCGACCTGTGGAACTCGACCTGGAGCAACTACGTCGAGAAGGGCCCGCGCGTGATCAACATTCTCCCGGTGCGGGTCGGCAAGCTGATCAACGCCGAGTCGGAGCCCGCCGGCAAGGCCCGCCAGATCTGCGATTTCCTCGCGGGCCTGACCGACGGCATGATTGTCCACACGTACCGGCGCCTGTTCGATCCCGAGTTCGGCAGCCTGCGGGATTTGACCTGAGGCTGAGCGCTGAGCGTCAAGCTTTAGGCGGTAGGCTGTAGGCTTTCAGCCTTGGACCTCTCGATCCGGGTGGCCGCAAGGAGGCGCAAGAGGCGCAGACCTGGCCTTCTGTTTCAGGATCAACGTGTGCCTCTTGCGCCTTCTGTGCCTCTTTGCGGCTTCCCGATTGGAACATCGCTGACGGCCCACAGCCGATCGCCTAAAGCGCACCGCCTACCGCCTACAGCCTACCGCCTACAGCCTACCGCCTACAGCTTACCGCTTATCGCCTACTGCTGCGTCTTCCCCGGCGCAGGCGGCAGGTGGCCGTTCGCCACGCACTCGTCGACCATCTTCACGGCGTAGGCCCAGAGCTCCTTCGAACCCTCGGCCATGTGCGCGTTGCGGGCGAGGACGCGGTCCTGGGTCACGCCGTGCCTCTGCCAGGCGTGGCCCTGGGTGCGACAGTTGAGCAGCATCGGATGGAACCGGTCGCAGCCGGCGGCAAAGCGTGCCTCCGGCGTCTGCCGGGCCTCGAACTCGTCCCAGAGCGCGCGGAACTCCTTCGCCTGGTCCTCGGGCAGCAGGCCGAAAATGCGGTCGGCGGCGACCGACTCGCGGTCGTGCTGCGTGGCCATGTTCTTCGTGTCGTAGGCGAACGTGTCCCCGGCATCGATCTCCACGAGGTCGTGGATCAGGACCATCTTGAGGATGCGCAGCACATCGAGCGGCTGGTGGTTCGAATGCTCGGCCAGCACGACGACCATCAGCGCAAGGTGCCAGGAATGCTCGGCGTCGTTCTCGGCCCGACGGCTGCGGCTCGTGATGGTCTGCCGGAAGATGTCCTTCAGCTTGTCGACCTCCACGATGAACTCGATCTGGCGGGCGAGGCGGTCAGCGGTGGAAGGGTGCGACATGGGCGGACGAAAACGGAGCCGAGCCGGCAAGGCAATGCAGGCGTGCATCGGCCGAGGGGGGCTTGCCTCGGGCGGAGCGTCCTCCACGGTGGCGGGATGCGTTTTCTTTCCCTGCTGTTTGTTCTCCTGTCCCTGGTTGCCCGGGGCGCGTCGCCGGCGGCGTGGGCCTATCCGGCTGCCCCGCGCGGCGACGTGGTTGACGATTACCACGGCACCAAGGTCGCCGACCCCTACCGGTGGCTGGAGGATCTCGACTCCCCGCAGACCCGCGCCTGGGTGGACGCCGAGCGGGCGCTGACAGCCAAGCTGCTCGAGCAGATGCCGGAACGCACGGCGATCCGGGCCCGGCTAAAGGCACTGTGGAATTATCCCCGGATCAGCATGCCGTCCAAGCGGGGCGGGCACTACCTGGTATGGAAAAACGACGGCCTGCAGGACCAGTCCGTGCTGTATGTCCGCGAGCAGCTGCACGGCCCGGACCGGTTGCTAATCGACCCGAACACCCTGTCGACTGACGGCACCGTGGCCCTCGGGCCGGTGGCAGTCTCCGAGGACGGCAAGTGGATCGCCTACGCCCTGAAGAGCGCCGGTTCGGACTGGGAGGAATTCCGCGTGCGCGAGATCGCCACGGGGCGGGATCTCGAGGACCGGATCGTCGGGGCAAAGTACTGGGGAGCCGATTGGACTCAGGACAGTCAGGGTTTCATCTACAGCCGGTTCCCCGAGTCGCGAAAGGACGACCCGACCTTCAACCCGGTCGCGAACGGCAAAATCTACTACCACCGTCTGGGCACGCCGCAGAGCGCGGACGTGCTCGTGTTCCAGGACGCCGAGCATCCGCTGCGGATGCACCTCGGGGGGATCACGGACGACGGCCGCTACCTGGTGATCAGCTCCAGCAATCCCGGCCGCACCGAGAATGCGCTTTCCTACATCGACCTGGTCGACCCGCGACAGCCCAAGTTGAACGGCCCGGTGGTGCCGCTGATGCCGAACTACGACGCGAACTACGGAGTCGTCGGCAGCAAGGGTGACACCTTTTTCGTGGAGACGAACCGTGCGGCGCCGCGCGGCAAGATCGTGGCGGTGAACCTCACTGCCCCCGCGCCCGAGCACTGGCAGACGCTGGTGCCCGAATCGCCCGACAAGCTGGAACACGTGCAGTACGTCGGCGGACGGTTTGTCCTCGCGTACCTGCACGACGTGCAGGGCCGCCTGGCGGTCTATGCCGGCGACGGACATTCCATTGGTGAGATCAGGCTGCCGGGGATCGGCACCGTGACCGGTCTCGGTGGAAAGGAGAATGAGCCCGAGCTGTTCTATGGATTCGCGTCGTTCCTGTCGCCGCCGACGGTGATGCGCTGGGATCTCGACGCCAACCGCGGCGAAGTGTTCGACCAGGCGAAGGTGGCGTTCGATCCGTCGCGCTACACCACCGAGCAGGTGTGGGTGACGTCGAAGGACGGCACGCGCCTGCCGATGTTCCTGGTCCACCGGAAGGACCTGGTGTGCGACGGCGCGGCCCCGACCTGGCTCTACGGCTACGGCGGCTTCAACGTCTCGCTGCAGCCGACCTTCTCGATCCCGACGCTGGTGTGGCTCGAACTCGGCGGCGTGTATGCGGTCGCGACGCTCCGCGGCGGCGGCGAGTTTGGCGACGCGTGGCATAAGGCCGGCACCAAGGAGCGGAAACAGAACGTCTTTGACGACTACATCTCCGCCGCCGAGTGGCTGGTGGCGAACCACTACACCCGTTCGGAGCGCCTGGTCCTCCAGGGACGTTCTAACGGCGGGCTGCTGGTCGGCGCGGTGCTGAACCAGCGGCCGGACCTGGCCGCGGTGGCCTTCCCGCAGGTTGGCGTGATGGACATGCTGCGCTACCACCGGTTCACGGTCGGCGCCTCGTGGGCGGGGGACTATGGCACCAGCGACACGCCGGAGGGCTTTGCCTACCTGCGCGCCTATTCGCCGCTGCACACCATTCGTTCCGGCGTCCGGTATCCGGCGATCCTCGTGACCACCGGCGACCATGACGACCGGGTGCACCCGGCGCACTCGTTCAAGTACGCCGCGACGCTCCAGGCGGCGGTGGCCGGCTCGGCGAACCCGGCCCTGATCCGGATCGACGTGAAGGCAGGGCATGGCGGCTCGTCCGGCACGACCCCGGTTTCCAAGACCATCGACGAGTGGACGGACCTGCTGGGCTTTGCCGCGCATCAGCTTGGCCTGGGCCTGAAATAGGCCCGGCGGCCGAGCGCGGACCCACCCCCTCCGGGTGGGGTGGTTTACCCTTTGTCATAACACCGCTTTTCCTTGCTAGCCCGACGGGGGAAGATTTCCCTCGGACGCATTTTGCCGCCATGAAAGTCCTCGTCGCCGACAAGATCTCAGCCAAGGGGGTCGCCTATCTGCGCCAGCAGCCGGGCCTTGATGTCGTGGAGGCCTACGGCTCCTCGCCGGAGAAGCTGAAGGAACTGGTGAAGGACGTGCACGCCATCGCCGTCCGCTCGGAGTCGAAGATCACCGCCGAGATCATGGCCGCGGCGCCGCTGCTCAAGGTGGTGGGCCGGGCCGGCGTCGGCGTGGACAATGTCGACGTCGAAGCGGCGACCGAGCGCGGCGTCATCGTGATGAACACGCCCACCGGCAACACCATCGCCACGGCGGAGCTGACGTTCACCCATATCCTGTGTGGCGCGCGGCCCGTGCCGCAGGCCGCGGCGTCGATGCGCGCCGGGCAATGGGACCGCAAGAGCTTCTCCGGCGGCGAGCTGTTCCGGAAATCCCTTGGTATCGTGGGCCTCGGCCGCATCGGTTCCGAGGTCGCGAAGCGCGCCCAGGCGTTCGGCATGCGCGTGCTGGCCTTTGATCCCTATCTGGCGCCGAGCCGCGCGAAGGCGATGCAGGTCGAGGCGGTGACGCTCGACGAACTGCTGACCCAGTCCGACTACATCACGGTCCACATGCCGCTGACCGACGCCACGCAGTACATGATCGACGAGGCGGCGCTGGCGAAGTGCCGGAAGGGCGTCCGGATCTTCAACTGCGCGCGCGGCGGCATCATCAAGGAAACGGCGCTGCTGGCAGCCCTGAAGTCGGGCCATGTCGCCTCGGCCGGTCTCGACGTCTACGAGGACGAGCCGTTGGCGAAGGAGAGCGAATTCCGGGCGCTGTCGAATGTCGTGCTGACGCCGCACCTGGGTGCGTCGACGGCCGAGGCGCAGGACGCGGTCGGACTCGAGATCGCGGAGCAGATCACCGACGTGCTGGCCGGCGGCATCATCCGCAACGCGGTCAACATGCCGAGCCTCGACGCCGCGGCGCTAAAGGTCCTTGGGCCGTACCTCGAGCTTGGCGAGAAGCTGGGCACGCTCGTCCAGCAGCTGGGTCCGCAGCAGATCGCGACCCTCCGGATCACCTACTGGGGCAAGATCGTCGACCTCGACGCCAATGCCGTCACGCGTTCCATCCAGCGCGGGTGGCTGCGCCGGATCAGCGGCGACTCCGTCAACTACGTGAACGCCCCGCTCATGCTGCAGCGGCTCGGCGTCAAGGTGGAGGTCATCAAGTCGACCGACGACACCGACTATACCGAGCTGATCGCCGTCGAGGCCGTCGCCGGCAACGACACGGTGCACTCCGCGAAGGGCACGCTGATCGGGAAGGGCCTGAAGCCCCGGATCGTCGAGCTGAACGGCCGCGAGGTTGAGGCGGAGGCGCAAGGGAAGCTGCTCGTGATTGAGAACCACGACGAGCCGGGCATGATCGGCTACGTGGGCACGCTGCTGGGCAAGGATCGCGTCAACATCGCCAACATGTCCCTGAGCCGCCAGGAGCCGGGCGAGACCGCGCTCATGGTGATCAACCTCGACAGCGAGCCGAGCGCCGCGGCGCGGAAGGAATTGAAGTCGCACCCCGCGATCAAGCTGGCTAAGTTCGCGCAGCTCTAGTCCACGATGCTCGCCGCCCTCCTCGTCACCGCGCTGGTCGGGTACCTCCTGGGGTCGCTGCCCTTCGGGTACCTCGTCGCGCGCTCGTGGGGCGTGAACATCTTCGAGGTCGGCAGCAAGAACCCCGGCGCGACCAATGTCCGCCGCGTGCTCGGCGCCGGCCCCGGCAACCTCGTCTTCGCGCTCGACGCCCTGAAGGGCGCGGTGGCCACGGCCGCCCCGCTGCTGGGGAGCCGGCTGGGCCTCGGTGGCGTGCCGGCTGAACCGCTGCCACTGCTGGTGGCCGGCCTCGCCGCGGCGCTGCTCGGGCATTCCTTCTCGTGCTTCACTCGCTTCCGCGGCGGCAAGGGCGTCGCCACCGGCGCGGGCGGCTTCCTCGTCCTGTTCCCGCTCGGCGTGCTGGCCGCCGCGGCCACCTGGGGCCTGACGGTGCTCCTGACGCGCTACGTCTCGCTCGGCTCGATGCTGGCGGCGGTCGCGCTGACCGTCGCGGCCTGGGCGCTTCACCGGCCGGCGCTGCTCGTGGGCCTGTGCGCGGCCGTGACCGTTTTCGTGATCATCCGCCATCGCAGCAACCTGTCCCGGCTCCTCGCCGGGACCGAGAACAAGGTCGGCCAGAAGCCGGCCCAGCCCCCCGCCGCATGAACGCCCGCTCCGTCATCCGCATCGGGGTCTGCGGCCTCGGCACCGTGGGGCAGGGCGTCTGGACGCACCTCAGCCGGATCCGGCCCGAGCTGGAGTCGCGCCTCGGCGTGGAGCTCGAGCTGACGCGCGCGTCGGTCCGCGACCTGCGCAAGCGCCGCAGCGTGAAGCTGCCGGCGGCGAAGCTCACCACCGATCCGCTCGAGGTCGCGACCGACCCGAACATCGACATCGTCTGCGAGCTGATCGGCGGCACCACGCTGGCGCGCGACGTGACGCTGGCCGCGCTGGCCTGCGGCAAGGTGGTGGTCTCAGCCAACAAGGCGCTGATCTGCGCGCACGGCGCGGAGATCTTTGCCACGGCGCGTCGCCATGGCGGGCACTTCCTGTTCGAGGCCAGCGTCGCCGGTGGCATCCCGATCATCAAGGCCCTCCGCGAGGGTCTCGTGGCGAACCGCTTCCCGCTGATCTACGGCATCCTCAACGGCACCTGTAACTACATCCTGACCCAGATGGAGGAGCAGGACGCGCCCTATACCTCCGTGCTGGGCGAGGCCAAGCGCCTGGGCTACGCCGAGGCGGACGAGTCGCTCGACGTGCAGGGCTGGGACACCGCGCACAAGGCCGCGGTGCTGGCGTTCCTCGCGCACCGCACCTGGGTGAAGCCGGAGCAGATGATCGTCGAGGGCATCGATCGGATCACTCCCGACGACTTCAAACACGCCGCGGCGCTCGGCTACGGGATCAAGCTGCTGGCGGTCATCGCGCGCGACTTTGCGACGGACGAGCTGAGCGTGCGGGTGCACCCGACGCTGCTGCCGGAGAGCCATGTGGTGGCCAAGGTCAGCGGCGTGTTCAACGCGGTCTCGGTCCGCGGTGACGTCGCCGGCACGACCCTCTACATCGGCCGCGGTGCCGGTCGCGACGCGACGGCCAGCGCGGTGATCAGCGACCTGGTCGACGCGGTGGCGCTGCTCAAGAACGACCGGCGCGCCTTCATCACGGCCCGCAAGTCGAACGCGCCCGAGCCGGCGATGTCGCCGTGCCGCCTGGCGCCGCTGCAGCACATCCGGTGCCGGTACTATCTGCGCATGACTGTGAGCGACGAGCCGGGCGTGCTGGCGCAGATCGCGCACGCGATGGCCTCGCGGCAGGTCAGCATCGCGAGCGTGATCCAGAGCGCCCAGGAACCCGCCGGCATGGCCTCGCTGGTGCTCACGACCCACCAGAGCGACGAGCGCGCGATGCGCGCCACCCTCGCGCGCCTGGCCCGGCTGCGCTGCGTGCGGGAGACGCCGCTGCTCCTGCGCATCGGCGACTTCGCCGACTGACCCTTTCCGTCCATGGCACGCATCGTCCAAAAATACGGCGGCACCTCCGTGGGTGACGTCGAACGCATCAAGAAGGTCGCGGAACGCATCAAGGCGACGCGCGACGAGGGCCACGAGCTCGTGGTCGTCGTCTCGGCGCGCTCGGGTGTGACCAACGAGCTGATCGCCCGGGCCAAAGCGGTGTGCGAGTTTCCGAGCGAGCGCGAGCTCGACATGCTGCTCGCGACCGGCGAGCAGGAGACCATCGCGCTGACCGCGATGGCGCTGCACGGCATCGGGGTCGACGCGGTCAGCTACACCGGCGCGCAGGCCGGCATCTTCACCGACAAGGTCCACACCAAGGCGAAGATCAAGACGATCAACGCCAAGCCGATCGAGAAGGACCTGAAGGCTGGCAAGGTGGTCATCGTCGCGGGTTTCCAGGGCATCAACGACGACGGCCAGATTACGACCCTCGGCCGCGGCGGCTCGGACCTCACCGCCATCGCGCTCGCCGCGGCGGTGAAGGCGGACAAGTGCGAGATCTACACCGACGTCGACGGCGTCTACACCGCCGACCCCCGCGTGGTGAAGAACGCCCGCAAGCTCGAGGAGATCTCGTACGACGAGATGCTCGAGCTCGCCTCGCTCGGCAGCAAGGTCATGCAGACCCGCTCGGTCGAGTTCGCGAAGAAGTACAACGTCGTGTTCGAAGTCCGCTCCTCCTTTAACCACAACCCAGGAACCATCGTGAAAGAAGAAGTCGCCTACATGGAAAAGGTCGTCGTCCGCGGCGTGGCCGTCGACAAGGACCAGGCCAAGGTCATCGTGAGCAATGTCCGCGACAAACCCGGCTCGGCGGCGAAGGTCTTCCGCGCGCTGGCCGACGCCAACATCAACGTCGACATGATCGTGCAGAACACCGGCCGGCAGGGCCTGGCGAACCTGACCTTCACGGTGCCGCAGACCGAGACCGCTCGCGCCGTCCGCGCGCTGGACCCGGTGCTCGCCGCCATCGGCGGCGGGCAGGTCACCGTGCACGAGCAGGTCGCGAAGCTCTCCGTCGTCGGCGTGGGCATGCGGACCCATTCGGGCGTGGCCGCCACGCTGTTCCAGGCCCTGGCCGATGCCGGCATCAACATCGACCTGATCAGCACCTCGGAGATCAAGATCTCGATCGTGCTCGACCTCGACCGCGCCGACGAGGCCGCCCGGGTCGCGCACGCGGTGTTCAACCTCGAGAAAGCCTAGCCCGCCGGCACCCGGCGGACGATCGGCCGTCAGCCACGACCGCGCGAGCCCGGCGGACCGGCCTGCCTTCCCGGCCGAAAGCTGATGGCTGACCGCTGACTGCTCCCCATGCGATTCCTTTCCACCCGCGGACAGACCCCGCTGCTCGGCTTCTCGGATGCCGTGGCGACCGGGCTGGCCCCGGACGGCGGGCTGTTCCTGCCGGAGCAACTGCCGGACCTCTCCGGCAAGCTGGCCGGCTGGGCAGGGCTGGGGTACGCGGACCTCTGCTTCGAGTTCATGCGGGTCTTCGCCACGGATATTCCCGCGGCGACCCTCCGCCAGCTGGTGGACCGCTCCTACACGCGGTTCTCGGACCCGGCGATTGCGCCCCTGCGGTGCCTCGGGCCGGGCGTGCATGTGCTCGAGCTGTTCCACGGTCCGACGCTCGCCTTCAAGGATTTCGCCCTCCAGCTCCTTGGGCAGCTTTACGGTCACCAGTGCCAGGCGCGCGGCGAGTCGATCAACGTCCTCGGTGCTACCTCCGGCGACACCGGGGCGGCGGCGATCCACGGCCTGATCGGCCGGCCGGGCACGGCGATCTTCATCCTGTATCCCGACGGCCGCGTCTCGCCGCTGCAGGAGCGCCAGATGACCTGCACCGGCGCGGACAATGTGTTTGCTCTCGCGACCGATGGCTCGTTCGACGACGCGCAGGCAGCCTTGAAGGAGGTCTTCGGCGACCAGACGTTCCGGACGGGACACCGCCTCTCGGCCGTGAACTCGATCAACCTGGCCCGCGTGCTCGCGCAGTGCGTCTATTACCTCTCGGCGTGGCTGCGGCTGCCGCCGGCGGAGCGGGAGAGCGTGGAGTTCGTGGTTCCGACGGGAAACTTCGGCAATGTGCTCGCCGGCTGGCTGCTCCAGCAGATGGGCGTGCCGATCGGCGGCTTCAAGATCGCGACCAACCAGAACGACATCCTGTACCGGCTGTTCACCACCGGCGAATACCGCGTGGCCCCGGTGGCGCCGAGCCTCGCGCCGTCGATGGACATCCAGGTGGCGTCGAACTTCGAGCGTTTCCTCTACTACACGGTGGGACGCGATCCCGCCCGGGTTCGGAGCGTGATGGCGACGTTTAAGGCCGAGGGCAGATACCGCTTTGAGGGTTGGCAGGGCGGGACCTTTTCAGCGTCGCGCTGCACCGACGCGGAGATTCCCGGCATTATCCAGCGGGTTCACCGTCAGTACGGCTACGTGGCGGATCCGCACACGGCCTGTGCCTTCAAGGAGCTGACGCCGGGGCGCACCAGCGTGGTGCTGGCCACCGCGAGCCCGGCGAAGTTCCCGGAGACCATCCGGTCCGCGATCGGCGTCGAGCCCACGCACCCATCGCTGGAAGCGCTGAAGAGCCGTCCGGTGGTGAAGCATCGGCTGCGGGCCGATCCCGCGGCGATCAAGGCCTTTATTGCGGCGCACGCCGTCTGACGCGCCCCGCGCCCTACGAACGCGGGGAGTCGAGATGCTGCCGAAGAAGACGGCGCACCGCCTCGTGATTGGCGGCATGTGCGTCCCAGACCGACTGACACCAATTCCGGATCGCGGCGGTGCGTTCGGCACCGGGTGCCGCCGCCAAGGCGTCGAGCACCGTGACCGCGCCACGGGTGGGCGGCAGCGGAAAGGTGGGCCAGGACTTGCTGCGGGCCGCGAGGCGCATGTGGGCCCGCTGGACCTGCTTGCCCGTGAATCCCATCTCGAGATGAAGGCAGAGCCCGACCAGAGCGAAAGCCACCTTGATCGGCCGATCGCGATCGGTCGCCGTCTGTTCGGCGTAGGCATCGACCACCTGCTGATGGATGAACTCGGGATCAGCCAGGGTCAGCGTGTAGGCGCACAACTCGTCGAAGGCCTCGGCAGCGTTCATGGTGAGAGCAGGCGAAAGTGAAATTGGCCGCGAGCAGGGGCAAGAAACCGGGTACAGACCCTCGGGTGGACCGACTTAGTGCCCTTGGTGTTCTTTGTGGCATAGGCGAGCCCGCAACCCGGAAACGGTCCGACCTAGAGCAGCGGGGCGAGCAGGCGGCTGAAGTCCTCCATGATGCGGGCCGGGAGGCGCTGGCGACGGTTGGGGTCGGTCTTGAGCTCGTGGCACTGGCCGAGCAGGGCCTCGGCCCAGGCCTTGATGGCGACGACCTCGGCGTCGGAGTGCACGACGAGGCCGATCTCGAAGTTCACGAACAGGCTGCGCAGGTCGAAATTGGCCGAGCCCAGCAGCGCGATCCGGTCGTCCACGATCAGCGCCTTGCTGTGCAGCATGCCCGCGCCGTAGAGCATGACGCGACCCCCGGCCCGGCGCAGCTCCCGCACGTAGTGGCGTCGGGCGAAATCGGTGACGGGATGGTTGGACCGCGCCGGCAGCACAAGGGTCACGGCGCGTCCCGCCCGGGCCTTGACGATCAGCGACCGCAGCAGGACATCGTCCGGGATGAAGTAGGGCGTGACGACCCAGATGCTGGACTCCGCCTCCTGGATCATGGAAACGATGCCCTCGTAGAGCGGATCACCGGGCACGTCGGGCCCGCTGGCGACGACCTGCAACTCGGCCGAGCCGCGGGCGGTGAGGCCGACGGCGGGAGATTGCTGGCGGAGGGGGCCGGGCGGGCGGCGGCTGGCGAAGCACCAGTCGGCGATGAACACCTCGTGCAGCAAGGTCGCGGCGGGACCCTCGATGACGGCGCCGAGGTCGGCGAAGCGCTTTCGGTAGGAGGTGGGCCCCATGTACTCGATGGCGAGATTGTGGCCGCCGATGATCGCGGTGGTGTGGTCGAACACGGCGATCTTGCGGTGGTTGCGGAGATTGGCGGAGCCGCGCGACGTGAACGGCAGCACGGGCATGAAACGGATGACTTCGCCGCCAGCGGCCCGGAGCGGGGCGAGGAAGTTGCCGCCGATGAACATGGAGCCGACGGAATCCAGGAGCAGCCGGACCTTTACACCGTCGCGAGCGCGTTCGGCGAGGGCCTGGATGATGGCGCGGCCGGTGTCGTCCCGGCCGAGGATGAAGGTCGTGAGGTGGATGCAGTGCTGCGCCGAGCGGATCTGCTGCATGAGCTCCGCAAAGGTGGCCTCGCCGGTGGTGAGCAGCCGGAGGCGGTTGCCGGCGACGGGTGACGCGCCGCCGGCCGCGACGATGGTCTGGGCGACGGGCCAGTGGGCATAGAAGGCCGGAATCTGGGGCTGGCCGGGCAGGGCGGGGCTGAGGGGCTGCTTGCGGGCGGCCAGGCGCCGGAGCTTGCGGCCCCCGAACAGCAGGTAGAGGGGCACGCCGACGTAGGGCACGAGGACGATGACGAGGAGCCACGCAAACGTGTTCGCTGGGGCCTTCTTCTGGCTCATGAGCCGGGCGACAACGAGGAGCGCGAGCACGAAGCCGCAGAGCGCGGTCAGGTCAGCGAGCAACCCCCGGGCCACGAAGTCCGAAAGCCATTCCTTGAGGTCGGCGAGCATCGGTCAGCCTAAGGACAGCCGCCGGTGAGAGGGGACGCAAGGCGACGTTAAGAAAATCCTTGAACTCGGCCGCACGAACCCAGATTTTCCGCGTTCCGTTTTTTGGTAGGATACTCAAGTGGCCAACGAGGGCAGACTGTAAATCTGCTGGCTTACGCCTTCCCTGGTTCGAATCCAGGTCCTACCACCAGTCTTCGCCGCCGCGACAGCGGCCAGAAGACTGCCCTCCGTAGCGCGCGTGCAGCGTGCGTAGGAGGGCCCGCACGGTTGAAAGACCTCAGTTGAAGGTTGAAAGCCGGTCAGCAAGTCGGGTCATGAATCTATGACTTTCCGACTGGCGACTGATCGGTCGCCTTTGGTTTCTATGCTCCACGCGCCATGCCCGGCAGTTCGCCCTAACTTAGCCGCCGGACCTTTGTTTGGCGTTTGGCGGTTTGGCGTTTCCCTCCAGCGACCCAAACCCACCTTCCGCCCCCCCCCGCTCACATCAGCAGCAGCGCCGGATTTTCCAGATGGTCCTTCAGCGCGTTCAGGAACTTCGCCCCGAGGGCGCCGTCGACCACGCGGTGGTCGCACGACAGGCTGAGGCTCATCCGCTCGCCGACCACGATCTGGTCGTCCTTCACCACCGGCTTCTTCACGGTCGCGCCAACCGCCAGGATGGCGGCGTTGGGCGGGTTGATGATGGCCGAGAATCGCTCGATGCCCATCATGCCGAGGTTCGAGACGCAGAAGGTGCCGCCGGTGAACTCCGCCGGGGCGAGTTTCTTGTCGCGCGCCCGTTTGCCGAGGTCCTTGGCCTCGACGCTGATCTCGAAGACCGACTTCTGGTCGGTGTTCTTCACGACCGGCGTAATGAGGCCGTCCTCGATCGCGACGGCGAACGAGACATGCACGGTGCCGTGGGCCTTGATGCCGCTGGCGTCGAACGAGCTGTTGACCTGCGGCACCGCGCGGAGGGCGGCGGCGCTGGCTTTCAGGACGAAGTCATTCACCGACAGGCGGACACCGTCCTTCGCGAGACCGGCGTTGAGTTGGTTGCGGAGCGCGCCGAGCGGACCGACGTCGACCTCGATCTCGAGGTAGAAATGGGGAATGGTGGTCTTGGACTCGACCAGGCGGCGGGCGATGACCGACCGCATGTTGGAGAGCGGGGTCGTGGCCTCGGCCTGGATCTCAGCCGTGTCGAGCACGCTGCGCCAGGGCCAGGC
>DAOQKI010000019.1:0-43302 GCA_035334485.1 Opitutaceae bacterium
CTGGTCGCGGCCGCGGGTGCCGGGCGGGTGCAGGCCGTGCGGCCCGGCGCCTACGTGTTCGGCGACCTGTCGCTCGCGCGCACGACCGGCGTCATGCGGCCCGACGAGGTGGCCCTGCATGTGCTAGCCACGGTCGTGGACAAACCCGAGCCCGGCCTCGCCCTGATCGACGCGGGCTCCAAGACCTTTTCGTCCGACAAGACCCCCGACGGGCTCTCGGCGATCGCGACCGACGGCCGCGACGTGGCCGTGGCGCGCGTCAACGAGGAGCACGGCTACCTGCGCGGCGGCGCGGTCGACGCGCTCGAGCTCGGCGAACGGATTCTCCTTACCCCGGCCCATGTGTGCACGGTGGTTAACCTGACCGACGAAGTGGTCGTCACGGCGCCCGGGCGCCCCGTGACCCGCTGGTCGGTCGAGGCCCGCGGCTGCACGCACTGACCGGGTTCGAACCTTACACCCCCCTCCGACCCGCCGCCGTCCTCGCCGGACGGCTCTTCCGCCATGTCCTCCCTTTCGACGCTGCCCACCCGCGCCTGGCTCACCGTGGGACTGCTCTGGGTTGTCGGCTGCCTCAACTACCTCGACCGCGTCATGATCGCGACCATGCGCGGGTCGATCAAGGAGGCGATCCCGATGACCGACGCCCAGTTCGGCCTGCTGACCTCGGTGTTCCTGCTCGTGTACGCGGCCCTGAGCCCGTTCGCGGGTTTCCTGGCCGACCGCTTCAACCGCAGCCGCGTGATCGTCGGCAGCCTGTTCTTCTGGTCGCTCGTGACGTGGCTGACGGCACACGCCAAGACCTACGACCAGCTGCTGCTGACGCGCGCGCTGATGGGCATCAGCGAGGCGTGCTACCTGCCGGCGGCGGTCGCGCTGATCGCCGACTACCACCGGACCAACACGCGGTCGCTGGCGAACGGCATCCACCTCAGCGGCGTGATGGTCGGCTCGGCCCTCGGCGGCGTCGGCGGCTGGCTCGCCGAGCGGCACGGCTGGGCCTACGCGTTCACCCTCTTCGGCATCGTCGGCATCGCGTATTCGGTGGTGGTGCTCTTCCTGCTCCGCAACCCGCCGGTCGACGACCGCTCCGAGGCGATCGCCGGTGGGGCGGAAGCCCGGGTCCGGTTCGGCGAGGCGCTCGGCAGCCTGTTCAGCCGGCCGGCCTTCGTGCTCGCCCTGCTGTTCTGGGGCCTGCTCGGCGTCGGCGGCTGGGCGGTGATGGGCTGGATGCCCACCTACCTGAACGAGCAGTTCAAGCTCTCGCAGGGCGCGGCCGGCCTCTCGGCCACCGGCTACGTCAACGTCGCCTCGCTCCTCGGCATGGTGATCGGCGGCGCGTGGGCCGACCGCTGGAGCCGCACGAATCCGCGGGCCCGCATCCTGGTCCCGATCATCGGCCTCTGCGTGGCCGCCCCGGGCATCCTGCTGGCCTCGACCACCACGCTGCTGCCGGTCGCGCTCGGCGCCCTCGTCTGCTACGGCCTGGCGCGGTCGTTCACCGACGCGAACATGATGCCGATCCTCTGCCAGATCGCCGACCCGCGCTACCGCGCCACCGGCTACGGCGTGCTGAACTTCTTCGCCTGCGTCGTCGGCGGCGTCACCATCTACGCCGGCGGCGCGCTGCGCGACGCGAACGTCGACATCAGCCGCGTGTTCCAGTTTGCCGCGGGATCGATCGCGTTCTGCGCCATCCTCATGTTCGTCATCCGCCGCCAGACCGAGGCCAAGGCATGAACGCGGTCCGCGCCCCCGCGTTCCAGCACCGCGCCACCACGCGGCTTGAGCTCGTGCCCGACTGGCCGCGCCTGCCGCCCGGTTACAAACTCGAGCGCGTCAGCGGCGTGGCCGTGGACTCCCGCGGCCGCGTGTACGTCGCCCACCGCGGCGAGCATCCCCTCCTCTGCCTCAACCCCGACGGCACTCTCGCCCGCGAGGTCGGCGCCGCCCACCAGCGGAAGAGCGTCGCCTTCGATCTCCGTGGGGCCACGCCGATCCCGATGGACGTGCGCCACTGGCTCCACGGACTGCACGTCGATCCCTGGGACCGGGTCTGGGTCACCGACTGCGGCCGGCACCTCATCATGGTCTTCGACCCGGACGGCAATCTGGTGCGCACCTACGGCGAGGACGGGCGCCTTGGCTGCGACCGCGCCGTGTACAACCAGCCGACCCACGTGTGCGTGCTGCCGAGCGGCGACTTCTTCGTCACGGACGGCTACGGCAACTCCCGCGTCCTGCACTACCGCGCGGACGGCACCTACGTCCGGGAGTGGGGTCGGCGCGGGATCGCGCCGGGCGAGTTTCACACGCCGCACGTGATCACCGCGGACGCCGCCGGCCGGCTGTACGTCTCCGACCGCGAGAACGACCGCATCCAAGTCTTTGACCAGGCCGGCGGGCTGCTGGCGGAGTGGCCGGGCCTCCACTCAGTGGACGGGCTGCACTGCGCGCCGGACGGCAAGGTCTACGGCTCGGCGGGGCTGGACAACGCGATCATTGAGTTCGGGCCGGGCGGGCAGCCGGCCCAGGTCTGGGCCGAGCCGGGATTCTTCTGCTACCCGCACGGCGTCGTGGTCGACGCCGCGGGCGCGATCTACGCCGCGGAGATCGCCGGCAACCGGGTGCTCAAGCTCCGCCGCGCGCCCTAGGCCTTCACCGCGCCGGCGGTGAGGCCGGTGATGAACTCCTTTTGGAGCAGGAGGAACAGCGCCATGATCGGCGCGATCGAGACGAGCGTGCCGGACATCACGAGGCCGTAGTCGGTGCCGTACACGCCGCGGAGATTGTTGATCGCGACCGCGAGTGGATGGTGGTCGACGGACTGGAGGATCAGCTGCGGGCCGATGAAGTTGTTCCAGGTGCCGAGGAACGAGAGGATGATGAAGGCGCCGATCATCGGACGCACGAGCGGCAGGACGAGCTCGAAGAAGATCCGGATCTCGCCGCAGCCGTCGAGCCGCGCCGACTCGATCAGCTCGCCCGGCACGGCGTTCAGCATCGCCTGGCGGAACAGGAACACGCCAAAGGCCGGGGCCAGGCCCGGCAGCAGGAAGCCGGCGTAGGTGTCGAGCAGCCCAAGGTGCCAGATCAGCTCGAAGCCCGGCGCCAGCAGCAGCGACGGCGGGATGATCGCCGCCGCCAGCACGAAGGCCGTGAGCGTGCGCCGGCCGCGGAACGGGTACTTGGCCAGCGCGTAGCCTCCCATCGCGCAGAACAGCGTCGCGACCAGGCTCAGTCCCGCCGCGAGGAACACCGAGTTGAGGATCGCGCGCAGCATCGGCACCTCCACGAACAGGCGGTGGAAATTCTCCAGCGTCAGGCGGTCCCAGGCGATGCCGAACAGCCCGTCGCCGCGCGGCAGAAACACCGCGCCGAAAAAGTCCGTCTTGTTCTTCAGCGCCGAGGTCACGAGCCAGACGAACGGGACAAGCGTGATCGCCGCGCACGCGACCAGCAGGCCGTGCACCAGGGCCCCGGCCAAGAGGAGCCGGGAGGAGCGTTGGTTCGCCATGGGAGAAGTCTCCGGGTGGGCCATGGTCAGTATTCCTCGCGGCGGGCCAGCCACCGTTGCAGCGCGGCGAGCGTCATGAGCAGGACGGCGAGCACCCAGCCGATGGCGCTCGCGTAGCCGAGGTCGCCGCTCATGAAGCCCATCTGGTACAGGTACATCACAACCGTCAGGGCGCTGTTGTCGGGCCCGGCGGGATTGCCGGTGGTGTTGAACATGATGTAGGGCAGCTCGAACAGCTGGAAGCTGCCGGCGATCGACATGAGCACGACGAGCCCGGCGACCGGCCGGATCTCAGGCAGCGTCACATGCCGGAACCGCTGCCAGTGCCCCGCCCCGTCGATGGCCGCGGCGTCCAGGAGCTCGGGCGAGACGTGCTGCAGCGCGGCGAGGAAATACACCATGTTGAAACCCGCGTAGAGCCACACGCCCGCGAGGATCAGCGAGGGCATGACGTACTGTTCCAGCCACGGGAAGTCCGGGTCCCAGCCGGCGACCAGCGCGTGGAGCCCGGCGTCGATCAGGCCGGTGCGCTTCTCGAACATGATCCCGACCAGCACGCCCGCGAAGACGAGGCCGACCAGCGACGGCAGGAAGAAGAGGAGCCGGTACACCGTCCGGCCGCGCAGCGTCGGGCGGTTCAGCAGCAGCGCGAGCCCGAGGGCGATCGGCAGCTGGATGAACACGCTGCCCAGCGTGAAGAGAAACGTGTTCCAGAGCGCCCGGTAAAACAGCGGGTCGTGGAAGAGATAGCGGAAGTTGTCCCCGCCGACGTAGGTCGTCGTGCCCGGACCGTAGGTCTGCATGAACGACAGCATCAGCGAGCGCACCAGGGGCCACGCCACGAACGTGCCGAAGACCAGCAGCCAAGGCGCGGCGAAGAACCACGGGGCCCAGCGCGGGAAGGGCGGCGCCGAGCGAATCGAGGCGGAGGAAGGCGGGTTCATGGGGCCGGGGTGCGGAGGAACGCGTTGCGGTGCACGAGCGCGGCGAAGTCCCGCTGGGTGGCCGCGAGGAGCCGCTGGGCCTCGGGTTCCAGCGCGGCGGGGTCGGTCAGGCCGTGCGCCTCGGCGTAGGCGACGAGCGCGGTCATGCAGTTCGACAGGCGCAGCACGGCCGTCAGGTTGTAGGGCGACGAGGTCCGTTGCGGCACGTCGGGCGCCAGCTGCACGTAGAGCCGGCCGACCGGCTGGCCGCAGAAATACGGGTCGGGTTCATCGTACGCCGGGTCCGACCAGTTGGCCTTGAAGGGCGAGATGATGCAGGTCGCCCGGAACAGGGCCGTGGACATCTCGCGCGAGAGGTAGATCGCCTTCGCGAACTCCCAGTTGATCTCCGGCGTGCGCGAGACCTTCGCCAGCGCCAGCATCGTGCCGCCGAACACGCTCGTGCGCCGGCCTCCGCGCTCCCAGGCCGGGACCGGCATGAGCTTCACCTTGCCGGCGAGCCCGGGGATCTGCTGCTTGAACGTGCCGCACAGCCAGTCGGGTGCCAGCACCGCGACGACGAGCCCGTCGATCAGCACCTGCTGGCCCGAGGCCGTGTTGTAGTCGGCGAAGCGGCAGATCGGACGAGGACCCACCGACCAGGAGGCGAGTCGCGCCAGGATCGCGGCATTGCCAGGGCGGTCGAAGCAGGGCTGCTCCTGGTCATCAAAGATCCGGCCGCCGGCCTGCAGCATCAGCACCTCGGTCCCATTGGGATCGACCGCCGAGTAACTCAGGAGCTGCCGGTCGACGCGGCCGTCGCCGTCCAGGTCCTGCTGCAGCGGCCGCAGCACGCGGATGAAGTCATCCCAGGTCTCAATCTGCCGAACGTCGATGCCCGCGGCCTCCACGAGGTCGGCGCGGTACATGAGCATGACCGGGTGGACGTCGTGCGGGATGCCGAAGATGTGGCCCCGCGAGGTCCACGGGCTGAGCGACGGCCGGTTGATCTGGTCGAGCAGGCCCTCGGACTTCAGCCGCTCGGTCAGGTCGACATAACCGACGTCCTCGATCGGGCCGGTGAACGCCTTGCCCGCCATGCTGCGTTCCACCTCGAGCACGTCGGCCACGGGCGTGCCGGTGAGAAAGCCGGACATGATCCGCTGATCCATGACGGCGCCATTCACGAGCGACATCTCCACGCGCTTGTTCGGGTGCTCGCGGTTCCACCGGGTCAGCAGTTCGCGGTACACCATCTGGTGCTGCTTCGCGAAGATCCAGAACTGCACCCGCTCGCGCGGCGCCTCCGGCAGGAGCAGCAGCGCGAGCCCCGCGGCCACGGCCAGGAGCGCGATCATGGCCACGCCCGGCGAGCAGACGGCAAGGACGCGGCGCAGGAACGGGGGCATGGGGGGACCCCGAGTTAACGGGTTTCCAGCCGCCCTGACCAAGTGCAAAATCAGCGGCCCCGCAGACCGCCGCCAAGGGTTTTGCTTGCACGGGCATCATACGCATCCATATCCGTGTATACACCCCGCTGAGCTCGCGGGGTTTGCCGCTTTTCCCCGCGCGTTTCCCATGCCACCAACGAGGCCGATGATCCCCCGCGGTTCGCGCCCGGCCCGGTGCGTGCAGGCGAAAAAAGACCCGGGACCGCGACAATTGTCGTAGGGATTGCCCTGGTCCAGCTCGCCTAAAGAGGACGCATGAACCCGCCGCTGCTGCCCGATCTCGTCGCGATTCCGGCCGGCGCCGTCACCCTCGGCGTGCCGCCCTGCCCGCCCCGTCCAAACTTCGCGTGGGCGTGGCCGTCGGGCTCGACCAGGGCCGTCGCCGCCTTCCGGCTCGCGCGCCACCACGTCACCAACGCCGAGTATCGTGTCTTCCTCCGCGACACCGGCCACGCGGCGCCGGCGCAGATCAGCCAGCCGGGATTCGACGGCGACCGGCTGCCCGTCGTCGGCGTCTCGTGGGACGACGCCATGGCCTACTGCGCGTGGCTCGCCCGCGTCACGGGCTCGCCCTACCGCCTGCCGACCGACGCCGAGTGGGAGTATGCCGCGCGCGGCGGCCGCGCCGGGACGATCTTTCCCTGGGGCGACGGGCTCGATCCCGCGTTCGCCTGGTTCGGCGGGCAGTCGGCGCCCAAGCCCGTGGGCAGCTACGCGCCCAACGGCTTCGGCCTGCACGACATGATCGGCAACGCGTGGCAGTGGTGCGCGGAGCTCTATGACGAGGTGGCCGAGGGCCGGAAGGCGGTCAACCGGCCGACCAACCGCGACCCAGCGCTCAACCGGGTGCTCCGCGGCGGCTCGTTCCTCACCACCCACTATCTCAATCTCTGGATCGCCTACCGCCACGAGGATCCGCCCGACCTGCGGCACGAGTCGATCGGCTTCCGGCTCGCCCTCTGACCCCGATTTCAACCATGCCCTCCTCGTCCACTCCCGCGCCCGGCGCCAGCGGCCCCGAGCTCTACCGTCGCGCGAAACAGCGGATCCCGGGCGGCACCCAGCTGCTGAGCAAGCGCCCCGAGATGTTCCTGCCCGACCAGTGGCCGGCGTACTACAGCCGCGCCGAGGGCTGCACGGTGTGGGACCTCGACGGTCGCCCGCTGGTCGACTTCACCTCGTGCGGCATCGGCTGCTGTCTCCTCGGCTACGCCGACCCGAGCGTCAACGCCGCCGTCGTCGCCCGCCTCGCGCGCGGGAGCATGTGCACGCTGAACAGCCCCGACGAGTTCGCGCTCGCCGAGCTGCTGTGCGCGCTGCACCCGTGGGCGGAGCAGGTCCGCTACGCCCGCGCCGGCGGCGAGGCGATGAGCATCGCCATCCGCCTCGCCCGGGCCGCCACCCGGCGCGATGTCGTCGCCTTCTGCGGCTACCACGGCTGGAGCGACTGGTACCTCGCCGCCAACCTCGGCGAGACCACCGCGCTCAACGGCCATCTCCTGCCCGGCCTCGATCCGGCCGGCGTCCCCGCGGGCCTGCGCGGCACCACCCTGCCCTTCCGCTACAACCAGATCGCCGAGCTCGAGGCCATTGTCGCGTCCCACCGCGGGCAGCTCGCCGCGATCGTGATGGAGCCGATGCGCCACGACCCGCCGCGCGAGGGTTTCCTGGAGCGCGTCCGGGCCCTGGCCGACGAGGCCGGCGCCGTGCTGGTCTTCGACGAGATCACCTCGGGCTGGCGCAGCCACCATGGCGGGATTCACCTGACGCTCGGCGTGAACCCGGACGTGGCGGTGTTCGCCAAGGCGATCTCGAACGGGTTTCCGATGGCCGCCGTGATCGGCCGCCGGGCGGTGATGGAGGCGGCGCAGCAGAGCTTCGTGAGCAGCACCTACTGGACCGAGGCAATCGGGCCCGCCGCCGCGCTCGCCACGCTGCAACAGCTGCGCCAGCTCGACGCCGTCACGCTCCTGCGCGAGGCCGGCGAGGCCACGCGCGCGGGCTGGCGTCGCCTCGGCGCCAAGCACGGCCTGCCGCTGAAGGTCGGCGGGCTGCCGGCGCTCGCCACCTTCGCGTTCGACGCGGGGGACGACAGCCGGGCGCTCATGACGCTCTTCACGCAGGGCATGCTCGAGCGCGGCTACCTCGCGAACGGCGTGTTCTACCCGATGATCGTCCACACCCGTGCCGTCATCGACGCCTATTTGGCCGCGGTCGACGACGTGTTCGCCGACCTGCGCCGCGCCCGCGACGAGGACCGCGTGCGGGCCTCGCTCCGCGGCCCGGTCGCGCACTCCGGCTTCGCCCGCCTCACTTGAACCACCCCACATGAAAATCCTGCAGCTTGGATCCGGCTCCATGGGCACGCGCCGCCTGCGCGACCTCCACCAGCGGCCCGACGTCACCGTCGCGCTCTTCGACGAGCGCGAGGACCGCCGCCAGCGCGCCCACGAGCGCTTCGAGGTGAAGGTCTTCGCCCGCCTGGACGACGCGCTCGCCTGGGGCCCGCAGGCCCTGGTCGTCTCGACGCCGCCCGGCACGAAGGGCGCCTACGTGAAGCTCGCGCTCGAGCGCGGCCTGCACCACTTCATCGAGGCCGACATCTGGACGTACGGCGCGGCGGAGAACGAGCGGCTCGCGCAGGCGAAGGGCGTGGTGGCCGCGCCGTCGGCCTCGCTGCGCTACCTCCCCGTGGTGAAGGCGCTCGGCGAGGCCGTGCGCCGCGACCTCGGCCAGCTCCTCAGCTACCAGCTCTTCATGGCGACCTTCATGCCCGGCTGGCACGCCACCGAGGGCCGCGAGTACTACGCCCGCCACCGCAACACCGCGCCGTCGCGCGAGATGATCCCGTTCGAGCTCAGCTGGCTCAGCCCGATCTTCGGCCACCCCACCGAGGTCGCCGGCCGTTACGAGAAGTACGGCAACCTGCCGGGCGAGACCGAGGACACCTGGAGCCTCTCGATGCGCCTCGCCGGCGGCGGCGTGGGCCAGCTCGCCATCACGATGTCCTGCCCGGTCGACTTCCGCCGCGGCTGCTGCTTCGGGACCGGCGCCGCGATCACGTGGGACATCTACGGCGGCGACCTCACGGTCCAGACCCCGGCCGACAAGGTCCCGCGGCGCAGCAACCACGGCGCGATCGGCGACGTGCTCGAGAAGATGTACCACGAGGAGATCAACGCCTACGTCGACGCCGCGCTTGGACGGACGACGTGGATCCAGCCCTACGCGCTGAGCCAGCGCTCGACCGCGGCAATGGCGGCGGCGGAGCAGAGCTTCCTGACCGACCGCTGGGTCCGGGTGGACCCGAACGCGGAGCCGGCTCCGGTGCTGCCGGTCAAGGCCTGACCGCCCCCGCATCGCGCCCCGCCCCAGGCTCCCGATGCAGGCCCAGTTCTCCCTCCTCGATTACGCGATCCTCGTCGCGTACGTGGCCGCCAGCGTCGGCGTCGGGCTCTGGTTCGCCCGCAGCCAGCGCAGCGTCGAGGGCTACTACCTTGCCGGGCGCTCGGCCCCGTGGTGGGCCGTCGCAATCTCGATCAACAGCTCCGACACCACCGCGATCAGCTACCTGGGCTGCGCCGCGCTGGTGTTCACCGGCGACCTCCAGCTCGCGCTCGGCACCCTCGCCTTCCCGTTCGCCGCGCTCTTCGTCTCGCTCGTGTTCGTGCCGTTCCTCGCCCGGCACCAGGTGTTCACGGTCTACGAGTACCTCGAGCACCGGTTCAGTCCCATCGTCCGCACGTTCGCCTCCGCGCTCTTTCTCCTGACGCGCGGCACCCACCTGTCCGTCGCGCTCTTTGCCGCCACCATCGTGCTCTCCCAGGTCATGGGCTGGCCGATGGCCGCCAGCCTGCTCGTGATGGGCGGGCTCACCACGCTCTACACCGTCCTCGGCGGCATGAAGGCCGTGCTGTGGACCGACGTGATCCAGTTCTTCATCCTCGTCCTCGGCCTGCTCGCCGTCCTCGCCGGGGTCGCGTCCGCCTTCCACTGGGACTTCGCGGAGATCTGGCGCCTCGCCGCGCAGCCGACGCCCGCCGGCGCTCCGTGGCTGGCCGCCGGCGCCGGGACCGGAGGCCACACGCGCCTCGTTAATTTCTCCGGCAGCATCTACGTCATGACCTTCTGGGCCGTCATGCTGAACACCTTCGCCCAGGGCGTCGGTTCATACGGCAGCGACCAGGTGCTGGTGCAGCGCTACCTCTCGGCCGGCTCCGCGCGCAAGATGGCCGGGTCGCTGATCGGCGGCAGCCTCCTCACCGTCCCGGTGAACGCCCTACTCTTCGCCGCCGGGGTCTTCCTCATCGCGTACTACACGCGGTTCCTCCACGCGCCGGGCCACGAGTGGGTCGCGCAGCTGACCGACGCGAACCGCGTGATGTCCCACTTCGTGAGCCATGGGCTGCCGGGCTACCTCGGGGCAATCGTGATCGCCGGGCTCTTCGCTGGGACGATGTCGAGTCTTTCGGCCGGCCTGAACTCGCTCAGCTCCGCGACCTACGTCGACTTTCTCGTCCGCTTCGGCGCGCCGGCCGCCAGCGAGCAGCGGGGCGTACGCCGCGCGAAGCTGGTCACCTGCGTGCTCGGCGGGCTGGTGATGCTGGGTGCGGTGCTGATGGGCGGGCACGAGACGATCTTCGCGATCACCGCCAAGGTCGTCAGCCCGTTCGCCGGTCCCCTGCTCGGCATGTTCCTGCTCGGCATGCTGTCCCGCCGGGCCAATTCCTTCGGCGTGATGGCCGGTGCCGTCGTGGGCGCCGGCGCCACGGTGGCCGTCACCTACGGCACCGCGGTCCACTGGCTCTGGTACTTCGTGGTCGGCACGGCCAGCGCGTGCGTCGCCGGGTTCGCGCTGAGCCATCTCCGGCCCGCCCCAACTCCCGGGCAGCTCGACCGCTAGTTGACCACATTCCGCGGGGCGCCCGCGAGGAACGCGCGGACATTGTCCACCGCCACGCCCATGAGCCGCCGGCGCGCCGCCTGCGTCGCCCACGCGTGATGCGGCGTCACCAGACAGTTGGGCGCGCTGAGCAGCGGATTGTCCGCCCGCGGCGGCTCCTCCGCCAAGACGTCCACCGCCGCGCCGGCGAGGCGGCCGGCTTGGAGCGCGGCGGCCAGGTCGGCCTCGACGACCAGCGGCCCGCGGCTCGTGTTGAGGAGCAGCGCAGTCGGCTTCATCTGCGCCAGGGCCGTCGCGTCGATGAGTCCCTTCGTTTGCGCGGTCAGCGGACAGTGGAGGCTCACCACGTCGGACTCAGCCAGGACCCGTTCAAGCTCGGCCCGTCCCCCGGCCCGCGTCGCGAAGATCACGCGCATGCCGAGCGCCTCGCCCAGCCGCGCCACGGCCCGGGCGATCCGGCCCGACCCGACCAGTCCAAGCACGAGACCGTCCAGTTCGACCAGCGGAGTCTCGGCATAGCAGAAATCGGGACAGCGGACCCAGCCGCCGGCACGGACGCTCGCGGCGTGCCGACCCACCTGATTGGTGAGCTCGAGCAGCAGCGCGAGCGTGTGCTGGGCGACGGACGCGGTGCCATAGGCCGGGACATTGGTCACCGGCACACCGCGCGCCCGCGCGGCGGCGGAGTCGACGACATTGTGGCCGGTGGCCAGCACCCCGACATAGCGGAGCCGCGGCAAACGGGCGAGCGTGGCGGCGTCGAGCGGCGTCTTGTTCGTGAGCACGATTTCCGCGTCGCGGGCGCGGTCGACGATCTCAGTCCCCCGCGAGCGCGGGTGAACCACGCACGGGCCCAGCGCCTCGAGTTCCGCCCAGCTCAGGTCGCCGGGATTCAGGGTCGCGCCATCCAGCACCACGATGTTCATGCGTCGGAGCAGGGAAAAGACTAGTCGTGGGTCCAGCCGCGGTCGGCCGTGAGACACTGGCCGGTGATGTCCCGGCTCTCGTCGGACGCCAGGAAGGCGAACACCGGCTCCACCGACTCCGGCGTGAGCCGGCCCGGGAGCGACTGCTTCTCCTCGAGCGTGCGGAGCATGGCGGCCTGATCGGGGAACAGGCGTAGCTCGCCCTCCGTCTGCACGGCTCCAAGGTGCACGCAGTTCACCCGGATGTGGTAGGCGCCGAGGTCGCGGGCGAGGCCGCGGGTCAGGCCGACCAGCCCGCCCTTGCTCGCCTCGTAGTGGGCCATCTGCGGGAGACCAAGCCGGAGCGTGATGCTCCCGACATTGAGGATGACGCCGGACTGCTGGCGCTTGAGCTGCGGGATGATCGCCTCGCAGCAGCGCCACGCGCCGTCGAGATTCGTGTCGATTACGCGCCGCCACTCCTCGGTCGTCATGCGGTCCGCCGGATGGCGCGGGTAGATGCCCGCGTTGTTGATCCAGACGTCAATCCGGCCATGGCGCGCGAGGATCGCGTCGACGGCGGCGCGGATCTCATCGGGACGGGTGACATCGAACTTCACCGCCCACGCCGGCGCGAGGGCGGCGGCCGATTTCTCGAGGCTGCGCACGCCACCGATGGCCTGCGCGCCGCGGCGTTGGAAGCCCAGCACGAGGCCGCGGCCCACGCCTTCGCCGGCGCCGGTGATGACGCAGACTTTGCCGGTCAGGTCGATTGCCATAGGGAGAGGGGTTGCGCGGGGGACGGGTTCACGGGGTAGAGCTCGCGCCGTTCGCCCGTGAACGGAAGGCGGGCGAAATCGAGCGACGCGCAGCCCGGGCCGTCAAACACCAATCCCCGCCCGGCGTCGGCGCCATAGCCCGCGCGCCAGCCCATCAGGCTCTTCACCTGCACGGCCCAGGCCCGTTCCGGCTCGAGCCCCACGCCCTCGTAGAACGCCGGGTCGGCGCAGAGCGCGCCCGCCGCGCTCACCACGATCCGCAGGCGTCCGGCCGCGACCACCACCGCGTCGCCCATCGAGAACTCCTGCCCCGTGTAGGCCGCCCCGCGCGCCCGATAGCGGCCCTCGCCGGAAAAGGTCACGCGGCCGGAGATCGGCACCGACTGGACGCCCACCCGCGCCGAACCGCCGGATCGAAGAGCTGCCACCGCCCGGGGGTCCACGACCCACAGCTGCACGTCGCCCGGCAGCGACTCCCGTTCGGACCATAACCGCGCGATCGCCTCCGCGCTGGTGCCGACTGCGCCGGCGGTGGTGGCATCAGCCGCGTCAACCAGCAGCCACGGGCCGCCGTTGGCCGGGCGACGCAGCGCGGCGAGAATCTCCTCCCAGGTGCGAATCCCGGTCCGCCAGTCGGTGCGTTGCGCATACCAGCGCCGGGCGAGTTCCTCCGCCGCAGCCGCGGCGTCGGTTCCTCGTTCCGCGGTGATCACGACGCTCGAGCCCATCTCCGCCACGTCGAGCCACGGCTGCACCGGAAAGACGCTGACGTCCAGGATGCCCGGCTGTTCCTCCAGCCGGCGGGCCGCCGCGAGGATTTCGGCAAAGCGCCCGGACCCGTGGTGCGTGTCGGTCGGCGGAATCAAGGCCGCCAGCTTCGCCAGCACCCGGACCGTCGGACGGGCGGGAGACAAAACGAGCCGGGCCGCCCGCTCCCCAGTCGCGCGGAAGTCCTGGTGCGGCATCGTGCGGTAGGCAGTGATAGCGTCGGCCAGCCGCAGCATTCGGCGCGTGACGTTGGCGTGCAGGTCGAGCGAGACCACCAGCCGGCCAGTGAAACCCAGTTCGCCGCGCACGCGCTCCAGCAGCGCGCCCTCGACATCGTCCTCCCCCTCCGCACAGGCGGCGCCGTGCAGATGGAGGAGCATCGCGTCGGCAGCGCCCGCTGCCCGGAGCTCCGCGCACAACGTGTCCCCGATTGCCCGGAAGCAGGCGGCGCTCAGGCGGCCGGCGGGCGTGCCGCAGTTGGCGACGAACACCGGGTGCGTCTCCACGCCGGCGCGCTCCAGTTCGGCCAGGCTGCCCGCGAGCTGCGAGTCCGCCGCACGGCACCACGCGCGCACCGCGGCCTCGCCCGTGAGCCACGTGCCGCGCGCGGCAAACAGCTCCCGCTCCACGGGCACGGGATTGAACGTGTTGCTCTCAAAAAGGAACTGCGCGAGCAGCACCTTCATGACGGGCCGCGCGGCGCGTCCGGTTTCCCAAAGATCGGTTCCATGAGTCCCTTGAGGTAGCCGATCGCGTAGATGTTGCCGTGCAGGCCGTAGCCGTCGTGCTCGCCGACATCGGTCACGAGGTGCGGCACATGATCCGACCGGATGAAGCCGGTGTAGCCGATCTCGTGGTAGGCCTGGAACACCTT
This sequence comes from Opitutaceae bacterium, assembly GCA_035334485.1. Classification (GTDB taxonomy): domain Bacteria; phylum Verrucomicrobiota; class Verrucomicrobiia; order Opitutales; family Opitutaceae; genus Opi-474. The sequence continues at coordinate 14,121 of DAOQKI010000019.1, forward strand.
CACCTGGTCCGTGGGCCCGTTGTCCGGGAACGTCTCGTGGAAACGCTGGAGCGAGCCGGCGACATCGCGGCAATGCACGAAATGGATGCGGGGCCCAAAATGCCGGATGGCCGCCACGAGGTCGACGCCGAGCTCGGCGAAACAGCCCTGGCAGAACGTGAGCCCGTTCGCCGGGCTCGGCGCCAACGCAAAGAGCCGGTCGAAGTTGGCCACGCTCCGCATGATTCGGGCGAGCGACCACATCGGCGACAGCGGCGGGTCGTCGGGGTGCATGGCGAGCTTCACGCCGGCGGCCTCCGCCACCGGCACGACGCGGCGGAGGAAATACTCAAGATTGTCCCACATCTCCTCGTCGGTGGTCCGGCCCTCGGGGGTCACTTGCGCCGCGTCGAAGTCCGCGACGTCAAACCCGCTGGTCAGGGCGCCGCCGCGCTCGGGCACCGTCGTCGAGGTGCGGATCACCATCGCGTCCGGGGTGACCTGCGGCATGAAGTTGTAGCAGAGGACGCCGATGCCGAGCCGCCCCATCGCGTCGATCGCCCGCTGGTAAACCTCGATCTGCGCGTCGCGGCCCGGCCGGCCGAGCACAATGCGGTCGATCGGCGGCCCGCCCTCGACGACGGCGAGGCGCAGCCCCTGGCGCGCCACCCGCTCCTGCTCCGCGCGCAGCGCCGCCAGGTCGGTCGGCATGCCCTGCATGTTGTAATACACGAGGTCTGGCACGCCGAGCTGCGCGAGGAGGCGCAGGTTCCGGTCCGTGGGCGGATTGACGACGGCGGAGATCTTCATGCGGGACGGCGCGGCGGCCTGGGTTCACGCCTCGGCGCAAACCCGAGGGATGCGGGCACTCTCGGGGAACCTCCCGGCCGGTCAATATATTTAGGTATTTTGGTGTATACAGGGTGTCGTCGGCTGCTATACCTGCCCGACGCCGCCGCGCCTGTCTGCGCCCCGGCCGCCTTCCCATGGAACTCGTCAACACGGACGTCGCCTACAAGTTCATCCGCGAGCGGATCCTGACCGGCGCCTATGCGGCGGGCAGCCCGCTGGCGACGAAGACCCTGTCGAAGGAGATCGGGGTCAGCCGCACGCCGGTGCGGGACGCCCTCCGGCTGCTGGAGGCGGACGGACTCGTGACGATCCGGCCGCGGCTCGGCGCGAGCGTGAAGTCGATGGACCTGCAGGAATTCCGGGAGCTCTGCGGCCTGCGCCAGGCGCTGGAGACCTACGCGGCCGGGCTCGCCGCGCAGAACCGGACCGAGGCGGAGCTGGCCGAGATCCGCGACGCGCTCGAGGCCATGCGCGGGCTCGTCGGGAAGATGATCAAGGCCGACGACGACCGCGAACTGCTCGCCGATCTCGCGCGGGAGGATGTCCGCTTTCACCTCGCCATCATCGACGTCGCGAAAAACGAGCTGATCAAGCGGGAGATCATGCGGCTCAGCCTGATCAACCGCGTGGTCTCCGTGCCGCCGACGGGCAAGCGGCACCGCGAGGATCTCGCGACGCGCCGCAAGGTCCTGGAGAGCCACCAGGAAATCTACGACGCCATCGCCAAGCGGGACGCGACGGCGGCGAAGGACGCGATGGAACGCCACCTGCAGACCAACCTGGTGAAGGTGATCCGCCTGATGGGCGTGAAGGAGCGGACGCGGTTCCACTCGGACCTGGGCCTCGCGGCCCCGGCCTGACCACCGGCGCGGGCCCTCACTCCGGCGCCACGTAGCCGGCGTCGCCACCGAGCTTTTTCCAGCGGTGGTAGACCACGAGCGTCGCGAACAGCGCCGCCAGGGCGATGACCGCGCCGCCACCGAAGGTGTAGCGGTAGTCGTGGCCCAGCGCGTCGAGCAGGTGCCCGACCGCGGGACCGACGACGATGTTGCCGACCGCGAGCACCTGCACGACGGCGGCGGCGAACTGCGCGAACTTGTCCTTCGGGAAGAGGAGCTGGCCCAGCGCCGCGGCGCCGGTGAAGTAGCAGCCGGACAGCACGCCGTGGATGAGGAAGACGATGCCGAAGCTCGCGGGCCCCACGATGCCGAAGTAGCCGATCGCCATGACGACCGCGTACGCCGTGAGCGCGAACAGGCCCACGCGCAGCGGATGGAACCGGTCCGCCAGCCAGCCCAGCGGGTACGCCAGCACGAGGGAACACGAGTAGGTCACGACGATGTACTTGCCATAGGTGCTCATCGTCAGGCCGAAGCTCTCCGCCGAATACACGCTGAACAGGTTCACCGGCTGGAAGGCCAGCTGCGCCAGCGCCATCGCCGCGAGCACCCAGAGGTAGTAGGGCTTGGAGAAGCAGATCTGCGCGTAGGACTTGGCTGCACCGAGGAATCCGACGTGCGCCGGCTCGGCGGGCGGCGGCGGGTACTCGCCCTCCTTCACCTTCAGGCACATCACCAGCAGGCCGCCGCCGTACAGCAGGCCGATGCCGGCGAGGATCGGCAGGTAATAAACCTTCGCCTGACCGATGAGGTAATAGTTGAAGAACATGCCCGAGATCAGGCTCACCGCGCGGAACAGGCCGAAGAACCGGCCGATCATCACGTGCGGCACGACGTCATTGATCAGGCCGTTGAACACCGCGTTCGCCGCGACCGTCGTGAACTCGAAGCCGGTCCACGACAGGCCCAGCACCAGGATGATCGTGAAGTTCAGCGATTCGGGGGCCCAGCCCATCGCCGCGTGCAGCCGCGTCCCGATCCACGGACCCAGCGCCAGCCCCGCCATCGACAGCGTCGCGATCGGCGCCGTCAGCAGGAGATAGGGAACGCGCCGGCCCAGCCGGCCCCGGTGCCGGTCGCTGCGGTAGCTGATGATCGGCCCGACGAACAGGCCGATGGCCGCCGGCACCGACGAGAGGAACAGGCCGGTGAGGAAGTCCGAGGCCTGGAACATCCGCAGCATGATCTGCACGACCGGCGGCGCCGCGCGCTCCTTGAGCTGCCAGGCGAAGTCGCCCCACAGCAGCCAGCAGAACAGCACGACCAGACCGCCCGCCGTGTAGGCCAGCGTGCCGACGCGCCACACCCGGCGGCCGTGCTGCATCTCAACTGGAGCGTTGGCCGGGGCGGACGGGGGGGCGTGCATGGGCGGGGTAGTCAACAAAGGGGCGCGGCGGCGGCACAGGCAAGCCCCGCGGCGCGCGAGTCTCAGCCGGACGGCAGGTCGAGCACCGCGAGGCCGTGCGCCGCGAGATCCACCGGGACCGTGCGGCCGTCGCCGAGCGTCACGTTCGCCGCCTGCGGTTCACCGGCGTTGTTGATCACGACCAGCTTGCCGCTGCGCGGAAACCACGTCGCCTCGGTGCGGACATTGTCCGTCGTCCACGCGCCCCAGCTCCGCTCCTGCCGGGCCGTCCACCGCACGATGCGGTGCAGCAGCCGGGTGTTCTCACTCGTGAACCGGAAGCCGCTCAGGTAGGTGCTGCGGCCTCGCCCACACCGGCGGACCGCGAGGCGCGGCGCCTGGTCGCGCTCGACCAGGACCTGCGTCTCGCCGTCGAGCACGTACAGGCCGTCGACTTCGTTCCCGAGGTCGAGGCCGGCCGTGACGTCCGCCGTGATGAAGTGGTCGGCGGTGGCAAACACGCGTCCAGTCGGCGGCGCGTAGCGGTACTTGCCGTTCGCCACGCGGTCCCCGGTGTCGCGGTCGACGCCGAGCACGCGCGCGAGCCGGAAATACTCGCCGGGCCGGGGCCGCGCGCTCGGCTCGCCGATCCCGACGAAACCGCCGCCCCGCTGCACCCAACTCGTGAGGATCGTCTCGACCCGCGGGTCGTCCCAGTAATGCCCGCCGCTCCAGGCGCTGCCGGCGCGGCCGGCGTTGATGATGACCTTCACGTCGCGCGGCACGCCGCGGCGGAGGAGTTCGTCGAAGTCCAGGAACACCACGTCCAGCGCGAGCCCGGCGAGCGCCTCGAGGACGTCGTAGAGCACCACGCCCTTCGTGAAGTGGCCGGAGCAGGTCCAGGCCCGCAGGTCGCCCCACGCGGTGAGCACGGCGACCTTGCCGGGCGCGCACCACGGGCGGCCGCCGGCATGGAACGACTTCAGGAGCCGGAACTCGCGGGCGAGTCCCGCGATGTAGTCCTGGAAATCCGGGAACGGCTCGACCAGCGACAGGTAGCCGCCGAGGCCGATCCGGTCGATCGGGGCGCGCACGAGGCCGCGGCGGGCGTCGATCCAGAAATTCTTGGCGTCGAGGGTCGGGTTGCCCCCCGCCTTGAAGGTCGGCTCGCCCTTGAGCCCGGTCGGGAACAGATACGGATGCAGCCGGAGCTCGTGCGTGCGGACGCCCTTCGCGTGCGCGCAGAGTCGCACCTCGAACGCGTTGAAGACGCACTTGATCAGGCCGTCGAAGCCGAACTCGCGGAACCGCGGGCTGCTGGGCTCCACGCCGATCCAGTGGTCGTCGTAGAACACGTAGGCGAGTTTCCCGTGGCGGTGCACGAGGTCGATGCAGCGGCGGCCGAACCGGATCACGAAGTCATGGATATAGTCCATGTAGTCCCGGTAGCGCCGCGACGGCGCATTGTGGGTGGAGTTGTACAGCCCGCCGTTGACGAAGTCCTCCGACGTGAGCCGGTACCCGTAGCGCTGCTCGAAGCCGCGCAGGGCCCGCGGGCTGACCGTCATGGCATAGTCGCCCCAGTCCGAATAGATGTCGCGCAGCCGGGCGTGGTCCGCGCCCCAGAACCACGAGAAGTTGTAGAACATCGACGTGAACCGCACGACGCGCGTTGCAGGATGCTCGCCGAGCCAGCGCTCGAGATACTCGAGCAGCACTCGCTGCACGGCCGGCTGCATCGGGTCGACGGCGGCCAGGTGCTCGCGGTCACCCCAGTTGTTCGTGAGGTGGTTGTACATCGAGATCTCCTCCCAGACCCGGAAGGCGAGGAAGTTCACGGTGTAGCGGTGGCCCGGGACGGTCCCGCGGATCGTGACGGTTCCCTTGGCGGCGTTCACGGTCCAGCGCGTCTTCGGCACCTCGCGGCCGGTCGTGCGGTCGAACACCTGCCACCAGCGCTTCGGGCGGTCGGAGAAATTGACCTCGAACTGTTCCCGGTAGAACCCCTGCAGGAGCGTGACGGTCGTGACGGCCCGGGCGGCCACTACCGGGAAACTCATCAGGAAATTCTGCTGCAGCTGGTCGCGGTGCTCGCGGGCCCAGGGCTGCACCGAGCGCGGCAGGCAGATCGTCGAGTAGATCGCGTAGCCGGACGCCTCGATCTCGGGCGACAGCCGCGTGCCATCCGAGTCGCGGATGGTGTCGGCGCCCCACTGGCGGGCGAGGCGGAGCGTGAGGGCTTCGTGGCCGGCCTCACCCGGGAGGGTGAAGTCGCCGCGGGCAAGATCGGGTGGATTCATGGGGCGGAGCAACAGGCGCCAGCCGTCCGGCGCATCCCGATCAAGGCACCAGCTTCGGCGCGGAAAAAGCCCGCCGTTTTCGGATCGTCCAATCGGCGGCCGACTTCGAACGGTCCGGTGGTTCCGCGATGGACGGCCGGGCCGGTTTTCGGCAGGGTGACCCGGTGCCACCCCGTCCCCTGCTCGGTCTCGTCCTCGCCCTGTCAGCCGGCCTGCTAGTGCTGCGGGGGTCCGGCGAGCCCGATCCCCTCGCCCACCTGCGCCCCGGACATCCGCGCCTGCTGGCCACCGGCGAGGATTGGACCGCGCTCCGCGGCCGGATCACCTCCGACCCGACGGCCGCGGCGCTGCACCTCGGGGTGCTCCACGCCGCCCAGACCGTGCTCGAAGAGCCCGTGGCGCGCCGTGAACTGCGGGGCCGCCGCCTCCTCGGCGTCTCGCGCCTCGTGCTGGGCCGCGTTCTGAACCTGGCCTACGCGTGGCGGATGACCGGTGACGTGGCGTTCGCGCGACGGGCCGAGGCCGAGATGCTGGCCGTCGCGGAGTTCTCCGATTGGAATCCATCCCATTTCCTCGACGTCGGCGAGATGACCACGGCGCTGGCGCTCGGCTACGACTGGACCGAGGAGGCGCTGCCGCCGGCGTCGCGGGCCGCGATCAAGCGCGCGATCATCGAGAAGGGCCTGCGGCCGGGCCTCGACGGCAAGGCGGAGCACAACTGGTGGCACGTCGCCGAGCACAACTGGAACCAGGTTTGCTGGGGCGGGTTGACTCTCGGCGCGATCACCATCGCCGAGGACGACCCCGCCCTCGCCCGCCAGGTTCTCGCCCTGACCCGCGCGCACATCGGCCACGGCCTCAAGCCCTATGTTCCGGATGGCATTTATCCCGAGGGCCCGAGCTACTGGTCGTACGGCACCTCGTTCCAGGTGGTGCTGGACGCGGCGCTCGCGTCCGCGCTTGGCGACGACTGGAACCTGCCCGCCGCTCCCGGCTTCCTCGCGAGCGCCGGGGCGTTCGTCCAGCTGATCGGGCCGACCGGCCGCTACTACAATTTCTCCGACGGCGCGGAGGCGCCGGCCTTCCAACCGGCGCTGTACTGGTTCGCCCGGCAGACGGGCGATCCCGGGCTGCTCGCCGCCAACGACCGCGTGCTGCACGATCCCGCAGCCGGTATCAACGCCGCGGTCGACGACCGGCTCGTCGTGCTGGCGCTGCTCTGGTGGCCCGATCGGACCGCCCCCGCCGCCCCGCGGCTTCCGCTCCGCTGGAGTGGCGACGGGCCCAATGCCGTCGCGGTGTTTCGCGAGTCGTGGACCGACCCCCGCGCGCTCTACCTGGCGCTCAAGGGTGGCGCGGCGGTGGTGAACCACGGCCACATGGACGCCGGCTCGTTCGTGCTCGAGGCCGACGGCGTGCGCTGGGCCGTGGAGCTCGGCGCGCAGGATTACTATTCCCTCGAGTCGAAGCACGTCGACCTGTGGAACATGGCGCAAAATTCGCAGCGCTGGGACGTCTTCCGGATCGGTCCGTTCACCCACAACACCCTGACGATCGACGGCCAGCGTCACCGTGTGGAAGGTCGCGCCCGCATCCTCGATTTCTCCGCGAATCCCGCCGACGCACGCGCCGTGCTGGACCTCACGCCGGTCTTCGCCGGCGCGGCGGCCTACGCGCACCGCGGCTTCCGCGTGCTGCCGGACCGGCGGGTGCTGCTGCAGGACGAACTGCGCGGCCTGACCCCAGGCGCCCGCGTGCGGTGGGCCATGGCGACCCGGGCCGAGGTGACCAGCGCCGGCGGCAGCGCGACCCTGCGGCAGGAGGGCCAGACCCTGCAGGCCCAGCTGATCGGGGCGAACGACGTCACCTTTGCCGTCGTGCCGGCCGAGCCACCCGCCGACGGCTTCAACGCCCCGAATCCCGGGGTGAGCCTTCTGACCGCGACGTTCACGGCCCCGCCCGACGGTTCGCTGCGCATCGCCGTGGTGCTGGCGCCGGGCGCGCGCGCCGCCGCGTCTCCGCGGCTGGTGCCGCTGGCCTCCTGGTAGGCGGGCCGCTTCCCCATGAAACTCCACCCCGCCCTCCTCCTGCTGGCCCTGGCCGTACCGGGGTTCGCCGCCGACGAGGCGAAACTGGCGCTGCAGGCCGACCAGGCCGGCCCAGTGATCAACCGCAACCTCTACGGCCAGTTCTCCGAGCATCTCGGCCGCGGCATCTACGAGGGCATCTGGGTCGGGCCCGACTCGCCGATCCCGAACACGCGCGGCATCCGCAACGACGTGCTCGCCGCGCTCCGCGCTCTCCACATCCCCGTGCTCCGGTGGCCGGGCGGCTGCTTCGCCGACGAGTACCACTGGCGCAACGGCATCGGGCCGCGCCCGAACCGGCCGGCGATGATCAACACCCACTGGGGCGGCGTGGTGGAGGACAACGCCTTCGGCACGCACGAGTTCATGGACCTCGTCGACCTCCTGGGTTGCGACGCCTATATCTGCGGCAACGTCGGCAGCGGCACGGTGCAGGAGATGATGGAGTGGGTCGAGTACCTCACGTCCGATGCGGACTCGCCGATGACCAAGCTCCGCCTCGCCAACGGCCGCGCCGAGCCCTGGCGGATCCGGTACTTCGGCGTCGGCAACGAGAGCTGGGGCTGCGGCGGTTCGATGACGCCGGAGTACTACGCGGACAATTTCCGGCGCTTCAACACGTTCATCAAGAACTACGACTCCCACCGCCCGATCGAGCGCATCGCGTGCGGCGCGGCGGGCGACGACTACCACTGGACCGAGGTGCTCATGCAGCGGGCCGCGGACCGCATGACCGGCCTGTCGCTCCACTTCTACACCCTGCCCAGCGGCGACTGGGGCAAGCCCAAGGGCGCCGCCACCGGCTTCGACGAGGCCGCCTGGTTCGCCACGCTGCGCGGCACGCTGTTCATGGAGGAGCTGGTCACGCGTCACTCGGCCATCATGGACAAGTACGACCCGAAGCGCCGGATCGGGCTGATCGTCGACGAATGGGGCACCTGGTACGACCCGGAGCCCGGCTCGCATCCCGGCTTCCTCTACCAGCAGAATTCCCTGCGCGACGCCGTCGTGGCCGCGCTCAACCTCCACATCTTCCAGCAGCACGCCGAGCGGGTCCGCATGGCGAACATCGCCCAGACCGTGAACGTGCTCCAGGCGATGGTGCTGACCGACCGCGAGCGGATGCTTCTCACCCCGACCTACCACGTCTTCGAGATGTTCACGGTCCACCAGGGCGCGGTGCTCGTGCCGCTCCGGCTGACGTCGCCGGCCTACCAGCTCGGCAACCAGAAGATCCCGGCGGTGAGCGCGTCGGCCTCCCGCGATGCCGCCGGCCGCATCCATCTCTCGCTGGTGAACACCAACCCGCACACCCCGGTCCGGGTCGCCACCACGCTCACCGGTCCGCACGCCGCACGGGTCTCCGGCCGGCTGCTGACCGGGGCCACGATGGACGCTCACAACACGTTCGACGCGCCCGACACGGTCCACCCGGTCGGCTTCACCGGCGCCGAACTCCAGGGTGACCAGCTCACCGTGGCCCTGCCGCCAATGTCGGTGGTGATGCTCGAGCTCTAGCCTGTTTCGCCGTGCGCCTCGCCCTCGCGCTGCTCCTCCTGCCCATGATGGCTGTCGCCGCCCCGCCGAATCCCCTCGTCCGCCAGCGCGCGGATCCGTGGGTCCTGCGGCACTCCGACGGCTACTACTATTTCACCGCCACCGTGCCGGAGTACGACCGGATCGAGCTCCGCCGTGCGCGCACGCTGGAGGAACTGGCCGTGGCGGCACCGACCGTAGTCTGGCGCCGCCACGCCGCCGGACCGATGGGAGCGCACATTTGGGCGCCCGAGCTCCAGTGCATCGATGGACGCTGGTTCCTCTACTTCGCCGCCGGCGCTGCCGAGCGCGAGTGGGACATCCGCCTCTACGTGCTTGAGTGTGCCGCCGCCAACCCGCTGGACGGTCCCTGGCTCGAGCGCGGCCAGCTGCGCACCCCGTGGGAGTCGTTCGCCCTCGACGCCACGACCTTCACCGTGCACGGCGTGCGCTACCTGGTCTGGGCTCAGCACGATCCCGCGCTCGCGGCCAACACCTGCCTGTTTATCTCGCGGATGAAGTCACCGACTGAGCTGACGGGACCCGCCGTGCGCTTGTCCCGACCGGAGTTTGATTGGGAACGGGTGCGGTTCGCCGTGAACGAGGGCCCGGCGGTGCTGGTCCGCCACGGGCGGATCTGGGTCAGTTACTCCGCCGCCGGCACCGGCGCGGAGTACTGTCTCGGCCTACTGTCGGCCGCCGAGGACGCCGACCTGCTCGATCCGCGGTCCTGGCGGAAGTCCCCGACTCCCGTCTTCACCAGCAGCACGGCGCACGGGGTGTTCGGGCCCGGGCACAACTGCTTCACCACGACGCCGGAAGGACGCACCGACCTGATCGTCTACCACGCGCGGGACTACGCCGAGATCACCTGCGACCCGCTTGACGACCCCAACCGTCACACCCGCGTGCAGCCGCTCGGCTGGAACGCCGACGGCTCGCCCGCCTTCGGGATTCCCGCCGCCGCGCACTGAAACCGCATGAAATTCCTCGGCCTCTCCCTGTTCCTCGCCTCCAGCCTGCTCGCCGCCCCGCCGCCGGAAAACTGGTTCATCCGACCGCAGCCGGTCGCCGGTCTCTACCACGACGGATGGATCGACCTGAACAAGAACGGGGTCCGGGACCCCTACGAGGACCCCGCCGTGTCGGTCGAGAACCGCATCACCGACCTGCTTGGCCGCATGACGCTGGAGGAAAAGACCGCGCAGATGGCCACGCTCTACGGGTTCCCGCGGGTCCTCAAGGACGAGCTGCCCACCGCCGAGTGGGATCGCGCCCTGTGGAAGGACGGCATCGGCAACATCGACGAGCACGCCAACGGCAACACCGGCTGGAACAGCCAGCTTGCGGATCCCGCGAACGATCTTCCGTGGTCGCGGCACGCGCAGGCGATCAACGAGGTCCAGCGCTGGTTCCTCGAGCGCACGCGCCTCGGGATTCCGGCGGACTTCACCAACGAGGGCATACGCGGCCTGATGCACTCGCGGGCCACCAGTTTCCCGGCGGAGGTTGGTGTGGCCAGCACCTGGGACACCGACCTCGCCCGTGAGATTGGCCGCGCCACGGGCACCGAGGGCCGCGCCCTTGGCTACACCAATGTCTATTCGCCGGTCCTCGATCTCTCGCGCGACCCGCGCTGGGGCCGGGTGGTCGAGTGCTACTCCGAGGATCCGTTCCTCACCTCCGCGCTCGGCGTCGAGCAGGTCCGGGGCCTGCAGGAGTCCGGGGTCGTCTCCACGCTCAAGCACTTCGCCGTCTACAGCATTCCCAAGGGCGGCCGCGACGGCGCGGCGCGCACCGACCCGCAGGCCTCGTGGCGCGAGGTGCAGACGGTGCTGCTCGAGCCGTTCCGTCGCGCCGTGCGTGACGGCGGGGCGCTCGGCGTGATGGCCTCGTACAACGACTACAACGGCATCCCGGTCGCAGCGAATCACCTCTTTCTCACCGACATTCTCCGCAAGGAATACGGTTTCCGCGGCTATGTCGTCTCGGACAGCGGCGCCGTGGAGTTCATCCATGCCAAGCACCGCGTCGCCGGCACGTACGCCGAGGCGATCCGTCAGTCCGTCGAGGCCGGGCTCAACATCCGGACCGACTTCACGATGCCCGGGGACTACGTGAACCCGCTGCGTCAACTCGTGCGGGACGGCCGCCTCGCCCCGACTCTGATCGACGAACGGGTCCGGGAAATCCTCCGCGTGAAGTTCTGGCTCGGGCTGTTCGACCGCCCGTACGTCGACCCGTCCAACGCCGCCGCGGTCGTCCGCTCGCCCGCCCACCTCGCGCTCGCGGCCCGGGCCGCCCGCGAGGCGATCGTGCTGCTGAAGAATGACCATGGCGCGCTGCCGTTGAGCCGCGGCATGAAACGCATCCTCGTCACCGGCCCCCTCGCCGACGACCCGCACGCCTGGTGGTCGCGCTACGGCGCCCAGCGGCTGGAGTTCGTCACGCCTCTCGCCGGGATCAAGGCCCTGGTCGGCCCCGGGACCGAGGTGCGCTATGCCCAGGGCGTCGCGGCGAAGGATGCGAACTGGCCCGCCAGCGACGTGCTCAGGGAACCGATGGGCGCCGACGTCCGCCGCGGTATCGATGCCGCCGTCCAGGCCGCCGCGGACGTGGATGTCATCGTCGCGGTGCTGGGCGAGACCGACGAACTGTGCCGCGAGTCCTCCAGCCGGATCAGCCTCAACCTGCCCGGCTACCAGCAGGAACTCCTCGAGGCCCTGCACGCCACGGGCCGGCCGCTCGTGCTGGTCCTCAGCAACGGCCGTCCGCTCAGCGTGAACTGGGCCGCCCGCCACGTCCCCGCGATCGTCGAGCTGTGGTTTCCCGGCGAGGAGGGCGGCGCCGCGCTGGCCGACGTGCTGTTCGGGGTCACCAATCCCTCCGGCAAATTGCCGGTGACGTTTCCGCGCAGCGTCGGCCAGATTCCGTACAATTTCCCGACTCATCCCGGCGCCCAAGACCGCGACTTCGGCCAGGTCGAGGGACCACTGTTCCCGTTCGGCCACGGGCTGAGCTACACCCGTTTTGAGTACGCCCACCTGACGGTCACCCCCGACCGCCTTGCCATGCCCGGCACCGTCACGGTGGCCTGCGACGTCACCAATCGCGGCGACCGGACCGGCGACGAGGTCGTGCAGCTCTATCTTCGCGACGACTACTCGTCCGTCGTCGGCTTCGAACGCGTCCTGCGCGGCTTCACCCGCCTCGCCCTCGCTCCCGGCGAGACGAAGCGGGCGACCTTCACGCTCCAGGCCGCCGACCTGGCCTTGTACGACGAGGCGGGCCACTGGACGGTCGAACCCGGACGGTTCACGGTAATGGTCGGGGCGTCATCCGCCGATCTCCGGCTCACGGGCCGGTTCACCGTCACGACGGCCGACGGCCGCGCCCCGGAGGAGGATCCGCTGCCCGACCAGCATGTCGACCCGCGTTGAGAGCCCCGCGGGCGCGACCCGCCGTCTGGCGTTTCGCGCCTCCATCCTGGGCGGGACCCTCGCCGTCCTGCTGCCGTTTTCCGTCTCCGCCGCCACCATGAACCTCAAGGTCTCCGCTCCGTCTCCTTCGTCGCCACCGGCATTCGCCCTCGGCTCGAACCGCGCCCCGGACGGCACAACACTGACGCTTGATACGCGCAGCCTGCTCCGGAACGGCCGGCGCTGGATTCCCGTCATGGGCGAGTTCCATTACGCCCGCTACCCGGCGACGGAGTGGCTCGCCGAGCTGCGGAAGATGCGCGCCGGCGGAGTCGACGTGGTGGCAACCTACGCTTTCTGGATTCATCACGAGGAGGTCGAGGGCCAGTGGGACTGGTCGGGTGACCGGAACCTGCGGGGGTTTGTCACCGCGGCGCAAGCGGCCGGCCTGCAGGTCATCGTGCGGCTCGGCCCCTGGTGCCACGGCGAGGTGCGCAATGGCGGTTTGCCCGACTGGATCGTGGCTCGCGGGCACACGCGCACGGACGACGCGGCGTACCTGCGGTCGGTCGACCAATGGTACCATCAAGTGGCCGCCCAGATCCGCGGTCTGCTTTGGAAGGACGGCGGCCCGATCATCGGCGTGCAGCTCGAGAACGAGTTCCCCGGCCCGGCCGCCCACCTGTTGAAGCTGAAGCGGCTCGCGCGCGCGGCCGGGCTCGACGTGCCGCTCTACACGCGGACCGGCTGGCCGGCGCTGGCGACACCCCTGCCGTTCGGCGAGATCATCCCGCTGTATGGCGTCTACGCGGAAGGGTTCTGGGACCGCGAGCTCGCGGCGATGCCGGGCACCTACTGGGCGGGATTCCATTTCTCGACGCTGCGCACCGACGCCAACATCGCTAACGAGGCCCTCGGCCGGCGCGAGATGCGCGACGAACCCGATGTGGCCCGCTATCCCTATCTCACCTGCGAGATCGGCGGCGGCATGATGAGCGCGTACCACCGCCGCATCCGGATGGACCCGGCCGACATCGAGGCAACCACCTTGGTCAAGCTCGGCTCGGGCTCCAACGGGCCCGGCTATTACATGTACCACGGCGGCACGAATCCCGAGGGCCGCACCCCGCTGATGGAGTCGCAGGACTCCGCTTCGACCAACTGGAACGACCTGCCGGTTAAAAACTACGACTTTCAGGCACCGCTGGGAGCCGCCGGCCAGGTACGCCCGCACTTACAGCGGCTGCGGCGGCTGCATCATTTCCTCCATGCCTACGGCGAATCCCTCGCCGCGATGGAGACCAGCCTGCCCGAACACCGGCCGAGCGGAAAAGAGGATGCTGCCACCCTGCGCTGGGCCGCGCGGTCCGACGGACACAGCGCGTTCGTGTTCGTGAACAACCACGAACGCGGGCGTGAGTTGCCGGCCAAGCACGGCGTGAAATTCCGCCTCGAGTTCCCGTCCGGCCAGCCGGTCGAGTTTCCCGCCACGGCGGTCAACGTGCCCGCCGGTGCCGGCTTCATCTGGCCGGTCCGGCTCGCCCTCGCCGAGAACACCTTTCTCGAATGGGCCTCCGCCCAACCCGTCGGACGGGTCCGCACCGGCGGACGCGTCACCTGCTACTTCGCCGTCACGCCCGGGATTCCGGCGGAATTCGCGTTCCGCGGCGCCCGCCTTGAAGTCCATCGGGGCCAGGTTGCTCCGGGGCCCGACGGACTCACCGTGGCCACCGGCATCGCGCCCGGTCGCGAATCGGCGGTCACGGTCAATGGCACCGTCGACTGTGTGCTGCTCAACGAGGCGGACTCGCTGCGCCTGACATTTGATCCCGTGACAGGCGCGGCCGCCTTCGACCCGGAAGAGCCGGCCGCCGTCGTGCAGACGCTCGCGCCGGTGCCGACGCAGGTGGCCGGCCCGCTGCGGGCCATTCGCCGGGCCTCCACTCCGCACGGCGTCGCCGCCGCGGCGACCGACGCCGATTTTGCCGCGGCCGCACGGTGGCGCATCCCTCTCCCCGCGGTCCTGCCCTCGCGGGCGATGCTGCGGCTCTATTACCTCGGCGACGTCGCGCGGGTGTATGTGAACGGGCGCCTGGTCATGGACGATTTCTACAACGGTGATCCCCTCGAGATTCCGCTCTGGCGTAACGCGGACGAGCTGGCCCACGGCGAACTCACCGTCGCCATCCTCCCCCTGCAGCGCGACGCGCCGGTCTATTTTTCCGACCCGGCCGCGGTCCCCGGGTTTGGCGACCGCCCGGCGCTCGCCGAGCTGACGCACACCGAGTTGGTCGGGGACCGGGACTGAAGCACGATTACGACGCCGGCAGCGCGTCGCCCGCGAAGGCGAGGCACTCGATCGCGGCGAGGGCGAGCTGGTTGGTGCTGTTGGTCGAGACGTTGGCGGCCTCTTCGACAGGCCGCAGGACCGCGGAGCCCTGGACCGTGGTCCGGTGCGCCTTCCAGCCCTTCACGCCCTTGGCAAACTCGGTCCACGCCCGCTCGGCCAGATCGGGCCGGCCCAGCTGGCGGGCCGCGTAGGCGGTCAGCCGCGAGTGTTCCGAGGTTAGATTGTTGCCGCGCAACGGGGCGCCGAGTCGCGCGGTCTGCACCTCCTTCGGCGCATTGTAGAGCTCGCAGTACTCGGTCCAGGCCCGCCGGAACTCCGGCATGTCGAACTGCTCGATGAGCTCGGCGCAGATCTCGACCAGGCCGAAGACCGCGCTGAGGTGCGAGACCGCGACCTTGTCCGAGGTCGAGACCTCGTAGGCGCCGGTGTCGAGGTGCATGGGCGCGCTCGCGGTGAAGAACCGCCGAGGCTGCGCCGCGATCCCGCGCATGCTGGCCAGCAGCCGGTCCCGCACCTTGGGGTCGCCCGTGCGTTCCCATTCGGTAAACCAGGCGCCGGCAATTGCGCTCCAGTCGGTGCCGAAGCCGACACCCACGAGGTTCGGGTCGGTCGGCGCCTCGCGCGCGAGGTCGCCCCGCTCCGCCGCGGCGAAGAGCTTCCGCCCGGGCGGGAACTGCTTCAGCGTGCGCACCGCCTCGATCTGCTCGCGCATCAGGTCGCCCACCCGCTCGTCGCCGGTGAGGAAATAGTAATAGCGCCGGTTCAGCGCGGTGCTGATGCGGAGCTGCTTGGCGCTGCAGCCCCAGTGGAGGACGTTGTGCCGCGACCCGAGCGGCGCGAACCGCCCGATATGGTGCACGTCAACCTCGCCGGTATGCCGGGTCATCGCCTCGGCGAACCGGAACAGGTCCGCCCGGCCCGACCGCAGAAATTGGAGCCAGAGCCAGATGTCGGTCGAGAGCTCCGAGTTGTCCCACGCGAATCCGCCGACGTCGTAGCGCCATTCGTGACGGTCCGGGTCGTAGGTGTGCCGCACGTCGCCGTAGTTCCAATAGCCGTACCACCGGCGCTGCTCCTGCTGGTCGCGGTAGTATTCGAAGTGCCAGTCGAGCTGGTCCTCCAGCCGCGCCCGCACCGGGGAGGAGCGGTCCACCACGGTCCACGTGCCGCCGAACACGCCGCAGCCGTGGAGGTAGGCGGGCGAGGCCATCAGCACCGGCGGCAGGCGCACCGCCTGGGCCCGCGCCGCGAGCTCCTCGCGCGCCGGGGTGGCGGGGTCCGCCCAGAGGAACAGCTCGCTCGTGCGGGCCACGCCCTCCGGGGAGTCGAATCCCTGCTCGTAGTCCTCGTAGGTGATCTCCAGCCCGCCGTTGTACTGCTTCTCGTAGGTGTCCTGGCCCATGCCGTCGTGATACGGCCGCAGGTCCATCGCCGGCGCATCCGGCGCCCAAAGCCAGGCCGTGACCTCCGCCGCGTCACCCGTGGCGCCGCGAATGTCGAGTTGGGCGGGATAGCTCTGCCAGAAATTCCGGAGCCCAAAGGTCACGCCGCCCTGCGGCGACCCGACGTAGCCCAGCCCGCCGGCCCGCTGGCCCTGCGCCGCGGTGATCCACGTGTAGCCCGCCTTGGTGCGCTTGCGGATCTCGAAGCCGTCCGCGTTCGGCTGGAACAGCGTCCAGTCGGCAAATGCCGGCACGTATTGCAGCCGGCCCGGCACCGCGCGGTCCCAGGTGTCCGTCGGCGGCGTGGCTCGGCCGGCCACCTGCGCCTCGCGCACCTCGCGACCCGGGTCGCGCCGCAGGCCGGTGAGCCCGCGCACCGCCTCGGCGAACAGGCCGTCCGCCTGGCCCGAAAACCGCACATGCCGGTCGTGCAGTTCGCCACGGAGCAACACGTCAAACCGCACGCCGAGCCCGCGAATGAAATCCCGTTGCGGGTCACCGTTGTACACGATGGTGTGCATCACCCGGACCGCGTCGCCGCCGGCGTAACAGTAGAGGCGGACGATAAACGGCAGCAGGGACCGGCCGCCGGCCGTGTGCGCACCCTCAAGCTTGATCACCGCCCGCACCGGGCCGGACTGCTCAACGGTGACGTGCGAAATGGCGCCGCCAAAGGTCTCGGTCCGCACGGTGTCGGCGCCGCGGTCTTCCCGCAGGCAGACCAGCCGGCCGCCACGGGCGATCTCGCGCCCGTCGCGCACGATACTCCGGATCAGCACGCCGCCGGAACGCCCCACGGTCACGCGCATCACGCCCGTGTCGACCGTGATGGCGTCGGCCGACTCCGTCACGTGAAGGGCGACCGAGGGCACGGCGGGCGCACCCCCCGTCACCTGCAGGCTGTCCGTCGCGGCCGTTCCCGCGGGAATCGCGTGCGCGGTCCACTTGAGGGAGCCGTCGGGCCAATACGCGAGCGGCCAGCTCTGGACCGGCACGATGGCGCCGTCGGGCCCGTGCAGTGAGAAACTCGTATCCTTCGCGTGTTTCCCCCGCGGCCAGGGCATGCCCCAGGTCGTGCCGGGGCGCACCGCGGGAATGCCACCCTCGAGCCAGTGGACGACTGGCAGACCCGGATCCGACGCCGGAGAATTCGCGGCGGGTTGGGTCGGCGCAGTGACGGCGCGGAGTTCCGAGACAATCTGGGCCGCAGCGGCGGCGAGGGCGGTCTTGTGGACAAATTCGCGACGGGACAGGGGCTTCATGGGAGTCAGCGGGAAGTGAGGTGGCCACGAAGATCACCGAGATCACCGAGGTCAGATGAGGGAGCCGTCCTGCAGCGGGAGTGGGGCAGCGGCCTCACCTTGGTGGTCTTCGTGTGCTTCGTGGAAAAGGAAAGCAGGGGTTGGAGTGCGACGCCAGAGCATGCGCCGGAAATCGCTATTCGCGGCGCGAATGAATTCGGACCGTCAGGAAATTGGGTTGAGTCCCGGCGCAAAACTTGGCTCCTAGCATCGAGGATGGCTGCCCCTACCCTGCGTTCCCTCGCGAAAGAGCTTGGGCTCTCGCGAACCACCTTGTCCGACGCCCTCCGCGGCTCCCCGCGGGTGAAGGCGGAGACCGTGGCCCGCGTGCGCGCCGCGGCCAAGGCGGCCGGCTATGAGCGGAACCCGCTGACCGGCGCGGTGATGTCGCAGCTGCGCCGCTCGCGCGGCCAGCAGTTCCGCGGCGTGCTGGCCGTCGTGGAGATCATCCAGACGCCGCAGACCCCGTTCGCTGTCCGCTACAATGAGTCGCTCGCGGCCGGCATCGCGGCGCGGGCCGACGAGCTCGGTTTCAAGGTCGAGCGCTTTGTCGTCGGTACCAACGGCGTCACGCTCGGCCGCCTCGACACGATTCTCCACACCCGCGGGATCCAGGGCCTGATCCTGCTGCCGGCGGTCGGCTTCCCGGACCTCGGCGAACTGAGCTGGCACCGCTACACCGCGGTGTATGCCGACTACTTCATCGACCATCCCCCGCTGCACTGCGTGTGCTCGGACCACTACCGCTCGATGGTGGCGCTGCTGCGCGAGCTCCACGCGCGCGGCTACCGCCGGCCCGGGCTGTTCATGGAGATCGCGCTCGACGAGCGCCTGCAGTTTCGATGGGAGGGCGCGTTCCTCGCCCTGCAGAAATACCTGCCCGACATCACCCAGATCCCGGCCCTCCAGGTCCGCGAGGTGACGCGCGAGCAGTTCACGGCGTGGTTCAAGAAGTACAACCCCGACGTCGTGATGGGCCACTTCCCGATCGCGATGGAATGGATGCGGGCCGCCGGCGCCAAGCTGCCGAAGACCCACGGCTTCGTCTGCCTGAACTCCCTCCGCACCGAGGGCGACTGCGCGTCGGTCGACCTCCGCAGCGGCCTTCTCGGCGCCCGCGCGGCCGAGCTCGTGATCGGCCAACTCCTGCACAACGAATTCGGCGTCCCCGAGCAGCCGTCGCTCACGACCATCCCCGCCAAGCTGATCGACGGACCCACGCTCCGCCCAGCCGGGGCTGGGCGGAGTGACAAGTGACGAGGGACGAGTGACGAGATCGGATTGAGCGGCGGGAGTTAGCGGTACGGCTCTAGCGGTCGGAGAGCGGTCTAGCCTGCGTGCCTTCTGCGCCTTCTTGCGGCGAGAGAGTCCGGGAATTCGATCCCCCAGCTGCTATCTACCGTCTACCAAATACCTGCTACTGCGCCGCGGGCGCGCTCATGATCGTCTTCAGTTGTGTCGCCACGATTTCGGCGGTCAGGTCTGCCCCGGCTTTGCTGGTGTGGAGGTCCTTGTCGCCGAAGAGCGGGTCGAGTTTGTCCGCGCCGAGTTCCTCGTAGCGGCGGGCGACGAGGTCATTGAGGTCGATGAAGGGGACGCCTTCCTGCGCGGCCACTTGCTTCGCCCAGCCCGCCCAAGTGTCGGCGGCGCGCGCGATCCGACCGTCCTTCCAGATCTTACGCGGCACGAGTGAACACACCACCGGCTTTGCGCCGGCCGCCTTTGCGTCACGTATCATGTGACGCAGGTACCAGCCGTAGGTGTGCACGGTCTCGGGCTGCTTGGTCAGCAAATTGTCGATCTGCTGGGTCTCCTCGCCGGTCCCGTGCAGCGTGCCGCGGGCCCGCTGGGTGTCGTTCACTGGGGACGAATCGTTCGTGCCGAACTGGATCAACACGGTGTCGCCCGGCTTCACCAGCGTGAGCGCCCGCGTCCAGTGACCCTGGGTGATGAAGGTGCGACTGCTGAGTCCTCCGATGGCGCGGTTGACGATGTTCACCTTGGCCGGATCAAAGTGCCGGCCGAGCGAATCGCCCCAGCCCCACTGGCCCTGCGCGCCGTCGCCGCGGCCGTTGCGGACGGTTGAGTCACCCACCAGGACGATCGACGGCAGGCGCGGGTCGGCTGGTTCCGGGAGATTGAGCCAACCAATCGGGTCGACCGTCACCGCCTCGCCCTTGGCAGAGAGGAACGGCGTGAACGGGCTCGGGCGCAGGCCCTTCAGTCCGGCGACGACGCCGGCCGCGTGATCCTCGGCACCGCCGACGTTGGGATGCGTGTGGTCCGGCGTGAACCGCGGGTGGCTCGCCTCGGCGCCCAGCGCCTGGTAATGATCCGCCATGAGGCGGGACACGTCGACGAACGCGACGTGCGCCTGGGCGGCGACCTCGCGCGCCCAAACCCGGAACGAGCCGGAACCGCGCTCGATTTTCCCGTCCTTCCAGTAGTCGCGGACCGTGAGCGACAGCACCACGGGCGTCGCCCCCTTGGCCTGCACGTCGTCGATCATCTTGCGCAGGTACCAGCCGTAGGTGTGCACGACCTCGTGCTTCTTGGTCAGCACATTGTCGATCTCCCGCGTCTCCTCGCCCAGGCCGGGCAGCGAACCGCGCGCCCGGAGCGGCCGCGTGGAGCCGGGCGGCTCCTCATTGATCGCCCCGCCGTCATTATGACCGAACTGGATGAGGACGAAATCGCCAGCCTTCACCTCGGCGAGCAGGTGATCCCACAATCCTTCCGTGATGAACGTCCGGCTGCTGCGCCCGCCCCGCGCGCGGTTGGCGACGTTGATCTTGGCCGGGTCGAAGTAGCTGGCGAACGGCACACCCCACCCCTGGACGGGATTCCCGTTGTTGCGCGCTGCTGTGGAGTCACCGGCGACGAAGAGCGTGGGCAGATGCGGATTGAGCCCGCCGGTCTCGGCCGCCGGGTTCGCCGCGAGGTCGGGCGGCGGGGTCTGGGAACGGAGAGTCAGGCACGACAGCAGAAAGCACACGAACAGTGCGGGGCGCATGATCGGGCAAGGATGGGCAATTTGCGCCCGGAGGCGAGTGGGGCCGTGCGTGGAACAGTCAGATTTTGCGGGGAGCTTGGCGGGTTGGTTCGCGGAGGGGCCTTTTTTAACCACGGAATTCACGGATCGCACAGATCAGACGAATCCTCGCGGACCAGCACTCATTCGTTCCGTTTGAGCACTGGTCCGCTCGGCCTTGGGGAGCTGATGCCTGACCAATCCAGCTGGCACGTGAACAACAGCCTCAGGTCTTCAGCTCCCAAACGCCAAGCGGACCTTCGGATTGGGCGAAGCTCAATCCGAAGGTCCGCGAGGATTTGCCCGATCCGTGCGATCCGTGAATTCCGTGGTTAAAAAAAGCCACCGTCGACCCGCTGATCCGCAAGGCAGGCATGCCTCACCAAATCAATGCCTCACCTTTTAGGTGGCCTGACCGCTACTCTCGACCGAGATTCAGGCATGCGGACTTTGCTGGGCCTCCTGGTGCTTTGCTCGACCGGCCTATTCGCGGCTGAGAACACCTTGTACACCGACGACTTTGCCGGCGATCTCAGCCAGTGGGCGGTGGAACAGCAGCCGGGCGGGTCCGTCGGGATCGAACACGGCACGCTCATCATCGCGGACCAGGGCGGCTGCACCGTTTGGTTCCGCCCGCGACTCACCGCCCCCATCCGCATTTCGTACGACGTTACCTTGTCGTCCAAGGCACGCGTCTCGGATCTCAACAGTTTCTGGATGGCTTCCGAGATCGGTGACGCCGCCGTCCCGCCGTTCGCCCCGGGACACGCCCGCGACGGGAAATTCGCCGCCTACGACACGCTCCGCACGTACTACGTCGGTTACGGCGGCAACGCCAACACCACGACCCGCTTCCGGCGCTACGACGGCACCGGGCACAAGCCACTGCTGCCCCAGCACGACCTCGGCGCCCCGAAGTTCCTGCTTCAGGCGGACCACACGTACCACATCGAGATCACGGTCGACGGCACGGGCCGCACCCGGTGGTCACGCGACGGCGAAGTCGTCTTCGATTTCCAGGACCCCGCCCCGCTGACCTCCGGCTGGTTCGCCTTCCGCACCGTCCAAAGCCGGCTGGAGATCGCGCACTTCAAAGTGGCCAAGTTGGCGGCCCAATAAAGAGCTATCCGATTTTCACAGGAGGCAACGGAGGGAACGGAGGGAAATCCGTCTGTCCGCGCCAATCCGGTTTGAGACCATCAGCGTGAACGAACGTAGCCTAACGGATTGCTCTCCGTTCCCTCCGTTAGCTCCTGTGAATTCTCACGCCGCCGCGAGGTGCAGGACGAAGATGAAGAGGGCGATGATGCCGCCGCTGAGCGCGCTGCAGACCAGGAAGCCGACTGTGTCCACGCGGTCCCAGCGGCAGAATTCCCAGTCCGACCAGCGGAAGAGTTTCGTGTGGTCGAAACGCCCGGGGGTCCGGCGGGTCTCCTCCATCGCCGCCGCCTCCAGCTCCGGGGTCTCCCCGATCGGGGTCTTCATCTTCCCGTAGAACTGCGCCACGCGTGACGCGTCGGTGCGTCGGGTCACGAGGCTCACGAGCACCAGCACGGCGAACGGGAACAGCCCGTCGAAGAAGAACTGCGCGGTCAGCCGCTCGTTCGGCGTGTAGCGCGCGACCGGCACCCCGGCCCGGGAGAGGATCCAGCATTCGAGATTGAAGCGGCCGCTGCCCACCAGCGGGCTCGCCAGGTCGCGTGAGTCCTGGTGAACCACCGACGCGAAGTACACGCCGGCCGGGCGGCCGTTTGGCGCTACGCTGACCTGCGCGAGGGACTGATCGTGGCTGAGCGCGGGCACCCGCGCCGCGGTCCACGGCACCACCAAAATCACCAGCGTCGACAGAAGCACGCAGGCCCACACGGCCGGCGCCGTCAGGCGCCGCCAGAAATAGACCAGGAGCACGCTCGCGCCGAACGGCACGTTGACCGTCAGGACAAGGTTCACGATCGAGAGGAAGTCCCCCATCAGCCACGCCGAGACCGCGCCAAGGGCGAGGACGGCGGCAATGGTGCAGCGGGCGAAGAACACGCCGCGCTCCTGCGAGAGGTCGGGCCAGACCTGCCGGTAGACGTTGCGGACGAAGAGCGAGGAGATCGCGAGCGCCTTGGCGGCCAGCGTCGACATCGTGCCGGCGAGCACGCCCGCGAGCATCAGGCCGATCAGGCCCGGGCCGAGCAGCCGGTTCGACAGCGCGCCCCAGGTCGAGTCGGGATCTGACAGTCCCCCAACGCCGAACAGGGCCACCGCGATCAGCCCGGCAAAGGCCCAGAGGATGATCATGAACCGTTTGAGGTAGTTACCCGAGACGCCGAAGCGGGCCGCGAACTCGTTCCGGGCCGAGCCGCAGATGCCCATGTTGTGGCTGAGCCCGTGGATCTGGACGAGGCTCACCAGCAGGATGGCCAGCAGGCTCCACGCGGAGAACTGCTCGGTGCCGCCCGCGCCGAACAGGTCAAACATCCGGCGCGGCACGCGCTCGCCCAGCGCGGACCAGCCGCCGATCGCATGCAGGCCGGTGGGGATCAGGAGCAGGGAAAAGACGATGATCAGGATGCTCTGCAGCCCCTCGTTCACCGCGGCCGCCGCCATGCCGCCGAGCACGATGTAGGTGCCGACCACGAGCGCGAAGATCGTGTAGAAGGCGACGTCGTTCAGCACCGTGATGTAGCTGTGCAGCTCGCCGCGCGCGTTGCGCTCGCGTAGCTGTGCGAGCGTCGCGGCGTCCTCCGCCACCAGCAGGCCGGCCGCCTGCTGCCGCTCGAGCTGCTTCAGCTCGTGGTAGCCGTCCACCGCGGCCTGGTCCGCCGCGGTCCAGGCCGCGGGGTCCTTCACCACGAGCGAGGAGGCGATCTTGTAGGCCGTGACGTTGCCGAAGCCGAGGAAGACGCACGCCACCATGATCTGGAACAGCGCGTAGGCGAGGCTGAGGCCCCGGCTGCCGAAGCGGTCCTCGAACAGGTCCGAGACGGTCGTGAGCCGGACCCGGCGGAACCAGACGTTCATGAACCAGAAGTATGGGTTCATGAAAACGGTCTGGAACGACAGCCACGCGCCCGGGGCGCCCTGCTGGTAGACGAAGCTCGCCGTGCTCACCGCGCCCTGCGGCTCGGTCGCGTTGCCGAACGAGAGGAAGAACTGGTACAGCTTGCCGAGCTTCCGGCCCGCGAGGAAAAAGCCCTCCTCCGAGGCGGCGGCGCCGGCGGCGCGCCGGCCGATGTACAGCACCGCCGCGAGGTAAGAGACGATGATCAGCAGGTCGAGGACATGCAGGCTGCCGAGGTGCATGGGGTGGGGTTGCCGGCAAGCCAATCGACCCGCGTCGCCCGCACAACGGGACGCCGGTCAGACAGTACGAGCTCAGCCGCGGGCGGAGACACCCTCGCTCCGGACCGAGGGGAAATCCCTAGGCCCGGCCCACGAGATTTCTGTGTATTTCGCGATGATCGTCCGCATCATGCCCGGAACGTCGCCATGCCCTCCTCCTCGCTGCCCACGAGTACCCGCTCGCCCGCAGTGGATTTCCGGGACAAGGCGTGGATCCTCGTCGTCATTGCGGCGCTCGCGTACTTCACGTGGGACACCGGCGTGCGGTGGCGCCACATCCGGGAGGTTTCCGGCACCTACGGCGTCACGGTGGACGCCCCGGCCGTGGACCGCTCCTCCCCGACCGGCTACGCCGACGGCAAGCGCTCGCTGCTGCTGCCGGACCGCGACCTCGACGGGTACCACTGGATCATGCAGGCGCAGCAGGCGTCGGCCGAGGGCCTCTGGCGGATGCGGCACGTGGACTATGACGGCGCCCCGACCGGGCGCGACGTGCATTGGGCGGCGCCGTTCCGCTGGTGGGTGCGCGAGTTGGCGGGGATCGATCGCGCGATATCGGGGGCGCCAGCGGGCATCACGCTGGAGCGCGCCGCGGTGTTCTCCGGCCCCATCCTGCTGGGGCTGCTGATCCTGGGCTTCACGCCGGTCATCGCGCGTCGCTGCTCGGGTGCGGCGGCGGCGTTCTTCGCGGCCGGTCTCGTCACGATGCTCCCGCTGACCGTTGATTTTGTCGCGGGCTACGCCGACCACCACGGTCTGGCGAACACCTGCGCGCTGCTGAGCGTGCTGTGCTTCATCCTCGCGTCCGACACGCGCCAAGGCTCGCTGCCGTGGGTGATCGCGAGCGGCGTGGCCGGCGGGTTCGGCCTCTGGATCAGCGCGGCCACGCAGCTCCCGGTCCTCCTCGGGCTGGGCCTGGGCGGCGCGACGGCGTGCTGGGTGGGCCGCGGGGCCGAGCCGGGCAACGCCTGGACGCGCCATCCCACGTTCTTCCGGATCTGGGGCGGCGCCGGCGCGGGCGTCAGCATCCTCGGCTACCTGTACGAATACGCCCCGTTCCACTTCGGCTTCCGGCTCGAAGTCAACCACCCCCTCTACGCCATCGCCTGGCTCGCCGCCGGCGAGACCCTCTGCCGGCTGGCCTGGCTGGCTTGCGGGTCGTCGCCGGTGCCGCGCCGCTGGAACCTGCTCGCCGGCGGGCTGGCCACGGCGCTGGTCGCGACGCCGGCCATTGTGCTCTGGGCGGGCGGCGAGACGGTGTTCCGGGTCGCCAACCCGTTCCTCTGGCAGCTGCACCACGAGTACATCGCCGAGTTCCAGAGCCTGCCCACCTACCTGAGCCGCGCCGACTACAGCTGGGCGGCGACCTCCGCCCTCTGGCCGCTGGCGGTGCTGGTCTTCGCGGCCGTGGCCATCTCGCAGCGGCGCTCGCGGTTCGCCCGCTCGCAGCTCGTGATGGCCCTCGGGCCCGCGCTGGTCGTGCTGCCCCTGATGCTCGCCCAGGTGCGCTGGTGGGGCCTTGAGTGCACGCTGCTGCTCCCGCTGTTCGTCGTCGTCGGGCGCCGCATGCCCGCCGCCGGCACCGCGGGCAATCTCCTCGGCACCCTCCCGCCGTTCGGCACGCCGGCGCCCGTGTTCGATCTCCGTCGCTGGGCCCTCGTGGGCGGCACGGTGCTGCTGCTACCCGGGGTCGTCGCGGCCCTTGGCGCGACTGTGCGGGCGGCGGAGATCGGCGTCGACGATCTTCATGCGCTCGCGGAGCGCGACGTCGCCCACTGGCTGCGGCAGCGGGCCGGCCACCAGCCGGTGGTGGTCGCCGCCTCGCCGTCCCTGACCACGACCCTCGTTTACCACGGCGGCCTCCGCGGCGTCGGCACGCTCTATTGGGAGAACCTCGCCGGACTGAAGTCGGCGGCCGACCTGTACGCGGCGCCCACCGACGAGCAGGCCCGCGCGATCGTGAAACGCTGCGGCATCACCCATCTCGTCGTCGCCTCGTGGGACGGCTTCGAGGGCGTCTACGCGCGGCTCGCGCGCGGCGTGCCAGCGGACCAGCCGATCCCCCGCGACGCGTTCATCGTGCGGCTCCTCTCGGCGCCCGTCCCGCCGCCCTGGCTCCAACTCGTGCCGTTCACCCTGCCGGGCAACCCGGCGTTCGCGCAGCAGCAGGTGCGGGTCTACGAGGTCGTGCCGGACCTCTCGCCGGCGCTCGCGATGGTGCGGACCGCGGATTTTCTCCTCGGGATGAACCGCGTCGACGACGCGCAGAAGCTGGTGCCGGAGCTGGCCGCGTTTCCCGACGAGCCGGCCGTCACCGCCCTGCGCGTCGAGCTGGCCATGCGCCGGCACGACCAAGCCGCCTACAGCCGTGCAGCCTCGGTCCTCCAGCAGCAGCTGGCGGGCAACCCGCCCCTCGCCTTGTCGGACCGTGTGCGCGTGGCGAATGCGATGGCCGCGGCGGGCCAGTACTATCTGGCCAAACAGGAGGTCGATCGCGCGCTCGAGAACATAACCGAGCACGACCTCCGGCAGCTGTCGCCGGACAACCTCGTGAATCTCCTCGCCCAGATGAAGGCGGTGGGCGCGACGTGGCCCAACGACCGACTGCTCGAGCTGGCCGACAGCCTTATCCCGCCCTCCAGGCGGAAGTGAGCGCGGCGGCGCCGCAGGTCCCTACTGGTGGGTCGGCTCAGCGTGCCGTCCTGATCGCCTCGGCCTGAGCGAGGTTCTCCTGGACGGAGCGGTCATCGGGACGAAGCCGCAGGACCTCGCGGTACTCGGCAATGGCGGCGTCCACCTCGCCCGTGACGAGCAACGCGTTCGCGAGGTTGTTGCGCGCGGCGGCGTAGCCGGGCACCAGCGCGACCGCCCGACGGTAGGCGTCGATCGCCCGGGAAAACCGGCGGCCCGCCGCGAGCCCGTTGCCGCTTTCGTAGAGCGCCTCCGCGAGATTGAGCGCTGCCATCCCCTGGCCCGGTGCGAGGGCGAGCGCGGCTTCGCCTTCGGCCACCGCTTCGTCCACCCGGCCCAGCTTCAGGTACACGTGGCAGAGGTTCGCGTGCGGCTCCGGCGCGTTGGGCTGCAGGCGCCTCGCCGCCTCGAACTGGAGCGCGGCCGCGGCGGGCTGACCCGCCTCCACCAGGGCCGCCCCGAGGTTGACCCGGGCGCGCACATTCGCGGGCACCTGCGCCACGGTGTCGGTCCAAAGTGACACTTCACTCGCATAAACCGCGTTGCGCTGCCAGGTCATCAGGCCCGCCAGCAGCGCAATCGGGACAACCACCGCCCCCGCGACGCGGCCCAACACGCGCAGCAGGCCGGCCACGAGCAGCACGACCAGCGTGGCGAGCGGCAGGTACATGCGGTGTTCCGCCATGCCCTGGGCGGAGAGCGGCACCAGACTCGAGCTCGGCGCGAGGATCAGGAAGAACGCCGCGCCGAGAAAACCCAGGACCGGCCGCCGAACAAGCGCCCAGAAGGTCACGGCCAGCAGCGCGGCAACGACAGCCAGCGGGCCCAGCACCTCCCCGAGCGCCACCGGCGAAGCCGGGCCGTAGTCGACCACGAGCGGACTTGGCCAGAGGACGAGTCGCAGGTACCACGCCACCGCCTTCGCCTGCAGCAGCAGATACGACACGGTGCCGACGCCGCCACCCCAGCCCGCCGCGGTGCCGCGTGCGCCGCTGCCCTGCCAGACCAGGATCGCCAGGATCACCCACGTCGCCGCCAGCCCGAGATAGAGTCCCCGCCGACGCCGCCAGACCTCGCCCCAGGAACCGGCGAGAAACGTCCGGTCGTAAAGGAACGCCACCACCGGCGCAGTCACCATGACCTCCTTGGTGGCCATGCCGAGCGAGGCCGCAACCACGGCAAGCGTCGTGCCCAGTCGGATCCTCAGCGGCGACGAGGCCGTGCCGACGAGCACCACCCCGTAGAGCACGAGCAGGTAAAACAGCGCGCAGAGCGACTCGGTCCGCTGCACCACGCAGGTGACCGTCTCGGTCTGCAGCGGGTGCAGACTCCAGAGCAGGGCCACGAGAAAGGCGCCGAGGGCGGCCCGGTCGCGCAGGGGCGCGGGCCAAGGAGTGCGCCGGACGAGGCCGTAGAGCACGAGCGCGGCCAGCGCGTGGATGGCGAGATTGACGGCGTGGTAGCCGCGCGGATCGGTTCCACCCCAGGCGTAGTTGAGCGCGAGCGAGAGATTCACCAGCGGGCGTCCGCCCACCGCGTGGCCGTCCGCCGGCGGAGTGAGCACGGCGCCGAGCTGGCCGAGGTCACGGATCGTCGGGTTGTCGAGGATGGCCGCCCGGTCATCAAAGACGAAGGGCGCCGCCCCGGTGTTGGACCAGGCGAGCAGGATCGCCAGGACGAGGGTTAGGCCCGGGAGCCAGATCCGCGGCGACAACGTCATTGGGACCGAGTGCTAGCCCAAGCCGCCGAGGGATGCAGGTGGAAAATTCGAAATCCAGAGAATCGGAATTCGAAATGCGATTCGAGGCTGGGCCGGTAGTTCCCGGCAGGATCGCTTCTCCGACTTACTCATTTCGAATCCCAAACTTCGGATCCCGAGCGTCTGCGCCCGCGAAAAGAAAAGCACCCCCGCCGGGTGGCGGGGGTGCTTCGATCCATACCAATTGAACCAAACGAAAGCCGGGCCGATTCCCGGCGAAACTCAGAAGTCGAACGACGTCGAGGCGTACCACTGCCGCGGGTCGATGATGCGATAGGCAAAGGCCGAGCCGTCGAGGTTGTAGGCGATCGGCTGCAGCTTGCCGTTCTCCAGCGCATCACGGATGTTGAGCTGGATCTTCATCACGGCCTTGTTGTTGAAGACCTTCCGGCTGTAGGACGCCCAGAGATCGAGGTGACCCTCGGCCGGGACGTAGATCGGGCGGGCCAGGTCGGCCGCGACGATGTTGCCGCTCGAGTCCTTCTTGGTCGGGTCGCCGTAGAAGCCGGCGATCGCGCGCTGGGCCCAGCGCCAGCCGCCGCCGACGGCCACGCCGCGGAGCCGTCCGTCCTCAAACGCGTAGTTGGTGATGAGGCTGTATTGGAGCTCGCGCTGATTCGGGACCGTCTTGCCCTGCAGCGCCTTCGCCACGTTGATCTCGGTGGCGACGGCGGCCTCGTAGAAGCCGCGCGGGCTGGTCCAGCTCGGGTTGCTGCTGGTGGAGTTCGAGAGGAGCACGTCGGAGTTGAAGCCGTAGCCCGTCCAGAAGTTCTGCAGCGCCATTGGGGTGCCGTTCGAGCGCGTGATCAGCGCCGGCATGTCGGGCGCCGTGGCATGCTGCCAGACATACAGGCGGGTGCC
>DAOQKI010000020.1:0-43128 GCA_035334485.1 Opitutaceae bacterium
TCGGCGACGGCGTGTTCGAGGTGAAGGCCACGAACGGCGACACGCACCTCGGCGGTGACAACTGGGACGACGCCATCATCGGCTGGCTCGTCGAGACCTTCAAGAAGGAGAACGGCATCGATCTCCGGAAGGACCCGATGGCGCTCCAGCGCCTGAAGGAAGAGGCCGAGAAGGCCAAGATCGCCCTTTCGTCCACGCAGTCGGTCGACATCAACCTGCCGTTCATCACGGCGGACGCGTCCGGCCCGAAGCACCTCAACGTGCAGCTGAGCCGCGCGAAGATGGAGCAGATCTGCGACTCGCTGTTCGAGCGCTGCATCCAGCCGTTCAAGAACTGCCTCAAGGACGCCGACCTGACCTCCGCGCAGATCGATGAGCTCGTGCTCGTCGGCGGCATGACCCGCATGCCGAAGGTCGTGGACATCGCGAAGAACCTCGGCGGCAAGCCGCCGCACCAGGGCGTGAACCCGGACGAGGTGGTCGCCGTCGGCGCCGCCATCCAGGGTGGCGTGCTCAAGGGTGACGTCCGCGACGTCCTCCTGCTCGACGTGACCCCGCTCACGCTCGGCATCATGACGGCCGGCGACGTCGCCACCGCGATGATCCCGCGCAACACGACGATCCCGTCGAAGAAGACCCAGATCTTCTCCACCTACAGCGACAACCAGCCGGGCGTCGAGATCGTGGTCCTGCAGGGCGAGCGCCCGATGGCGCGGGACAACAAGATCCTCGGCACGTTCAAGCTGGACGGCATCCCGCCGGCGCCGCGCGGCACCCCGCAGATCGAGGTGACGTTCGACATCGACGCGAACGGCATCCTGCACGTGTCGGCGAAGGACCTCGGCACCGGCAAGGACCAGAAGATCACCATCCAGGGCTCCTCCGGCCTCTCGAAGGACGAGGTCGAGAAGATGACCAAGGAGGCCGAGCTCCACGCCGAGGAGGACCGCAAGCGCCGCGAGGCGGTCGAGACCAAGAACCAGCTCGACAGCACGATCTACCAGCTAGAGAAGACGCTCAAGGAGGCGGGCGACAAGCTGCCGGCCGACAAGAAGTCCAAGATCGAGGCGGCGCTCGCCGACGCGAAGAAGGACCTCGAGAGCAACGACGGCGCGCGCATGAAGGCCGCCACCGAGAAGCTCTCGGCGCTGGGCGGCGAACTCTACGCCGAGGCGCAGCAGGCGGCCCAGGCCGCCGGCGCCGCCGGGACCCCGGGCGCGCAGGAAGAGCAGCCCAAGCCGTCCGCCGGCAAGAAGACCGAGAAGCAGGCCGACGTGGTCGACGCCGATTTCGAGGTCGTCGACGACGACAAGTCCAAGAAGTAACCCTCACTCTTTGCGCGCCGGCCGCGGTTCCCGCGGCGGGCGCGCTTTGCTGAAACCCACGACAGAAAACCACCCTTCAACCCAAACCCACATCATATGGCTAACGTCAAAATCAAGCCCATCGGTGATCGTGTTCTCGTCGAACACATCGAGGAAAAAGAGCAGGTCCGCGGAGGCATCATCATCCCGGACAGCGCCAAAGAGAAGCCCCAGGAGGCCAAGGTCATCGCCCTTGGCACGGGCAAGAAGGACGAGAACGGCAAGGTCACGCCGTTCGAGGTCAAGGTCGGCGACACCGTGCTCATCAGCAAGTACGGCGGCACCGAGGTGAAGCTGGGCGACAAGAAGTACACGCTCGTCCGCGAGGACGACATCCTCGGCGTCATCGGCTGAGCCGCGGAATCAATCCCAACCTTTAAGCACTAATCCATTATCATGCCTGCCAAACAACTCATCTTCGACGAGGCCGCTCGTCAGAAAATCCTCAAGGGCGTCGAGGTTCTCTCCCGCGCCGTCAAGGTCACCCTCGGGCCCAAGGGCCGGAATGTCGTGATCGACAAGAAATTCGGCTCGCCGACCGTCACGAAGGACGGCGTCACCGTCGCCAAGGAGATCGAGCTCCCGGATCCGTTCGAGAACATCGGCGCCCAGCTCGTCAAGGAAGTCGCCTCGAAGACCTCCGACGCCGCGGGTGACGGCACCACGACCGCCACCGTGCTGGCCGAGGGCATCTTCCGCGAGGGCCTGAAGAGCGTCACCGCCGGCGCCAACCCGGTCTACCTGAAGCGCGGCATCGACAAGGCGGTCACCGCCGCCGTCGCCGAGCTCGCCAAGATCTCCAAGAAGGTGAACGACACCGAGGAGATCCGCCAGGTCGCCACCGTGTCCGCCAACTGGGACACCGAGATCGGCGGCAAGATCGCCGAGGCCATGGACAAGGTCGGCAAGGACGGCACCATCACCGTCGAGGAGTCCAAGTCCATCGACACGACGCTCGACGTCGTCGAGGGCATGGAGTTCGACAAGGGCTACCTCTCGGCCTACTTCGCGACCAACGCGGAGACCCAGCAGGCCATCCTCGAGGACGCCTACGTGCTGATCCACGAGAAGAAGATCTCCAACCTCCAGGAGTTCCTCCCGATCCTCCAGACCACCGCCAAGACCGGCAAGCCCCTCCTCATCATCGCCGAGGAAGTCGAGGGCGAGGCCCTGGCCGCGCTCGTCGTGAACAAGATCCGTGGCACGCTGAACGTCGCCGCCGTCAAGGCGCCCGGCTTCGGTGACCGCCGCAAGGCCATCCTCGAGGACATCGCGATCCTCACCGGCGGCCGCTGCATCACCGAGGACCTCGGCCTCAAGCTCGAGAACATCCAGGTCAGCGACCTCGGCAAGGCCAAGCGCATCGTCGTCGACAAGGAGAAGACCACGATCGTCGAGGGCGCCGGCAAGTCGTCCGACATCCAGGGCCGCGTGAAGCAGATCCGCCGCCAGATCGAGGAGACGACCTCCGACTACGACCGCGAGAAGCTCCAGGAGCGCCTCGCGAAGCTCGCCGGTGGCGTCGCCGTGATCAACGTCGGTGCCGCGACCGAGGCCGAGATGAAGGAGAAGAAGGCCCGCGTCGAGGACGCCCTCCACGCGACCCGCGCGGCCGTCGAGGAAGGCATCGTCGCCGGCGGCGGCGTCGCGCTGCTCCGCACCGCGAAGGTCATCGAGACCCTCAAGCTCGAGGGTGACGAGGCCATCGGCGCGCAGATCGTGCGTCGCGCGATCGAGCACCCGCTCCGCCAGCTCTGCGCCAACGCCGGCGTCGAGGGCGCGGTGGTCGTCGGCAACGTCCTCAGCAACAAGGGCAGCTACGGCTACAACGTCGCCACGGGCGATTACGAGGACCTCCTGAAGGCCGGCGTGGTCGACCCGACGAAGGTCACCCGCACCGCCCTCCAGAACGCCGCCTCGATCGCCGGTCTCCTCCTCACCACGGAGGCCATCATCACCGAGATCCCGGAGAAGAAGGAACCGCATCCGGCTCCGGGCGGCGGTGGCATGGGCGGCATGGGCGACTACTAAGTCGATCCTCACTCCCTGCGAACCACTCGGGCGCCCCGCTTCGGCGGGGCGCCTTTTTTTGTGCCCGGTGCCTGCGGGCGTCGCCGGCGTAGATGCAGAGCGTGGGGTGGGCGGGGGTTTTCTGACCACGGATTTTGGGATTTTCGCGGGAGAGCCTGAGCCGGAGAATCCTCGCGGAACCAGCGGCGCACGCGCCGCCGGTCCCGCGAGGACTTTGGTTGGTCAATCCGGTGAGCCTGGAATGGGTCGTATCTCTTCCGCTCAACACGTGGGTGAGGGACGTAAGGAACCGGATCCCCTCCAATTCGTCCCGCAGAGTGGCGAGCGACGTCGAGTCGCTCGCCACTCTGCGGGACCTCGATCGACCTCCGAGCCGCGTTCCCGAAATCCGTGGTTAAGCTGCCATGCGAGAACCCCGACCAACCCAGCGCCGCAGCAATAGTCCCCGAAGAAAGAAATCCGGAATCCGGAATCCAAAATCCGGAATTCGAAAAACCGCTCGTCAACCTAGACCAAAGGCTAGCTAGGCGGTTTCCCGCGTTCTGCTATCGTCACCGCATCCCCGGGTCCTCCGTGCCTGCCGCATGGGCACCGGGGGATGGGAGATGAACGGGAAAGGCGGGGTGGGGCGCGGGTAACGGCGCGCCCCACCTTTGCCCTTCACTTCCCCGTGACGCCGGTGTTCCGTCTCCCAACCATGGAAGTGATCTTTCTCGGCTCCGGCACGTCGCAGGGCGTCCCCATGATCGCGTGCGACTGCGCCGTATGTCGGTCGCCCGACCCGCGCAACCGGCGCACCCGGGCCTCGATCCATGTGGTGATGGACGGCCTGCACATCCAGGTCGACGCGCCGCCCGAGTTCCGCCTGCAGTGCCTGCGCGAGGACGTCCGCCGGATGGATTTCTTCATCCTCACCCACGGGCACGCCGATCACATCACAGGCATGGATGATCTGCGGCGATTCTGCGATCTCATCGGCGGGCAGGCGCTGACCGTCTATTCGACCGAGCTCGCGATCAATCGCGTGCAGTCGATCTTTCCCTACGCGGTCGCGGAGCGTCCCGTGGCCAAGGGCTACGCCGCCTTCCGCCTGCTCGCGATGCCCACGCTCCTGGACCTGCCCCAGGGGACAATCCAGTCGACGCTGCTGCCGCATGGCGGCGTCGAGACACTGGGACTGGTTTTCACGGAGCGCAGTTCCGGACGGAAGTTCGTGTACTACACCGACTGCAAGACCCTCACGCCCGCCGCCGTCGAACTCGCCCGCGGTGCGGATGCCGTGGTCCTCGATGGCCTGCGACCCATGCCGCATCCGTCGCACATGAGCATCGCCGAGGCAGTCGACGCCGCCCGCGAAATCGGCGCGCCGCGCACCTGGCTCACGCACCTGACCCACGTCAGCGACCACGCTGAAACCGAAACCGGCCTTCCCGAATCCGTCCGCTTGGCCTACGACGGCCTCCGCATCCGACTTTGAGGGCCGGCCGCTCTTGGCCGCGAGAAGGCGCAAGAGGCGCAACCTATTGTTTGCGGTGGGGGTTTTTGACCACGGATTTCACAATTTTGGCGGATGAGACGGACGAGGCCCTGCGGACTGCGCACCGACTGCGTCGCTGCGCAGTCCGCAGGGCGGGTTCGAGGGGACCCGACAAAACCGGATCGTCTCCCAAGCCCGAACGGACCGTCGCGTTGCGCGCATCGCAACGCGACGGTCCGTGAGGACTCCTCTGTCTCCCGCGCCAAATCCATGAAATCCGCGGTAAGAAACCCCCGCCAACCCAGCGAGCCCCGAGTATCAAGGTCCGACCTGAGCCCTGCCTGAAAGGGCATCCTGTGCCTTTTGCGCCTCATTGCGGCCAAAACCTCCGGCCAGATACCCCAGTGTCGAACACGCCGGATCCGCCGGTCGCGTCATAGCGTAAAAAATTCAAAATCAGGGCTTGCCTTAATCCCTACCAGTTTAATGTAGATTACAAAAGTGCCCAAATGAAGCTTTCGAAAAAAGGCGAATATGCGCTCCGGTCGCTGATCAACCTTGGCATTGCCGCCGAGGTGGGTCGGTCGCTGGTGCAGGTCGCCGAGCTGGCCGACAACGAGCAGCTGCCGGTGAAGTTCCTTGAGCAGATCATGCAGGCGCTGAAAGAGGCCGGCTATGTGACCAGCGCCCGCGGCAAGTTTGGCGGGTACCGCCTGGCGAAGCCGGCCAAGAAGATCACCATCGGCGAGGTCGTGCGCGTGCTCGATGGCCCGCTGGCACCGATTGGCTGCGTGAGTCAGACGGCCTACGAGAAATGCACCTGCCCCGACGAGGCGCACTGCGGGCTGCGGATGCTGATGCTCGACGTGCGCAACGCGATCGCCGGCATCCTCGACCGCTACACGCTGGCCGACGTGGTGGAGATCACGCTGCGGAAGCTCCGCCGCGACAATGTCCCGCTGCCGTTCACCGCCGAGGCCGAGAACTCGCCCGGTCCGCTGCGGATTCCGGCTCGCCACGCCCGGCGCCTGGCCCGTCAGGGGACGAAGGCCCGGCTGGATGAGACCGAGGGCGTCCTGCACCAGCTGCTCGGCGACTACACCATTTAAGACCACCGCCATGAACGCCGACAGTCACTCCCTGACTCCCTCCGCCGCGGAACCCGCCTGGGTTGCCATCGTGCGGGAAAAGGTCGCCGGCCTCCGCTACGGCGTGGTCCAGCTCGTGGTGCATGACGGCCGCGTCACGCAGATCGAGCGCACCGAGAAAACCCGCCTCGCGCCCGGCGCGCCGGGCGATGCCACCCCGTTTCCGCCCACCGGCCAACCACCGGCGGCCACGAAAGCCTGAACCTCCACCACCACGCGAGGACTGACCCGACCCCGGGAGGTTTCTCCTCATCAGACCGATCCATAGTTCCATGAGGACCATCATTCGAATCACGGCCGCGCTTCTACTCGCGGCTCCCGTCATCGCGGCTCCGGCCGACCAGGCGGATCTCCAGGCCCTGCGCGAGCAGGTGCGCGCGCTTGAGCAGCAGCTCAAGGCTCTGTCCCATCAGCTCGAATTGCGCGAGGTGGCCGCGGCTGCCGAGACC
Source organism: Opitutaceae bacterium (assembly GCA_035334485.1). Classification (GTDB taxonomy): domain Bacteria; phylum Verrucomicrobiota; class Verrucomicrobiia; order Opitutales; family Opitutaceae; genus Opi-474. The sequence continues at coordinate 6,470 of DAOQKI010000020.1, forward strand.
AAGGCCGCGCCCAAGGTGACGATCTCCGACAAGGGGTTCACGCTCGCCTCGCCCGACAACGCCAACTCGATCCGGCTGCGCGGGCTCGTGCAGCTCGATTCCCGCCTGTTCTTCGGCGATCAGGGCGTCACCAACAACGCCTTCGTGCTGCGGCGCGCCCGGATCATCACCGAGGGCACGTTTGCGAAGAACTTTTCCTTCCAGCTCGTGCCCGAGTTCGGCGGGAGCAGCGTGTCGATCCTCGACGCCAACGTCGGCATCGCCGTCTCCAAGGCGCTCCAGCTCAAGTTCGGCAAGTTCAAGCCGCCGGTCGGCATCGAGCTGCTGCAATCCGACTCCTGGACCTTCTTCAACGAGCGCTCGATCGTGACGAATCTCGTGCCGAACCGCGACCTCGGCGTGCAGGCATCGGGCGACGTGCTCGGTGGCACGCTCAACTACGCGGTTGGCGTCTTTGGTGGCGTAGCTGACGGCGGTTCGTCGACCAACACCGATTTCGACAACGAGAAGGACTTCGTCCTCCGGCTGTTCGCCACGCCGTTCAAGAATGACAAGGAATCCGGCCTGCGCGGGCTGTCGTTTGGCGTGGCCGCGAGCGTCGGCCGAGAAAAGACCGCCGCCGGGCGCACCGCGGGTTACCGGACCGACGGACAGCAGACGTTCTTCGCCTACAATGCCGCGACGATCGCCGATGGCCGCACCTGGCGCGTTTCGCCCCAGCTGGATTTCCGCCACGGGCCGTTCGGGGCCATCGCCGAGTATGTCGTGTCGACCGTCAATGTCCGTCCAAGCGCCGCGGGGCCCAAGGCCGAGATCCGCAACGAGGGCTGGCAGGTCGCGGGGGGCTACGTCCTCACGGGCGAGGACTCGGCCTACAGCGGCGTCGTGCCACGCACGAATTTCGATCTCGAGGCCGGGACCTGGGGCGCGTTCGAGGTCACCGGACGGGTCGCGAATCTCTCGGTCGACGACGCGGCGTTTCCCCTCTACGCTTCGGCCACCTCCAACGCCAGCGAGGCGACGGCGATCGGCGCCGGCGTCAACTGGTACCTCAGCAAGACGGTCGCCTTCAAATTCGACTATTATCAGACGAGGTTCGGCTTCCCCGTGGGTTCCCCCGCGGTCTCGGCTTCGCCCATCCTCCAGCAGGACGAACAGGTCCTGATCTCCCGCTTCCAAGTCAGCTTCTGACCCTCCCCCCGTCATGAAAATCCTCAGACTTTGGATCCTCCTCGTTCTTTCCGTTTCCGCCGGCCTGGCCGCGGCGGAGAAAACCGTCCTTCGCGTCGGCTATTTCCCCAACGTCACCCACGCCCAGGGCGTCATCGGCAGCCACTCGACCCGCACCGGGCATGGCTGGTTCGAGCAGCGGCTCGGCCCGGACGTGACCATCCAGTGGTTCGCCTTCAACGCGGGCCCCAGTGCGATGGAGGCGATCTTCGCGGGCTCGATCGATCTCACCTATGTCGGACCGAACCCGGCCCTCAACGCCTACATCCGGTCGCGCGGCGACGAAGTGCGCGTCCTGGCCGGCGCCGCCGAGGGCGGCGCGGCGCTCGTGGTGAACGGCACCACGGTCAAGCAGGCCTCCGACCTCAAGGGCCGGCGCCTCGGGACCCCGCAGCTGGGCAACACCCAGGATGTCGCGGCGCGGGTGTGGCTGAAGGAGCAGGGCTACCACGTGACGCTCACGGGCGGCGACGTGGCCGTGCTGCCGACCGCCAATCCCGACCAGCTCGGCCTGTTCAAGCAGGGCAAGCTGGACGCGGTGTGGACCGTGGAGCCGTGGGTCTCGCGGCTCGAGCAGGACGCCGGGGCCCGCGTGCTGATCGACCAGCACGACGCGGTGACGACGATCCTCGTCGCGAGCGCGCGGCTGCTGAAGGACCACCCGGACCTGGCCGCGAAATTCCAGTCCGCCCATGCGGAGCTGACGGCCTGGCTCCAGGCGCATCCCGAGGAGGCGCAGGGCCAGGTCCGCGCCGGGCTCACCGCGGAGACGAAGCGCGAGATCTCCGCGACGCTGGTCGCGAGCGCCTGGCGCCGCCTGCACTTTACGGACCAGGTGACACAGGCTCAGCTCGCGTCCGTGGTGAAAGATGCCCAGAAGGTGGGCTTTCTGCGCGACGCCATCCCCCTCGATCGCCTGTTCAGCCGACAGCCATGACCGTCCAATCCGAACTCCAGAACGAGACGCCTTCGAAGCTCTCGGTCCAGCACGTGAGCAAACGCTTCCGCTCCGGCGGCCGCGTCATCCATGCGCTGGCGGACGTCTCGCTGGAGGTCGGGGAGGGCGAGTTCATCTGCCTCGTCGGGCCCAGCGGCTGCGGCAAGTCGACGCTGCTGAACATCATCGCCGCGCTTGAGACGGCCGACGAGGGACGCGTGCTCACCGGCGGGGCGCCGATCACCCATCCGGGGCGCGACCGGATGGTGATGTTCCAGGAGTCGGCACTCTTCCCGTGGCTCGACGTGCTGGACAACGTGCTCTTCGGCCTGGCGCTCAAGCCGGGCCTCTCGAAGGCCGAGCGCATCGAGGTGGCGCAGTTCTACCTCAAGCTCGTGGGCCTGGAAAAGTTCGCGCAGTCGTACATCCACGAGCTGTCCGGCGGCATGAAACAGCGGGTGGCGCTCGCCCGGGCGCTGGCGCCGAACCCGCGGGTGCTGCTCATGGACGAACCCTTCGCGGCGCTGGACGCCCTCACGCGCGAGCAGCTTTACGGCGACCTGCAGCGCATCTGGCAGGAGCACCGCAAGACGATCGTGTTCGTGACCCACAACGTGCGCGAGGCCGTCTGTCTCGGCGACCGCGTGGCGCTCTTCTCGCTCCACCCGGGACGGATCACGGCGCAGTTCCCGGTGACGCTGCCCCGGCCGCGCGACATCAACAGCGTGGACCTGGCCCGGCTGGCGACCCAGATCACCGCGGCGCTGAAGGGCACCACGAACCCGACGGAGGAGTTTGCCATATGAACCAGACGCTGCGCGCCGTGTTGTTCTTCGTGGCCGCCGTGGCCGCGTGGGAGGTCCTGTTCCGGGCCCGGATCTGGTCGCCCGTCCTGGTGCCGTCGCCGCTCACGGTCGGACGCTATCTCTGGGACGCCGCGATCGACGGCACGCTGTGGGACGCCACGGTCGTCACGATGCGCCGGCTGCTGCTCGGCTACCTGTTCGGCATCGTGCTCGGCCTCCCGCTCGGGCTCCTCACGGCGCGTTACCGGCTGCTGGGCGACACCCTGGGCCTGGTGGCGCTCGGCCTGCAGACCCTGCCCAGCGTGTGCTGGGTGCCGCTCGCCCTCCTGTGGTTCGGCCAAACGGAGTCGGCCATGTTCTTTGTCGTCGTTATGGGTACATTGTGGTCGATGATCATCGCGACCGACAACGGCGTGCGGAATGTCCCGCCGATCTATGCGCGGGCGGCGCGCACCATGGGTTCGTCCGGCGTGCACATCTGGGTGAAGGTGATGCTGCCCGCCTCGCTGCCCTTCATCGTCAGCGGCATGAAGCAGGGCTGGGCGTTCGCCTGGCGGTCGCTGATGGCGGCCGAGATCTACGTCACGATCCTCAGCGGCTTCGGCCTCGGCAACCTGCTGCACTACGGGCGCGAGCTGAACGCGATGGAGCAGGTCATCGGAATCATGCTCGTGATCATCGTGATCGGCCTCCTCGCCGACAAAATCCTGTTTTCACCGTGGGAGCGCTTCCTCCATCGGCGCTGGGGTACTGCCCGCTAGCGTCTGCCGCCGCCGACCCGCCACTTTTCCGTCAACCTGAACCTCACGACCTCTATGGCCAAGATATACAACGACATCACCGAAACGATTGGTAATACCCCCCTCGTACGTCTCAACCGGACCGCGGCCGCTCACGGCGCGCAGGCGGAGATCCTCCTCAAGCTCGAGTTCTTCAACCCTCTCTCCAGCGTCAAGGACCGCATCGGCTTCTCGATGATCGATGACGCCCTCAAGAGCGGGAAGATCAACAGCAACACCGTCCTGATCGAGCCGACCTCCGGCAACACCGGCATCGCGCTCGCGTTCGTCGCGGCCGCCAAGGGGCTCAAGCTCATCCTCACCATGCCCGAGACGATGAGCATCGAGCGCCGCAAGCTGCTCAAGATCCTCGGCGCCCGGCTCGTCCTCACCGAGGGCCCGAAGGGCATGAAGGGCGCCATCGCCAAGGCCGAGGAACTCCAGTCCAAGATCCCGAACAGCGTCATCCTCCAGCAGTTCAACAATCCCGCGAATCCCGCCGTCCACCGCCGCACGACCGCGGAGGAGATCTGGCGCGACACCGACGGCAAGGTCGACATCATCGTGTCCGGCATCGGCACCGGCGGCACCATCACCGGCGTCGGCGAGGTCCTCAAGTCCCGCAAGCCCGGCATCAAGATCGTCGCCCTCGAGCCCGACGCGTCGCCGATCCTCTCCGGCGGCGCCCCCGGCCCGCACAAGCTGCAGGGCCTCGGCGCCGGCTTCGTGCCCGGCGTGCTCAACACCAAGGTCTACGACGAGGTCATCCGCGTGAAGGAGGCCGATTCCGCCCCCGTCTCCAAGCAGGTCAACCAGCTCGACGGCATTCCGATCGGCATCTCGTCCGGCGCCGCCGTCTGGGCCGCAATCCAGCTGTCGAAACGGCCGGAGAACAAGGGCAAGCAGATCGTCGCGGTCATCCCGTCGAGCAGCGAGCGCTACCTCTCCACCTGGCTGTTCGCCGACATCAGCCCCGAGAGCGACTCGCTCGAGGACATCCTGCCGAAGAGCTGAGGGGGGCTGCGCCCCGGTTGAATGTTGAAAGTTGATGGTTGAAAGGCCTGGCCCGGCAAACCCGCCGCCCGGCTTTCAACCTTCAACCGACAACCTTCAACTCCCACGCCAGCGCGCTCCGGGTCACACCGGGTCGCGCTGTTTTTTTTGCCAGTGGTAGAAGGCCACACCGAACGCGATCAGCGACACGGCGATGCTCACCAGCTTCATCATCACGCCGGCCAGCAGCTGGTCGTCCGCCGGGCTGAAATCCGTCACGATCCGCGGCGCATACTCGTAGGTCGGATAGAGGATGTCCGGGGTAAATGTGATGTACGCGAAGAGCGGGGTCATCGCGATCTCGATGGCCAGCAGGTAGAGCATCTGCGCGCCGTAGCCCGTGGCCGGGAACGCCCGGGAGGGACTGATCAGCGGCCACCAGAAAGCGAGGGACGCCGCGAAGAAACAGAGGTGCTCACCGACATGGACGAGCTTGTTCTGGAGTGCCCACTCGTAGAGCAGGGGCGCGTGCCAGACGCTGATCACCAGGGTCGAGATGATGCCGCCGCCGAGCGGAGTAAGGGCGAGGCGCAGCGGGAGACGCAGGAAGCGGTGGTCGAGGACGCGGTCGGCCATCCAGGCCGGCATGCCGCAGAGGAACAAGACCGGCACCGGGTACATGAGCAGCTGGTGCTGGAACATGTGCGCGCTGAACAGGAACCGCTCGCCGATCTGGTCGAGCGGAGAGCCGACCGCGAGGTAGAACAGCACCAGTGACGAGTACAGGCACCAGGCGTGACGGCGGGGGTAGGGTTCGCCCGGCGCGAGTCGCGACCGCAGCGGTCCGGCGGCGAGGGCCCAGAGCCAGCCCAGCAGAACGAGCCCGCCCACGAGGTACGGTTCGTTGTGCCAGTGCCGCCAGTCGATCATGCGGCCAATAAAAAACGGCGGCCCGGGGGCCGCCGTAAAGCTTTTCCGGTCGAAGACCGAGCCGTCAGGCGAGGCCGGTCAGCTGGGTGACCGCGTTCAGGCTGACCGTCAGCGGGATGCTGTCCTGCACCGCGAACAGCTTGAGCAGGGCCCACATCGTGGCGCCGGCGATCACGAGGCCGATGAAGAACAGGATCGTGCAGAACACTTTGTCCCACCGCAGGTGCATGAAGTAGAAGATAACGTACATGAACTTCACGGCGGAGAGGACGACGAGCGTCGTGACGAGCAGCCACTTGGCGAAGGGCAGGCCGATCACCGCGATTTCGACGCCGGTGATCACGGCCAGGATCATGGCGATCCGGACGTAGATCTGGAACTTGTTCTCTTCGGCCTGGTGGCCGGCGGCGGAGGCGTGGGAGTCACTCATGGCGGGATCAGAGGTATTCGAGCAGGTAGACGGCGGTGAAGATGACGATCCAGACGATGTCGACGAAGTGCCAGTAGAGGCCCATCGACTCGACATCGATGGCGTTGGCCTCGCCGAAGTGCACCGGACCCTGCGGCTTGGCGAGGATCATGGAGGCGACGAGGGCCACCACGAACGCGGCGACCAGGGGGAGATTGTGGCTGGCGAAGGCGCCGAAGGAGCCGCCGGCCTCGCGGGTGTGCACGAAGGCGAGGACGGTGAACATGGCGCTGAGGATCAGGCCGATCATCACCGCCACGTGCAGGAGGTTCCGGAAGAACCAGAAGGGATGCGCGGCGGTGTCGGCCGGCTTAAACGAGCGGACGTACATCATGATCAGCCACAGCACGCCGATCGCCACGTGCGTGCCGTGGGTGCCGGTCAGCGTGTAGAACGTGGTGCCGAGGATGCTGTTCGTGATCGTGAGGTGCTTCTCGTGGACGAAGTTGGTGAACTCGTACACCTGGCCGCCGAGGAAGATCGACCCGAAGAAGATCGTCGTCAGCAGCGAGAAGCGCATGCTCCGGAGGTTGCCCTTCTGGATCGCGTTCACCGCGAGCGCCATCATCAGCGACGACATCAGGAGGATGAACGTCGAGAACGACGTCAGCGGGATGTCGAACACGTCGCGCGGCGACGGGTTGCCCGGAGGCGGGTGCAGCCGGTAGATGAGGTGCGTGGAGATCAGCGAGCCGAAGAACATGCAGTCCGAGGCCAGGAAAGCCCACATCAGGAGCTTCTTGTTCGGAATGCCCGTCGTCGTCGTGTGATCGTGGTGATGATCGATGGTGGCGGAGGCAGCTTGACTGCTCATGGAGAGGGGAGGGTTTAGTGCTTCGCGTGCGGGTCCTCGACCGGGCGGCCCTGCGCGTCGAGATGGAGGTGGTAGCCTTCGTTGCCCTCAAGCGCCCAGAGATAGACGCCGACCAGCAGCACGGCGGCGCCGATCAGGGCCACGTTGAGCGTGTGGTAGCAGGCGCCGAACGCGCCGATCAGGGCGCCGAGGCTGGCGACGAGCGGGTAGATGGACTGGTGCGGCATGTGGATGCCGCCGTGCGCCTCGTCATCCTTGGCGTGCTGCGCGTTCTCCTGCGCGATCTCGTCGCGGTGGTGCTTCTCGTACCAGTAGGCGTCGCGGGCGTGGACGGTCGGGATGACGTGATAGTTGTATTCCGGCGGCGGGTTCGGCAGCGACCACTCGAGCGTGCGGCCGTCCCACGGGTCGCGGCCGACCTTCACGCCCTTGAAGTAGGTGTAGATGATCACCGCGAAGTAGATCGCGATGCCCACGCCGAGGATCATCGCGCCGATGGTCGCGATGTAGTTGGCCGTGTTCCAGCCGAGGTTGCCGTCGTAGGTGAACGTGCGGCGCGGCATGCCGTTCAGGCCGAGGAAGTGCATCGGGAAGAACGTCACGTTGAAGCCGACGAAGATCACCCAGAACGAGAGCTTGCCCCAGAAATCGCTCACCTGGCGGCCGAAGATCAGCGGGAACCAGTAGTGGATGCCCGCTAGCAGCGCGAAGATCGAGCCGCCGATCAGCACGTAGTGGAAGTGGGCGATGACGAAGTAGCTGTCCTGCTGCTGCGCGTCGGCCGGGGCCGCGGCGTGCATGACGCCCGAGAAGCCGCCGATCATGAACATCCAGATGAAGCCCAGCGCGAACATCATCGGGGTGCGCATCTTCAGGTGGCCGCCCCAGAGGGTGCCGATCCAGTTGAAGATCTTCACGCCCGTGGGCACCGCGATCGCCATGGTAGCGAGCGAGAAGGCCGCGGTCGCGACCGTGCCCATGCCGGTGGTGAACATGTGGTGGCTCCAGACGGTGAAGCCGAGGAAGCCGATGCACGCGCCCGAGAAGACCACGATCGGGTAGCCGAAGAGCGGCTTGCGCGAGAAGGTCGGGAGGATCTCCGAGATGATGCCCATCGCGGGCAGGATCAGGATGTACACCTCGGGGTGGCCGAAGATCCAGAAGAGGTGCTGCCAGAGGATCGGCATGCCGCCGTTCGAGACCTCGAAGAAGTTCGTGCCGAACTGGCGGTCCATCATCACCTCGACCAGCGCGATCGTGATCGCGGGGAAGGAGAGGACGATCAGGAAGGACGTGATCAGCGTCATCCACGTGAACACCGGCAGGCGCATCATCGTCATGCCCGGGGCGCGGAGGTTGATGATCGTGACGATGAAGTTCAGGGCCGCCGCGATGGACGCGACGCCGAGGAGTTGCAGGCCGAGGATCCAGAAGTCGGTCGAGTGGCTCGGGTGGTAGAGCTTCGACGTGAGCGGCGAGTAGCCGACCCAGCTGGTGATCGGGGGGCCGTCCGGCAGGAACCAGCCCACGTTCACGATGATCGCGCCGGCGACGAAGGTCCACAGCGAGAAGGCGTTCAGGCGGGGAAAGGCCACGTCGCGCGCGCCGATCTGGAGCGGCATGATGATGTTGAAGAACGCGGCGCCCAGCGGCATGACCGCGAGGAAGATCATCGTGGTGCCGTGCATCGTGAACATCTGGTTGTACTGCGTCGCCGTCAGCACGTTGTTGTTCGGCACCATCAGCTGCAGGCGGATCATCAGCGCCTCGCTGCCGCCCACCAGGAAGAAGAACAGGGCGAAGAGGCCGTACAGGAAGCCGATCTTCTTGTGGTCGACGGTCGTCAGCCAGCTGACGAGCCCTGTCTTGGCGGTCGGCCGCCAGAAGACGAAGGACTTGGCCGGAGCGTGCTCCTCCTTGGCGGTGAAGTGGGATTTAGCCGTAGCGTCCATGATGCAGGATTACTTGAGACTTGAGAGGTAGGCGACGAGCGCGGTGACGTCGTCGGAGGTGAGCTGGATGTTGTTCCCGAGATAGCCGGTCACATACATCTTGTTGCCGGGCTTCACCTCGTTCGGGTGGGTGATCCAGCGCGCCAGCTGCTCGGGAGTATTCTCCAGCAGGCCGGCCGCGATCGTCGTGCGGGCGCCGATGTGGGTGAGGTCCGGGTAGGCGTTGCTGCCGCCAACCATGTGACCGCGGACCACGTGACAGGAGAAGCAGGTCTTCGACTGGAACAGCTCCTTGCCCTTCGCGATCAGCGCCGCGTCCTCGTTCTTGTCCGGCTCCTGGTGCGCGCGCCAGGCATCGAGCGGGTTCAGGTCAAATTTCTCGGAATAGCCCTTTTCGTTGCGCTTCCAGTCGGTGCGGTACTTGACGAGCTGCGCCTTCGGCTGGTCGCTGCCGTCCTTGACCGTGCGGGCGCCTTCCATCTGCCGGCTCACCCAGTCGTTGAACTCGCGCGGGCCGAGGGCGATCACGCGGAAGCGCATCACGGCGTGCGACTCGCCGCAGTACTCGGCGCACTGGCCCCAGAAGTAGCCGGGCTCGTCCGCCTGCAGCCAGATGAAGTTGCCGCGGTTCGGGATCATGTCGACCTTGCCCGCGAGTTTCGGGACCCAGAAGCTGTGGATCACGTCCATCGTGCGGAGGTTGATGCGGACCGGGCGGCCGGCCGGGATCACGAGCTCGTTGCTTGCGGTCAGCGGGCCGACGCCGTTGATCTGCTCGGCCGGGTACTCAAAGCGGAACCACCACTGCAGGCCCGTCGCGTTCACCTCGTAGACGTTGGCCTTCTGCTCGACCGGGACGTCGTAGGTGTACCAGATCGACTTGAGGGTGGGGATGGCGATAACGACGAGCGCCATGACGGACGCGCCGATGAGGCTGAGCTCGATCAGCGGGTTGCCGTGACCCTGCTCGGGCGGCTCGGCGTGCTCGTCGGCCTCGGACTTCGCCCGGAACTTGAGCGTGGCGTAGGCCAGCACGCTGCCGACGATCACGAAGATCACCATCGTGACGGCCACGGTCGTGTAGAACACGTGGAGCTGGCTCTTGGCCACCGGGCCGTTGACCACGATCGTGGACTGGTGCCCGTCCATCCGCCAGAAGTTGTAGTCGCAGCCCGTGAGCAGGAGGGTCGCACCAGCGAGGAGCGCAGCGCGGCCCCAGGTGGTGAAATGAGTGAGCAGGTTGTTCAAACGCATGGATGCTGTCGGAGAGAGATCGACGCCGATTTGGCGAATCGGGAGAGACTTTGAGAACCCTGCGGCATTTCAAGCCATAATCCGCAGATTTTGCGTTGGACTGCGCATATTTTGTCCTGCCGCCAGTGACGTATTTTCCCGCGGAAAAAGGCGTTCTAATCAGACCGGTGCGAAAAATTTTTTCTGCGGGTTCCGATTGCATCCGGCGCGAGCCCACTGGATAGTTTTCGCCCCATGAAACTTCGCTTCATTCTCGCCAGCGTCATCGTCGCTTTCATCACCGCCGGTTGTGGCCAAAAGGAAGAGGCCGCTCCCGCCCAGGCCGCCGCCGCCGGCCCGCGCACCCTGGAACTCACGGCCGGTGACAACATGAAGTACAACGTCACCTCCCTTGAGGTGAAGGCCGGCGAGAAGATCACCATCGTCCTCACCAACATCGGCACGCAGCCGAAGGAGGTCATGGGTCACAACTGGATCCTCCTGAAGATCGGCACCGACCAGGAGGCGTTCGTGAAGGCCGCTGCCCTCGCGAAGGACACGGAGTATTTCCCGTCCGCACTTGCCGACCAGGTCCTTGCCCACATCCCGCTCCTCGGGCCCCGCAAGTCCGGCGAGGTCACCTTCACCGCCCCCACCACGCCTGGCTCCTATCCGTTCCTCTGCAGCTTCCCCGCCCACTTCCAGGTCGGCATGAAGGGCGTCCTGGTGGTCAAGTAAGGCCGGACGACCATCCATTCACTCTCGAGGCCGGACTGAAAAGTCCGGCCTTTTTTATTGGCGGAAGATCCAAGACGGAAATCCGACGCACGAGGCCAGTCGGTCGAATCTCGAAGTCCAAAGATTCAAATTCGAACCAGCGCGTTCAGGACCTCAGTCAGCCCCGCTCGAATTTCGAATTCCAATCTTCGAATTTCCCCGCGTCAGCGCGGGTCATTTCACCGGCCACCACTGGTACAGGAAGAAATAGACCAGCACGCCGGTCACCGACACGTAGTACCAGATCGGAAAGGTCCACTTCGCCCAGGCCTTGTGCCGCTCGTAGTCGCCCTTGATCGCGAACAGGAAGGTCCGGGGCACGAGGTAGGCGATGGCCATCGCCAGCACGATGTGGCTCGCGAGCATCACGTAATAGACCGTGCGGATCGCACCCTCGCCGCCGAAGGGCGTATGCACGCCGCGGATCAGCGCTTTGTGGGTCACGTAGCCCACCAGGAACACCGCCGACACCACCATCGCCGCGGTCATGACCTTCCGGTGCGCCTCGCGGCGGCCGGTCTTGATCAGGATGAAGCCGAGCGTGATGAGGACGGTGGCCAGGCCGTTGAGGGAGGCGTTGAGGGCCGGGATGTCGCGGAGGCTCATGGAGCGAGAATCAGGCGGTCCGCCACCAGCGCCAGCAGCAGCAGCGGCAGGTAGCCGATCGAGGCGAGGAAGAGTTTGCGCGCCGCGAGGTCGCGGCCGTCCGCGCGGAGAAACCGCGCCGCCCGCCAGAGGAACCACACCCCGCAGGCGACCGCGGCCGCCGCGTAGTACCAGCTGGTCAGGCGCAGGAAGGACGGCAGCACGCTGACCACGACGAGCAGCAGGGTGTTCACGAACGACCACCGGGCGACCCACACCCCGGTCTGGTCGAGCACGGCCAGCATCGGGAAATCCACCACCGTGTAGTCGCGTCGGTAGGTCCAGGCCACCGCCATGAAGTGCGGCACCTGCCAGAAGAAGAGCACGCCAAACAGGATCCAGCCCAGCGCCGTCACGCGGCCTTCGCCCGCCGCCCAGCCGATCAGCGGCGGAAACGCCCCGGCCAGGGCGCCGATCTCCGTCGACCACCGCGACCAGCGCTTCGCCGGCGTGTACCAGCCGAGGTAGGAGATGATCGTCAGCAGCGTGAACAGCGCCGCCAGCGGGTTCACCGTCGCAAACAGGAGGAACAGCGCCACCACGCACATCAGCACGCCCAGCACGAAAGCCGAGCCGTCCGGCACCTTGCCCGCCGGGAGCGGCCGGTCCGCCGTCCGTTTCATCAGCGCATCCGTGTCCCGCTCCATCCACTGATTGAGCGACGCCACGCCGCCCGCCGCCAGCGAGGTCCCGAGCACCAGCCAGCTTAGCGTCCAACCGTCAAACTCCGGCCGCGCCGCGCAGTACCCGACCAGCGCCGTCAGCACCGACAGCAGGCTCAGGCGGGGCTTCGTCAGCTCCACGTAGTCGCCGAGTTTCGGCTTGGGCAGGGAAAGCTCCTCGGTCATGCAGCGCGCGTCCCCTCGACCGCATCCCGGTGGGCCCACCATGTGAGCCAGAAGGTCGTGGCCAGCGTCAGCGCCCCCACCACCACGTGCCCGGTCGTCACGTACACCGACCGGTAGGTCCAGATGATCTGCGCGCCCAGGATGATCTGCGTCGCGAGCAGCACCAGCAGCAGGACCGCCCCGGCCTTCATCAGACCCGACGCGCCGCGCTCCCGGAGGAGGTCGAACGCGTACCACGGGATCACGCCGAGAAGCACCAGCGCCATCAGGCGGTGGGCGAAATGGATGCCGACCCGGAAATTCCACTCCAGCGGGAGGATCCCGCCGTCAATCGTCGACGCCGGGAAAGTCGGGATCGCCAGGCCCGCGAAGCTGTGCCGCATCACCGCCGCGATCGCCAGCTGCAGCAGGAGCAGCCCGCAGCAGATCACGCCGAGCCGGCGCACCGACGCCCGCACCGGCGGGCGCTGGCAGGTGATCCACGCCTTGGTGCAGGCCGTCGCCACGGCGATCAGCGCGCACACGAAGGTCTGCGCCAGCACCGCGTGCAGCATCGCGAACAGCCGGCCGACGCTCGTGTCGATCATCCCGACGTGCAGGTGGTCAAGCAGCACGCGCAGCCCGCCGACCAGCGCCTGGACGAGGACGAGCCCGACGGCGAAGTACGCCAGTTTCCGCAGCCAGTCCCGGCTTTCCTTCTGCCACAGCCAGACGGCGATCACGATCGTGACCGTGCTCATCACGGCCGCGCTCAGGCGGTGCGAGTGCTCCGCGAACATCGCGAGGTTGTCCAGCCAGCCGGTGGGGTTCAGCGAGCCGTTCGACAGCGGCCAGTCGGCGAACACCATCCCGGCCCCGATGGTCGTCGTGAACGCCCCGAGCAGCACCAGCACGAACACCCAGGCGCTGCCGAGCACCGCGAACAGCGCAAGGGCGGGTTTGTGGGCGGCGGTGCGGCCGCTGGGCGTGGGCATGGGCATGGACGGGAAGGACCGGGGAGCGAAAGCCTCCCGGGCGTGCTCCGCAAACCCTTTGACAAATTTTCTCTCCGGCGAATCCGTTAGGGCATGAATGCTAATGCCCTCCTCGCCGCCGGCCTGCTCGTTTTGGCCGGCGCGTCCGGTTGCAGCCGGTCGGCCGCCCCGGCCGCGGCGGCGGCGCCGGAGGAGAAACGGTATCCCGTGACCGGTGAAGTGGTTTCGGTCGATCCCGCGCGCAAGGTGCTGATCGTCCAGCACGACGAGGTGAAGGGCCTCATGCCGGCCATGACCATGGAGTTCGCGGTGTCCGGGGCCGATGTCGTCGCCTTCAAGCCCGGCCAGCGGATCCGGGCGGAGATGATCCCCAGCGACAAGGGCGACTGGCGGCTCGAGCACATTTGGCCCGACGACAAGGCGGCCGTCGCCGCCGTGGCCAACCAGGCCGCGGCCCTCCGCCAGGACACGCTCATCCGCGGCGGCAGCGCGTACCGCGAGGTGGGGGAGACCATCCCGGACTTCGCCCTCTACGACCAGGAAGGCCGCGTCGTCACGAGCGGCCGGTTCCGCGGCAAGCAGGTCATGCTCAACTTCATCTTCACCCGCTGCCCGGTCGCGACCATGTGCCCGGCGTCCACCGCCAAGATGGTTTCCCTCCAGCATCTCGCGAAGGCCGAGGGCATCCCGAACCTCGAGCTGGTCTCCATCTCGCTCGATCCAACCTACGACACTCCCGCGATCCTGAAGGAGTATGCGGGCACGCACGGGATCGACACGGCCAACTTCTCGCTGCTGACGGGTCCCGAGAGCGCGATCAAGGACCTGCTGACCCAGTTCGGCATCATCGCCGAATTCGACGGCAACCTGCTCAAGCACACGCTCAGCACGCTGCTGATCGACGAGAACGGCCGGATTCGCCACCGCGCCGACGGCAGCGCGTGGGAGCCGAAGGACTTCGTCGAGAAGATGAAGAAATGAGCGCCCCGGCCCAGTCCCTTGACCCGCGCGCCCGGCGCCAGATCGTGGTCATCACGCTCCTGGCCCTGGGAATTTTCCTCGGCTTCCGCTACCTGCCGACCGGAACGAACCTGAGCCACATGGATTTCCGGGAGACGGCGACGAACTCAATCGAGTTCTGCGACCCGCTGAATCCGCAGTTCATCCCGGTTGTGGCCGTGAAGTCCCCGGTGGTCATGACCCTCGAGGTCGCCGCCCCGGCCTCCGCCGGCCGGCCGGCCGCCTGCACCGTCAGCCTGCGCACCGCGAGCGGGAAACCGGTCGCGCCGGAGGACCTGATCGTCTCGCACACCCGGCTGCTGCACCTGCTGATCGTCGATCCCTGGCTGGATGACTACCACCACGTCCATCCCGAGCCGGGCGCACGGCCGGGCGACTGGACCTTTTCGTTCACGCCGAAACGCGAGGGCGTGTACCGCGTCTTTGCCGATTTCACGCCGGTCGCGACGGGCCGCGGGCTGTACGCCTCGACCGACCTGCAGGTGGGCCGCTCCGGGCTGCCGTCGGCCTACACCGTGGTGATGCGCCATGAGCCGTCATGGACGGCGGACCGCGACGGCCTGCACTGCGAACTGCGGCCAGCGCTGGAGCCGGTGCGGGCGCGGCGCGCGGTCGACCTGCGCCTGACGGTCACCCGTCCGGATGGCGGCCGGATTGCGCTCGAGCCGGTGATGGGGGCGTTCGCGCACCTGGTGGCGTTCGACGAGGCGCGCAGCGGCTTCGCCCACCTCCACCCGGTGGAGACCGACCTCACGCAGGCGCCGGACCCGGTGAAACCCGCGCTCAATTTCAAGGTGATGATCCCGCAGGCCGGCAGCTACGTGATCTGGGCGCAGCTCAACGTCGGCGGGCACGAGGAGTTCGTGCCGTTCTGGTTCGATGTAGAGCCGTGAGCCCGAGCCCTGGAGGGGCTCGGTTGAAGGTTGAAGGACTTCGGTTGAAAGCCGGCGGATGAAAGCCGGCGGTTGAATGGCGGCGGTTGAAAAATGCGGACCCAGCGAAGGGGTGCTGCATTCGATCAGAGTGTGCCTTCCGGCCTGTCGCTCCCGCCTGTCATTCTGAGCGTAGCGAAGAATCCAGTTAACCGTCGCCAAGGGCTTTGACCGTGTCCCACTGGATTCTTCACTTCGTTCAGAATGACAGGGCGGGGGGTTGAAGACGCACCCAAGGAGTCCGCGCCGTCTCTGCCCTTAAGGACCGGCTGCCGTCCTACACGACCTACCCGCCGGCGTCACAGCCCCTTCAACTTTCAACCGTCAACTTTCAACGGGCCGCAACAGCGGCCCTCCGCCCCAGCTTGCGCTCTAGGCCCGCCATCGTGCGCACGAACGCTTTTTCCAGGTCAACGTCGTAGGTGTCCGCCAGGACCAGCACGGACCACAGGCAGTCGGCCAGTTCGTGGGCGAGCGCCGCATCGAGATTCCGCGCAGGCCGGCGTCCCTCTTTCGCCATCACCAGCTTCATGAGGTCGCCGACATCGCCGACAAATCCCTGCGCCAGCTCGGCGCCGGACCACGGCCGGCCACCGCGGCGCTGCTCGAGCTTGGCATAGAGGGCGCGAACCCGGCGGGCCCGGCGGGAGAGGGTAGAGAAAGTCATGGCCCGAAGTTGGGCCGCCGCCGCCGCGGATTCAACGGCCGAACGCCGCCGAAAAAGAACGGGGCACGTTCGCATTCGCGCCGTGCCCCGGGGTTACAGGAGGTCAGGGTATCCTAACAAAAGAGCCTCAGTCGCAGGCTTGTGCCGGAGGCAAAGAAAGCGTCATCAGGTTCGGATCGGGATCGATCTGCGCCTTTTGCGCCTCTTAGCGGCCAAACCTCGATCGGTGACTTGATCAATGACCGTTCTTGCCGTGCTTGGCGCGGAAGCGGGCCAGTTCGTGATACGCGCGGGTCGGGTCGCCGTAGACGTTGCCGGCATGGTCCTTGCCGCGGGCGAGGTACAGGTGGTGCCAGCTGCCGATCTTCTCGTGGTGCTGGCGGACCCGCGTGCTCACGTAGCGCATGGTGTAGCCGCAGCGCCGGATGTTCGACGTGTTGGGCTCGCTGCCGTGGATGATGCGGCCGTCGTGGAGGCTGCACTGGCCGGCCTCGAGCTCGACCGGGATCGCGCGCGAAATGTCGCGCTGCGACTCGTTGATCTCGTCGTTGAAGACCGCCTCGCCGGGCTTGAGGTCGTAGTAGTCCGAGAAGCCGCGCTTGCCCGTGTTGTGGGTCCGCGGGATCACGTTCATGCAGCCGTTCACCTTGGTCGACGGGTCGATCGCGAGCCAGACGGTCACGACCTCCATCGGCGAGATCATCGTCTCCCAGTAGTGCGAGTCCTCGTGCCACGGCACGCGCTTGCCGTTGCCGCGCGGCTTGCAGATGAAGTGGCTCGCGAAGAGCGCGATGTCGGGCCCGAGGATCGGCTCGACGAGGTCGAGCACCTCGTCGGCGAACAGCCATTCGAACAGCTCGGGATGCTGGAAGTGGGGCACGTCCATCGACTCGGGCCGCACGTCCGTGTCGAGGTTGTTGAGGATGTTTTCGAAGCAGTTCTTCAGGCCGAGGAACTTCTTCTCGGGGAAGACCTGCTCGCGGAAGATGTGGTAGCCCTCGAGGTTGTACTTGGCGACTTGCTCGGGGGTCAGGCGCGGGTGCGCCGTGGGAGTGGAGGTGGAGGCAACCATGCTTGTGTTATATCATCCTCAATCGTTCAAATCTTGCCATAAAGGCGCGTTTTCTTGTGTTATATTGTCCTCATGGCGCTGGAATGTTCCCATTTTCGCTTGGCGGATTTCGTGGGTCCCGGGGAGGCCTATCACTTCGCCCAGACCGACCTGACCGCGGGCAACGCGGCGCGCTACCACGACCACGACTTCCATGAGCTCTTCTGGGTCAGCCGCGGGCGCGGCGAGCACCTGCTCAACGGGCGGACGATCCCGCTGCAGCCCGGGCGGCTGTTCCTGATCCGCCCGGCGGACCGGCATCATGTGACCGGTTCGGACCCGGCCCCGCTGCGGATCCTGAACCTCGCCTTCCCGAGCCGCAGCTGGGCGGAGATTCGGCGACGGTATTTCTCGGGCTCGCCCGATCCCTACGAGCGGTCCCCGGCCGACCGCGGCTGGCCGCTCGACGCGCCCGGCCAGGCGGTGCTCGCGCACTGGGCGGCGCGGCTCGCGTCGCCGGGCCGGCCCCGGGTGGTGCTCGACGGCTTTCTCATGGAGCTGCCGGAGCTGCTGCACGGCCCGGTGCGCGGCGCCAAGCCGGTGCCCGACTGGCTCGCGCGGGCGCGCCGCGAGCTCGCGAGTCCGGAGCATTTCGCCGGCGGCACGCGGGCGCTGGCCCAGCTGGCCGGCCGCAGCCCGTCGCACGTGGCCCGCGCCGTGTTCCGCTGCTACGGCGAGACCCCGACCGACCTCGTGAACGCGGCCCGCATGGAATTCGCCGCGCGCCAGCTGGCAGACACGACGCGGCCGATCATGGACATCGCCCTCGACTGCGGCCTGAACAACCTCTCGCACTTCTACGCGCTGTTCCGGAAGCGCTACGGGCTGAGCCCGCGTCGCTACCGGCTAAGGGCGCATCCGACGGTCAGAGCGTAATTCGCAGTTCGGAATTCGTAGTTCGTAGTTCGAATTCGAAATCCGGAATTCGACACCTAAGTCCGCCTCGGTGGCCTCCGTGCCTCCTCTGTGCTCTCGGTGTCGACCGGAGCAGCGACGGCCAAGCGCGCGCGTCCGTCTCGAATTTCGAATTTGGACCTTCGAATTTCGAAGGTCAGAACTTGAGGTGCTTCACCGTCACGCCCTTGTTGATGAGCTGCTTCAGCGAATCGATGCCGATGCGGAGGTGGTCGAGGACGAAGCTCGAGTCGACCTGCTCGTCGCTCTTCGCGGTCTTCACGCCTTCCGGGGTCATGGGCTGGTCGGACACGAGCAGCAGCGCGCCAGTGGGGATCTCGTTGTAGAAGCCGGTCATGAAGATCGTCGCGGTCTCCATGTCGATGGCGAGGACGCGGATCTTCTTTAGGTAGCGCTTGAACTTGTCGTCGTGCTCCCAGACGCGGCGGTTGGTGGTGTAGACCGTGCCGGTCCAGTAGTCGCGGGCGTGGTCGCGGATCGTGGTCGAGATCGCCTTCTGGAGCGCGAACGACGGCAGCGCGGGGACCTCGGGCGGGAAGTAGTCGTTGCTCGTGCCCTCGCCACGGATCGCGGCGATCGGGAGGATGAAGTCGCCCAGTTCCGCGCGGTGCTTCACGCCGCCGCACTTGCCGAGGAAGAGCACCGCCTTGGGCTGCACCGCGCTGAGCAGGTCCATCACCGTGGCGGCGACGGCGCTGCCCATGCCGAAATTGATGATCGTGATGTCCCCCGCCGTGGCGCTCGTCATCGGCTTGTCCTTGCCGAGCACGGGGACGCGATGCTGCTGGGCGAACAGCTTCACGTAGCGATCGAAGTTGGTGAGGATGATGTAGTCGCCGAATCCGCTGAGCGGCACGCCAGTGTAGCGGGGCAGCCAGTTTTCGACGATTTCGCGGCGCGATTTCATCCGGCCAGCATGCACGGCGCCGGCGCGGAGGGCACGGAGAATTTTTTGCGCCCGCGTCGGGCGTTCAACCCATCGCCTCGAGCGCCTTCCGGACCCGCGCCAGGAGCTCCGTCCCGGTGAAGGGTTTTCGGAGCAGGTTCAGCTCGCGCACGGCGATGCCGTGACGGACCAGCTCGTCGTCGAGGTGGCCGGTGCAGACCAGCACCGGCGCCCGCGGCGCGCGGCTGCGAAACTTCTCGATCACCGTGTGCACCGGGGTCGTGCCGATGACGCCGTCGGTGCAGAGCAGGTCGAACTGCTCCGGTCCCGCCAGCGCCGCCAGCGCCCCCTCGGGCGAGGGCACCACCCGGACGGCGTAGCCGCCGCGCGCCAGCACGCGCTCCATCAGCGCACCCAGCTCGGGCTGGTCCTCGACCACCAGGATGCGCTGGTTCGGCCGCGCCGCCGTGGCGTCCGCCCGGGTCGTGGGCGCGTCGGCCGGGAGCAGGCTCTCCGGGAAGGTCAGCGAGACGGTCGTGCCCCGGCCCGGCTGGCTCGCCACCCGGACCTGGCCGCCCGCCTCGTCCATGAACAGCCGCACCATCGCGAGGCCGAGGCCGGTGCCATGGCCGACCGGCTTGGTCGTGAAGAACGGCTCGAAGATCCGCGGCAGCACCTCTGGCGCGATGCCCTGGCCATCGTCGGCGACCTCCACCAGCACGACGTGGCTCCCGGCCTCCTCGGGCGCGGGCTGGTCCGTCACGCGCAGCTGGATCCGTCCGCCCTGCGGCAGGGCGTCGCGGGCGTTCAGTACAAGGTTCAGGAGGGCCTGCTGCAGGTCGGCCGGATCGACCAGGACGAGCCGCTCGGTCCGGCAGTCGACCTCCACCCGGATGTGCTCGGGCAGCAGGCGCTGGATGAGGCGGCTGACCGTCTCGACCACCTGGCTCGGGGAAATGCTGGCCGGCTGGGTCGCGGCCCGCCGGTTCAGGCCGAGCAGCTGGCGGGTGGTGTGGGCCGCCGAGCGGGCGGCGGCGATGATGTCCTGCGTGTAGAGCTGTTCCTCGCCGGGCGGCAGCGAGTAGGAGAGGAGCTCGGCATGACCGAGGACGGAGGTGAGGGCGTTGTTCACGTCGTGGGCGACGCCGCTCGCGAGCTTGCCCAGGGCCTCGAAGTGCTGGTTGGCCTTCATCGTCTCCTCGGCCCGCAGGCGCGCCGCCTCGGCGGTGTCGCGCTGCTGCTTCTCCTCGGCCATCCGGTAGATCGCGCGCTTGAGCGCCCCGTGCATGATCGAGAAGGAGGCGAAGCACAGGATGAGTGTGGCCAGCCCGCCGACGTACGCGCGGATCAGCACGCCCAGCCCGTCGGCTGTCGCGCCGGTCGACACGATGTCGCGCGGGAAGGGCAGGTAGCCCTCGTGCACCAGCGCGAGCTGCGCGAGGCCCATCGCGGTGTACCCGAGCAGGAGCACCAGCCCCGCGCTGCGGCCGATGAAGAAGACCGCGATCAGGATCGCCACGGCCCACGCGACTCCGATGCCCATGAACGGGCCGAGGTGCAGCATCGAGGCGATCAGCACCAGCGGAAGCCAGGTGAGAAACAGGTAGGCGGACTGCAGGACCGAGAGTCGGTTGCGCAGGAGAAACTGCAGGAGGGGGCCGAGCGCCACGCCGACGATGCCGGTCAGGAGCAGGCGGGAGTGGTCGTGACGGGCCAGCGCCAGCCAGCCGCTGATCAACGCGATGATCGGGCCGAGGGCGAGGCTGGTCCACGTGATGGACCGCATCGTGCGCGCCTGGGCGTCCGCCAGCAGGTCGCTGGGGCCCGCGGGGTGACGCGGCGCAGCGGATTCGATGGGCGGGGTCGACGTCACGGGCGTTTCCAGCGTGGAAAATCCCGGGGCGTCACGCAAGTCGGCGAAATCCTCAGCGGCCCGCCAGGGCGTTGGCCGTGTTGAGGTGCTCGACGCCGGTGTACTTCTGCGACTGCTCGTCGGCGTGATAGCTCGAGCGGACCAGCGGGCCGCTCTCGACCACCCCCAGCCCGTGGGCCAGGCCGAATTCCTTCCAGTGCGCAAACTCCTCCGGCGGTGCCCAGCGCAGGACCGGCAGGTGCTGGGGCGTCGGCTGCAGGTACTGGCCGATCGTCAGGATGTTCGTCTGGTCCGCCGCGATGTCGCGGATCGTCTGCTCGATTTCGTGCGGCTCCTCGCCGAGGCCGAGCATGATCCCGGTCTTCGTCACGAAACCCCGGCTCTTCGCGTGCCGCAGCACCGAGCGCGAGCGGTCGTAGCGAGCCTGGACCCGGACCGGCTTCTGCAGCCGCTCCACGGTCTCGAGGTTGTGGTTGTAGATGTCGGGCTTGGCCGCGAGCACGACGTCGACGAGGTCGAGCTGACCCTTGAAATCGGGCACCAGCACCTCGATCGCCGTGTGCGGGTTGCGGTGGCGGATCGCGCGGATCGTCGCGGCCCACACGCTGGCGCCGCCGTCGGCCAGTTCGTCGCGGGCGACGCTCGTGACCACGCAGTGACGGAGATTCATCTTCGCCACCGCGTCGGCCACGCGGGCCGGCTCGCCCAGATCCAGCTCGGTCGGACGGCCGGTCTGGATGGCGCAGAAGTTACACGACCGCGTGCAGATGTTGCCGAGAATCATCACCGTCGCCGTCCCGCGCGACCAACACTCGCCAAGGTTCGGGCACTGCGCGCTCTGGCAAACCGTGTGGAGGACGTTCTCGTCCACCAGCCGGCGGGTCGCCGAATAGCCGGGGCCGGCCGGCAGCTTGGCACGGAGCCAGGAAGGTTTGCGGTTGGTGTCCATCGGAAAGGGGGAAACTGAGGGGTTTGAGGGGGAATGCAATCCCCGGGGATCGCTGCCTTGGGCGCGTGGCGGTGGTAGGCTTTAGGCGGTAGGCGGTAAGCTCTTTCTAGCGGCCCAACTGGGATTGGGAAAGCGTGACCAATCGTCTGCTTAGCCTAGCCAGATTTTTGCCGGCAGATAACGAAGTCTGGCTTCGTCCCAACGCTTTGCCGCTGCGCCATCACCGACGGTTGCTACGCGATCGCCAACCGCTGCTTCGCGTTCCCAAACGTTTGCTACGCGAAAACAAAGTTATGCTACGCGTTTTGCTAAGGATTGGAACCCGACGGCCATCAACTCTTTGTGGACCGAGCGTCTGCAACTACACGATAACAGACTTTGTTTTCGCGTTAACGCACGTTCGGAACGCGCTCCCAAAGTCCGTTTTCACGATGACGAAATTGGGTACGTGGATGGATAGTTTTGGAGTTGCGATTCGCCCGTTTGGGCAGTGCTTGCCAAAGGGGTGCTTTGCGCTGACCAAGGGATGGCGGCGGCTAACGGAGTTTGTCCGACGGTTCCGATAGGCTGTGATCCGATTGGAATCCTTGGAGAGGTGGGACCGGAGTTGATCGTTCAGCCCCTGCGGGCTTGCGCCGTGGCGGAGGGTGGGGCTGTGTGACAACGACCCGTCCCCCATGGCGTCCGCCCCCCTCCAAGCCACCGCGCTCGCCGACACCCGGCCGGCGGGCGACCTGCGCCGGCGCCTCCAGCTGAACTTCGGGCGGCTGCACGATCCGGAGTTCTCGTTCGAGGCGGCCACCACCGCGTTCACGGTCCGCGAGGCGCCGGGTGACTGGCTCGGCCGCACGCTGCTCGGGCTCACCCTCGACGCCCAGGTGCTGGGACGCGAGGCCCCGCGCGCCGAGGAGACTGTCCGACGCTGGCCCGAGGCGACCAACGGCCATGGCTACGTCGGCCGCGTGCTGCCGCCTGGCCGGGGCGACGAGAACCAGATCGGCGGCCACAACGGCATGCTGCGCGGGCTCTGCGAGTATTACCTCTGGAAACAGGATCCCCGCGCCCTCGCGGCGATCCGCGGCATCGTCACGAACCTGATGCTCCCGTCGCGCGAACTCTACGCGCAGTATCCCGACTCGCCGCTCGACAAGCTCAAGGGCGGCCCCGTGTCCGGGCTCACCATCGAGAACGACGGCGCGTGGGTGGGGCTCTCGACCGACATCGGCACGGTGTTCTTCACGCTCGATAGTCTCACCCAGGCCTACCTCATCGATCCGACTCCGGCACTGCGCGACCTCGTGGAGACCATGATCGCGCGCTATGCGCAGCTCGACATCCTGCGGCTCGGGGCGCAGACGCACGCGACGCTCACCACGCTGCGCGGCATCCTGCGCTGGTATCTCGAGGTCGACCCGCGGGCCGAACTGCTCGCGCTGGTGCGGACCCGGTTCCAGTCCTACCTCGACCTCGCGCGCACCGAGCACCACGGCAACTTCAACTGGTTCGGCCGGCCGGAGTGGACCGAGAGCTGCGCCATCGTCGACTCCTTCATGCTGGCCGTGCAGCTGTGGTCCGTCACGCGCGAGCCGGTCTATCTCTCCGAGGCGCACCGCATCTACCACAACGCGCTCTGCCATCATCAGCGCCCGAACGGCGGTTTCGGCTGCGACTACTGCACGGGCGCCGCCGACCAGCGGTTCGTGCAGGCGTTCAAGTGGTTCGAGGCCCCGTGGTGCTGCACGATGCGCGGCGCCGAGGGCCTGGCCTGCGCCGCCCGCTACGCCGCCTTCACCGACCCCGCGCGGCCGCGCGAGGCGTGGCTGCCGTTCTACTTCGATGGCGCGGTCACCATCCGCGCCCGCGGCGGGACGCTCGGACTGACCGTCGCGAGCCAGTACCCGTATGCCGGCCGGGTCACGTATTCCGTGACGCAGGCCGGGAGCGGGGGACCGTGGAAATTGCATTTCTTCGTGCCGCCGGGGGTGGCGGCGGAGGCGCTTACGGTCCGGCGCGCGGGCCAGGTGCTGCCGGTGACCCGAGAGGCGGGGTTTGTCGTCGTGGCGACCGAGCTGGCCGCCGAGGATGTGCTGGAGGTGGAGTTCCCGATCGCGCTGGCAGCCGAGCCGGCACGGTACACGTCCGTGTTTCCGAGCGGCGTTCATTTCATGCACGGGCCGCTGCTGCTGGCGGCCGAGACCGAGACGGCGGTGCCGGCTCCCGCGGCGGGCGACCTGCGGCCGCTCGGCGGCGGACGCTACCAGTGCCGGCGCACGCAGGTGTTGCTCACCCCGATCGACGGACTTACCTACCTGCCCGAGGCGGTCGCACGCACCCGGCGGCTGCAGGCGGTGTTCACTCCCTGATTTCCCATGGACCTGTCCCCAATGACCAACCTCCTCGGCCACCTGCCGTTCCAGTCAGGCGCCGTCACCCGCATGATCAACGCCGAGAATCCCACCGGCGAAAAGGGCGGCGCGGCGCGCTGGGATCCCAACCAGGACGACCCGTTCCTCGCGCACAGCGGGCCGGCGAAGCACCTCGGCCGCGGCTGGAAAGTCCGGCCGTTCATCAGCGTGAAGCAGGGCGAGACCGTGACGCTTGCCGACATCGCGGGCCCGGGCTGCATCAACCAGTTCTGGATCACGGCCAGCGCGGAGGAGTTCCGCACGCTGGTGATCCGGATGTACTGGGACGGGGAGGCGACGCCGTCGGTGGAGGCGCCGATGGGCGACTTCTTCGCGATGGGCTTCGACACGCAGCCGCACCAGGTGACCTCGCTGCCCGTGACGGTCGCGCCGCACCGCGGCTGCGGCTGCTACTGGCAGATGCCGTTCCGCCAGCACGCGCGCATCACGCTCACGAACGACGGCCGGGCCGACGTGCGCATCGTCGCGTACAAGGTGCTCTACAAGCTCCATCCGGTGCCGGCCGATGCGGCGTATTTCCACGCGCAGTGGCGCCGCAGTCTCACGAAGCGGGAGCATCCCGAGCACACCATCCTCGACGGCGTGAAGGGTGCCGGCACCTATGTTGGCACCTACCTCGCGTGGACGGCGCTCTCGCGCGGCTGGTGGGGCGAGGGCGAGGTGAAATTCTACCTCGATGGCGACCGCGAGTTCCCGACGATCTGCGACAACGGCACGGAGGATTATTTCGGCGGCGCGTGGGGATTTTTTCGCCATCCGCAGAAGGACCAGGTCGAGCAGGCGTTCAACGCGCCGTTTGTCGGCATGCCGCTCGCGCACACCGGCAGCAGCGACGGCCCGCGCTACTTCAGCCTCTACCGCTGGCACATCGTCGACAGCATCGGCTTTGCCCAGGACCTCCGCGTCACGGTGCAGACCCTCGGCTGGTGGCCGGGCCACATTTACCAGCCGCTGACCGACGACATCGCCTCCACCGCCTTCTGGTACCAGCGCGAGCCCCACGCACCATACCCCGCGTTCCCCTCGATGAACGAGCGCTGGCAAAGATAGGGAGATTTTGGATTTACGATTTACGAGTGACGATTGTCGCAGGCGTGATCTGGGATCAGTCGTCCGGCCTCGCCAACTCGTCGATCAGGCCACTCCGCCAAGACCTCGGCTCACGAATCGAAATCCGAAATCGTAAATCGTAATTCCGAAATCCCGATGAATCCGGACTACCAGTGCTACCTCGACGCGGTGGAGCGGTCGCGGCGGCACCAGGAGGACTGGCTCAAGGTCGGCTACGCCCCGCTGGGTTTCTACCTGAAGGATTTCTGCCTGCACCGGGTCGAGGGCGTGTGGCATCTCTACCACATCGCGGGCACGGCCGGCGTGAGCTGCTGCCTGCCGGGCAACGAGGTGTGGTTCGGGCATGCGACGACGCGCGACTTTGTTACCTGGGAAACCCACGAGGCGTGCTTCTTCATCGACGTGCGCGGCTGGGACCATGGGCACGTGTTTGCGCCGTATGTGATCAGCCACGGTGGACGGCATTGGATGTTCTACACCGGCGTCGCGACCGACAACACCCAGCGCATCGGCATCGCGACGTCGACCGACCTATTCCGCTGGGAACGGCTGGGGGACCGTCCCGTGATTCGCCCGGAAGTGTACGGCTGGGCGTTTTGTCCGACCAGCGGCGGGGCGGCGTGCCGCGACCCGCACGTCATCGAGCACGACGGGAAGTTCCAGATGTACTACACGGCCGTCACGAAGGACGGCCGGGGCTGCGTGGCACGGGCGTCGTCGACCGACCTGCGCGAGTGGCGGGACGAGGGGATCGCCTACGCGTTCTCGGGGTGGAACCAATGTGAATCGAGCAACGTGCAGCGTGTCGGCGACCGCTGGCGGCTGTTCTTTGGCGGGCACCACGCGTGGAGCTACGTCGACTCCGACAACCCGTACCGCTGGCCGGACGTGACGCCAACGACCGTGCGGGCCGACGTGACCGGCATGGAAGTCATCGCCCGCCGCGGCGACCGCTGGCTCGTGGCCTATTTCGGCCTGCGCTATTACCGACTGCTGGTCGGCGTGCTCGACTGGTCGGCGGCCTCGCCGACGATCGTGCAGGTGACCGAACCCGCGGCCCTGCGCGAATTTGATCTGTAGGGACGGCAATCCGTCACTTTAACCGCCAAGGCCGCGAAGCTCGCCAAGCCCAATCCTGTCCGGGCTTTGTGCGCTTCGTGACCTTCGTGGCCAATCCAGCGCGGCGGCGGCAGGGACGGGTAGGGGAAAGCCCTTGAAAATCCCATTGCCCCGGGTGCGGGGAGGTGGCTACTTCGTGACCCTTTCATGAGCGACCAACCCATTGACATCAGCCACGACCAGCATGCCGTGCGGCGGCAGAAGCTCGCGGACTTGCGGGCGGCGGGGTTTGACCCGTTCCGGGCGAACTGCCCGACGACGCATTTCTCGGGCGAGGCGCTCAAAGCGTATGTGGACGGCCAGGAGAACACGGTGCCGGTGACGGTGGCGGGCCGCCTGGTGGTGATCCGCGACATGGGCAAGAGCCAGTTCGTGAAGATCCTCGACCAGCAGGGTCAGATCCAGCTGTACGTGAAGAAGGACGTCGTGGGCGAGGAGGCCTACGTGGCGTTCAAGAAGCTCGACCTCGGCGACATCGTCGGGGCGCAGGGCACGCTCTTCAAGACGAAGACCGGCGAGGTCACGGTGCGGGTCGACCGCTACACGCTCGTCGCGAAGGCGCTGCGGCCGCTGCCTGAGAAGTGGCACGGCCTGAGCGACGCCGAGCAGGTTTACCGCCAGCGCTACCTCGACCTGATCGTGAACGAGGAGTCGCGCGCGCGCCTGCTGCTGCGGTCGCGGGTCGTCTCGCACATCCGCCGCTTCCTCGAGGCGCGCTCGTTCATCGAGGTGGAGACCCCGGTGCTGGAGGCGACCGCCGGCGGCGCCGCGGCGCGGCCGTTCGTCACCCACCACAACGCACTCAACGTCGACTTCTTCCTCCGCATCGCCACCGAGCTCCGCCTGAAGCGCCTGCTCGTGGGCGGGTTTGACCGTGTGTTCGAGATCGGGCGCATCTTCCGCAACGAGGGCGTCTCCCGCCGGCACAATCCCGAGTTTACCATGCTCGAGGTGTACGAGGCCTATTCCGACTACCGCGGCATGATGCGGCTGATCCAGGACCTGCTGACGAGCCTGGTGCGCGACGTGATCCGCCCGGCGGACGGCTCGCTGAAGATCAAGCACGCGGCGAGCGGCCAGGAGATTGACTTCGGCGGCACGTGGCGCGAGGTGCGCTACAAGGACCTGATCATCGAGGCCACCGGCGATGCGAACTGGTTCGCGCGGCCGAAGGCCGAGAAGATCGCGAAGGCGGAGGCGCTGGGCCTCAGCGTCAACCCGGCGTGGGAGGAGTTCGAGATCACGAACGAGATCTTCTCGAAGAAGATCGAGCCCAACCTGATCCAGCCGACGTTCATCACGCACCTGCCGAAGGAACTCTGTCCGCTGGCGAAGCTGAACGCGGACGACCCGTCGGTGCTCGACGTGTTCGAGCTGACGATCGGCGGCATGGAGATCGCGCCGGCGTACACCGAGCAGAACGACCCGGACGTCCAGCGCGCGATGTTCGAGGCGCAGGCGGGCGAGGAGAAGCAGAACATCGACCAGGACTTCCTGCTCGCGCTTGAGCACGGCATGCCGCCCGCCGGAGGCATGGGCGTCGGCATCGACCGCCTCTGCATCCTCCTCACCGGCGCCGAGAGCATCCGCGACGTGATCCTCTTCCCGCAGCTCCGGCCGGGAGCGTGAGCCCATTGCGGATTTCGGATTGCGGATTGCGGATTCCGGACCGGCCTGCTGAGGTTGCTCCCGCATGATGGATTCACGACTCGCGAA
The DNA here is from genome assembly GCA_035334485.1 of Opitutaceae bacterium. Taxonomy (GTDB): domain Bacteria; phylum Verrucomicrobiota; class Verrucomicrobiia; order Opitutales; family Opitutaceae; genus Opi-474. The sequence goes on from DAOQKI010000020.1 coordinate 34,542, forward strand.
CCCGACCGCTGCGCTGTTCCCAGCGAGTGACGCCGTTCGCCGGATTCCGCCCCAATCCGCAATCCGCGATCCGCAATCCGCAATCTAGCATGCCCTGGTACCTCTACCTCGCGCTGAAGCAGTTGGTCCCGTCCGGGCGGCGGTTCTCGTTCTTCACCGGTATCTCGGTCGTGAGCGTCGCGCTCGGCGTCGCCCTCCTCATCGTCGTCCTCGGCGTCATGGGTGGGTTCGGCTTCCAGATCCGCCGCATGATCGTCGACACCGAGGGCGAGATTCAGATCAAGGCCCGCGGCGCCATCGGCGACTACCGCTCCATCGTCAAGCGCGTCGAGGCCGTCCCCGGCGTTGCCGGCGCCAGCCCCTACGCGGCCGGCATCCTGATGGTGCAGTACCAGAACAAGCCCGCGTTCCCCCAGATGCGCGGGCTCGACATGGTCAGCGTCGAACGCGTCGTGTCGCTCGGCCGCTTCACCTCGCCCGGCGCGCTCGCCGCCCTTGACGACGACACCGTCATCCTCAGCGAGGGTCTCGCCGAATCCCTCGGCTGCCCGATCGGCGGCATGGTCGAGGTCTACACGCCGCTCATGCTCGCGCGGAAGGACGTCGAGGTCATCCTCCCGCGCACCGTCAAGGTCGTCGGCGTCCTGCGCATCGGCCACCAGCAGCTCGACAGCTCCACCGTCTATTGCACGCTGCGCCTCGCTCAGGACCTCTACGGTCTCGACCGCTCGGTGCATGGCATCAACGTCCGCCTCAAGCCGGGCGCCGACGAGGACAAGGTGGCCGCCGAGATCAACGGCAACCTGCCGGACTTCATCCGCGCGTTCTCGTGGATGGACAGCTTCGCGGACTTTCTCTGGATCCTGCAGCTCGAGAAAAACATGATGATGTTCGTGCTGCTGTTCGTCGTGCTGGTCGCGGCGTTCCTCACGATGAGCCTCCTGCTGGTGCTGGTGCTGAAGAAGACGCGCGAGATCGGCGTGCTCGGCGCCCTCGGCGCGACCCGCCGCCAGATCGCCGTCTGTTTCTGCCTGCAGGGCGTCGTGATCGGCGTCCTCGGCACGGGGCTGGGCCTCGCGCTCGGCTTCACCGTCCTCCATTTCCGCAACGAGTGCGTGCACGCCATCACCCGCCTCACCGGCGGCCAGGAGCTGCTGGCGCGCTTCTACCAGTTCAGCGAGCTGCCGGCGCACAGCGATCCGCGCGATGTCGTGATCATCGTCGTCTCTGCGCTCGCGCTGTCCACGCTCGCCGGCATCGTGCCGGCCCTGATGGCGGCGCGGCTCAAACCCGTGGAGGCCCTGCGCAGTGAGTGACCCCGTCCTCCACGCCTCGGGCGTCCACAAGGCCTTCGTCAGCGGCGACGGCCAGCTCCAGGTCCTGCGCGGCCTCGATCTCACGGTCCGCGCCGGCGAGACCATTTCCATCCGGGGCGAGTCCGGCTCGGGCAAGTCCACGCTGCTCAACCTGCTCGCCGGCCTCGACACCGCGGACGGCGGCACGATCGAGTGGTCGGGCTCGACCGACACCGGCGCCCGCCGCCGTGCGACCTACCTCGGCATCGTCTTCCAGTCGTTCTACCTCATCCCGGAGCTCGACGCCCTCCAGAATGTTGTGATGGCCGCCCGCATCGCCGGAGTCCCGGTCGCGACCGCCGCCATGCGGGCGAAAGCGCTGCTCGCGCGGGTCGGCCTCGCCGCCCGCCTCGATCACCTGCCGTCGCACCTGTCCGGCGGCGAGCGCCAGCGCGTCGCCGTTGCCCGCGCCCTGATGAACTCGCCGCGGCTGCTGCTGGCCGACGAGCCGACGGGCAATCTCGACGAGCAGACCGGCGCCGCGATCATCGATCTCCTACTCGGCGTCTGCGCCGAGACCCAGACCGCTCTCGTGCTCGTGACGCACAACGCGACTCACGCCGCCCGCTGCAGCCGCGCCCTCACCCTCCACGACGGCCGCCTCGGGTAGACTGGGGCTGGGGCTGGGTTTGCCACGAAGGGCACGAAGCACACGAAGCTCCGAGCTTCGCGGCCTTAGCGGTAAACCCTCGTTGGGCTCCGATCCGTTTCACCGCCAAGAACGCAAAGCACGCGAAGAGCAGACAGTCTTCGTGTACTTCGTGTCCTTCGTGGTGAACCAACCACCTCTGCCCGCGGCGTGATGCCTAGCGGTACTTGGGTGGTTTGAGCATGAACTCGACGAGTTCGGGCTCGGCTTGGGCGAGCACGCGGTCGAGTCCCGGGGTCCGGATCGCCCCCTGACAACGCCAGGCGGGATTGTCGCCGCGGGCGTACTGGAGCTGCATGAGGTAGCGGGTGCGCTTGCCCGTGTTCGGCCGGCCGCGGTGCCAGACCTGGTGGTTGAAGAGGTAGATGTCGCCGGCGCGGCACAGCACCGGCTCGGCGCCGCGGCCCTCGAACACCGGGTTTTCCTTGGGTGAGTCGCGGCCGGAGAAGTGGCTGCCCGGGACGACTTCAGTCGGGCCGTCCTCCAGTGCGGTGAGGTCGCTGAGCGGCACCTGCACGCTCATCCAGATCAGCGGCAGCCGCACGCGGGCGTCCCAGCGCGGCACATCCGGCGGTAGCGGATATTCGACGATGTCGTCGACGTGCCAGTGCGAGATTGCCTGGCCCGGCTCGTTGCGGATCACGTTCTGCGCGCAGAAGCGGCAGTCGGGCCCCAGGATCGCGCGGACCAGCGACAGGATCGGCTCGCGGATGAAGGGCCGCAGGAAGGCGACGTCCTGCTCCTCGGGATTGCGGATGACGAAGGACGGATTCTGGCGGGCGATGTCGTCGGTGAGCGCCCGCAGCCGGGCGCATTCCTCGGCCGGGAGCACATTGGGGACGACGACACAGCCGTCGCGGTAGAAGCGCTCGAGGATCGCGGCCATCTCGGCGGCGGGAAGCGGGGCATTCATGGGTCGAATACGAGATGGCCGATTCCTGTCTCCAACACCAGCCCGCGCTCGCGCCTCTGGCTTTAGCCACGAAGGACACCAAGAACACGAAGCCCAGGCCTGGTCTTCGCGGCCTCAGCGGCCTTAGCGGTAAAACTGATCGGGAGCCGATGAGGGTGAACCGCCAAGGCCGCTATGGCCGCGAAGGTCAGGACTTCGCGCGCTTTGTGTCCTTCGTGGCAAACCCCCAACCCCGACCACCGGGCGCGCCGTTTCCCGCGTTGCAACCGCGGACGGAAGCCCGTGTCCTGATCCCATGGCATCCGCGAAAATCCGCTGCGGCGTGGCCGGGGTCGGCTCCCTGGGTCAGCACCACGCGCGCATCTATTCGACGCTGCCGGGCGCCGAGCTGGTCGGCATCTTCGAGACCAGCGACGCCCGGGCGAAGGAGATCTGCGAGAAGTTCAAGTGCCGCCGGTTCGCCACCCTCGACGAGCTCGGCGAGGCGTGCGACGCCGTCTCCGTGGTGGTCCCGACCGACCGGCACGAAGAGGTCGCGCTGCCGCTGCTCGCGCGCCAGACCCATCTCCTGATCGAGAAGCCGCTCTGCGCCTCCCTCGAGGAGGCCGAGCGCGTCCTCGCCGCCGCCCAGCAGCACGGCTGCCTCGTGCAGGTCGGCCACATCGAGCACTTCAACCCGGTGATGAGTTTCCTCGAGAAGGAAATCGACCGGCCGCGCTACATCACCGCCGAGCGCCTCGCGCCGTACCAGACCCGCGGGACCGAGGTCGGCGTCGTGCTCGACCTGATGATCCACGACATCGGCATCGTGCTCGAGCTGGTGAAGTCGCCGATCGCCAAGATCGACAGCGTCGGCCTGAGCGTGCTCTCGAAAAGCGAAGATATCGCCAACGCCCGCATCCAGTTCCAGAGCGGCTGCGTCGCCAACCTCAGCGCGAGCCGCCTCAGCACGAAGAAGGCGCGCGAGATCCGGATCTTCCAGTCCGACGCCTACCTCTCGCTCGATTTCATGAACCAGAAGGGTCACTTGCTCCGCAAGAGCGACCTGCTGGCCTACGGGCTGAAGATGAAAGTCGGGCTCGTGAAGGCCGGCGACCTCAGCGCGATCCCGGTGAAGGAGATCCCGATCGAGAAGGGCGAGCCCCTCGCGCTCGAGCTGGCCCACTTCGTCGACAGCGTGGCGCGGGCCCGTCAGCCCAAGGTCGGCGGCGCCCTCGGCAAGAGCGCCCTCGAGGTGGCCATCGCCATCACCGACCAGATCCGCTCGGCGCAAGGATGACGACGGCGACTCCGCTCCTGCCTTTCCGCCTGCCGCCGCCCGCACCGGGCCCGGTCGACGTGCTGGTTGTCGCCGGCGAGCACTCGGGCGACGAGCACGGCGCCCGCCTGGTGCGCGAGCTGCGCGCCCGCCATCCCGGCCTCGTTGTCGCCGCGATCGGCGGCCCGGAGCTCGCCGCCGCCGGCGCCCAGCTGCTGCACGACCTCACCTCGACCTCGGTCGTCGGACTCGTGGAGGTGCTGAAGCACTACTCGTTTTTCAAGGCGGTCTTCGACGAGACGGTCCGCTGGATCGCGGAGCACCGTCCGCGCGCCGTCTGCCTGATCGACTACCCGGGCTTCAACCTCCGCCTCGCGGCCGAGCTGCGGAAGCGCGGGCTGTCGGTGAAGGGCGGCGGTTCCGTCCGCACGCTGTACTACATCAGTCCCCAGATCTGGGCCTGGAAGGCCAAGCGTCGGTTCACGATGGCGCGGGACCTCGACGCGATGGCGGTGATCTTCCCGTTCGAGGTGGCCTGCTACGCCGACACGACCCTGCCGGTGGAATTCGTGGGTCATCCGTTTGTCGCGCCCGACTACACGCCGCCGGTGAAATTCGACCCAGCCGGCCCGGTGCTGCTGCTGCCGGGCAGCCGGGTGCAGGCGGTGGCGCGCATCTTCCCGGCGCTGCTCGGCGGTTTCGCGGCGCACGGCGGACGCGACGCGGTGGTGCTTTATCCGAGCGCGGAAATCCTCCGCGTATTGCAGGCGGCGCGGCCGCCGGCGAAGGTCCGGCTCGCGCCGACCGGCGAGACGGTGGCGGCGTCCGCCGTGCTCACCAGCTCCGGCACGATGTCGATGCACTGCGCGCTGGCGGGTATCCCGGGCGCGATCGCGTATCGGACGAATCCGCTGACCTACCTGCTCGGGCGGATGCTCGTGAAGGTGGAGTACATCGGGATCGCGAACCTGTTACTCCGCGAACCGATGTATCCCGAGTACATCCAGGGTGCCGCGACTCCCGCGGCCCTGGCCGGCGAACTTCGGGCCTGCCTCACCGAGCCGTCGCGCCGGGAGCGCACCGCGGCGCAGGCGGCGAAACTACGCGGCCTGCTGAGTCAGCCCGCCGGTGGTACTGCGGCTGACTGGTTGGCGCGGCAGCTGGGAGCCGCTGCGGGCTGAGTTAAACGTTGAAGGTTGAAAGTTGAGGAGGGCGGAGGATCGGGCGGACGGAATTCAACGCTCAACGTTTAACGCTCAACGTTTGACGCTCAAGTGGCCCGGTCGGAGCTCACGCAATGTTCTCGGTCGTCGCCTTGAGCGTTAAGCGTTGAGCGTCGAACGTTGAGCGTTCCCCGCCAGTCCCGTCCGTCACGCCCGGCTTTCAACCCTCAACCTTCAACTTTCACCTGCGGAAATCCCGCGGAGGGATTTCCGCCCTGCAGTCGTCCCTCGACCTGGCGCCAGAGCGAGGTGGCGCGCTCGGCGATCAAGGCCCGGCACTTGCCGATCTCGGCCTCGCGGGCGGCGCGGTTCTGCTCGGCGATCTTCGCGAGGTCGTCGAGGTTGTAGAGGAAGACGTTCTCGAGGTCGGCGACGGTCGCGTCGACGTCGCGGGGCAGGGCGAGGTCGATCAGGAAGAGCGGCCGCGCGGGCCGCTGCGACATCGCGGCCTTCACGGCGGGGAGGGTCACGACGACATCCGGCGCCGAGGTGGCGCAGACGACGACGTCGAACTCGCCGAGCCGGTTCGGCATGAGATTGAAGGGGAGGGCGAGGGCGCCGAGCTGGTTGGCGAGCTCCATCGCGCGCTCGAGGCGGCGGCTGGAGACGGTGAGACCGCCGGCGCCGCGGCTCTGGAACGCCTTGGCGGTCTTCTCGCCGATGTCGCCGGCGCCGACGAGCAGGATGCGCGTCTCGGCGAGGCTGCCGAAGATGTTGCCGGCGAGTTCGACGGCGACGTTGGCGATGCTGACCTGGCCCTCGGTGATCGCGGTGTTGGAGCGAACGTGCTTCGCGGCCTGGAAGGCCTTCTGGAAAACGCGATTGAGGACGGCGCCGGTGTGACCCTTGGCCTGGGCGGAGCCGTAGGCCTCCTTGACCTGCCCGAGGATCTCGGTCTCGCCGAGCATCTGGGAGTCGAGGCCGGCGGTGACCTCCAGCAGGTGCTGCACGACCCCCGGGCCGGCGAGGCTGAGGCGGAAGCGCTCGAACTCCTCGGCGGTGAACTTCTGCCGCGTGCAGAACGCGCGCTGGACCTCGTTCGCCACCGCCGGGTTGTCGGCCACGCCGTAGAACTCGATGCGGTTGCAGGTGCTCACCATCGTGAACTCCCGGAGCCCGGGCATGTTCGCTAGCTCCGCGCGCAGGGCCTCGGCGGACTCGGCGGGCACCGACAGCCGCTCGCGCACCTCGATCGGCGCGGTGTGGTGGGTGGCCCCGAGGACAAAAAGAGTCTCGCCGCTCATTTCGGTGCCTGCTCCGCGGCCGGGGCCTGGTCGGCCGCCGGGTGACGATGGGAATCAATGACCCAGAGGGAAATCAGGGCGGCGCCGAACAGCCCGACGCAGACCCAGCCAAACCGCTTCGCCAGCAGCACGCCCCTGCGCCGCAGGAACAGCGCGAAGGCGTAGGCGAACCAGATCGAAACCGTGATCATGACCTTGACCAGCGAGGCGCGGCCCGGATCGCGGAGCCAGTAGTTCGCGCCGACCACCACCGCGCAGGTCATGAGGGTCACACCCGTGGTGAGCAGGCGGACGCTGATGTGGTCGAGCTCGGTGATCGACGGAAGGAAGGCGAACGCGCCGCCGAGGTTCTTCGTCTTCAGCGAGTAGTTCCGGAGCAGGAACATCGCCGAGGTCAGCGCGAGCAGGGCGAAGGTCCCGTAGCTGAACAGCGCCAGCGCCGCGTGGAACTCGATCCACATGTTGCCGCCGAAGATGTGCGCCCGCCGGGTGGCGTCCCAGGCCGGCAGCGAGAGCGAGACCAGCGTCAGGACGGACGCGAGGCAGGCGGTGAAATAACCGAGGAGACTGAGCCGGAAGGTGACGCCGACGACGAGGTACAGCGTGATGGCCGACCAGGCCGTGAACTGGAAGATCTCGAACGTGTTGCCGAGCGGGCAGCCGCCGACCGCATGGCCGCGGAGGTACAGGCCGATGACCTGGAACACGTAACCCGCGGTGATGATGAGGTTGATCCACCCCCCGGCCTGCCGCCCGCCGCGCACCAGGGTATAGGTGCCCAGCAGCAGCCCCGCGAGGTAGCACTCGGCGGCCAGCCACAACCAGGATCGATCTATCATTCCGGCAAACATGGAGGGGCGACGCTACGTGATTGTCGTCCTAGGGCAAGTCCAGCCTAGCGGACGGTCAGGAAGGCAAAGCGAAGTAACACGTCGCAGGTCACAAGTAACAGGAATCGTCCGCGGCTCCGCCGCCGCTGCCCGACTTTCGACCTTCGACTTGCCTCCTTCGACACCGGGCACCGGGGCCCCGGCCCCGGGGCCCGGGATGCTTGAGTTGCCGCCGGAAGCCGCCAACGTGGCGGCATGTGCGCCGCGCCGCGTTCCTCCCGCCGTCCCGTTGCTCCGCCACGGGTCGAACAGCGGGGTCCGTTCGGCCCGCTCGGTCACCGTCGCGCCCACCGGCTCCAGCCCGGTGACGTCCACCCGGTCGTCCGCATCGCGCACCGTCTGCCGGGCAATCTGAACATCCCGGAGCGGATCATCTTCGACCACGAACTCGTGCTGATCGCCCACGGCCGCGGCGAGTGGGTGCTGGGAGGAGTGCGGCGGACGTACGCGACGCATGACCTGCTGTTCATCCCGCCGTTCATCCCGCACACGATCACCGCCGACGAATCCACGCCGTCGGAGCACATCGCGGTGCATTTCGACTTTGCGGCCGGCATTCCGCCCGCGACGCAGGGCTTGGAGCGTCGCCGGCCGTACCGGGTGACGTTCACCCACGGCTTGGAGATCGCGACCCAGCGCCGGCTGTTCGCCGGGCATCGGCTTGCGCGTCTGCTCAATCTGGTCGTGACGGCCCACGCCTCGGGCGCGGTCACGGGACCGGCCCGGTCGGCGGTCCATCTCGCGGAGGTGCTGCTCGAACTGCTGGCCGAGCCACGACGGGCGCGGCCGGGCGATGCGGGGCAGCGGGACCAGGCCCGGGTGCAGGCAATCGTGCGCCACATGACCGAGAATCTCGCCCGGCCGATCGACCATCCGGCACTGGAACGGTTCTCGGGCCTGAGCACCAGCCGGCTGCAGGCGCTGTTTCGCGAGGTGACGGGACACCCACCGCTGGACTATCTGCGGCGGCTGAGGGTGGAGGAGGCCCGGCGGCTGCTGGCGGACCGGCGTTTGTCGGTGAAGGAGATCGGTGCCAGGACGGGATTCCGCGACAC
>DAOQKI010000021.1:0-42743 GCA_035334485.1 Opitutaceae bacterium
CCAGCACCGCGTAGTCGCCGTCCAGCGCCCGCACCGCCGCCACCGCGCCCGCGGTCGGCGTGGACAGGTCCTGTTCAATCTCGAGATCGGTCAGGGGGTGCTTGGCCATGAAAAGAGGAGGCGGACTCTGCGCCGGGCGGTCGTGCTTGTCACTCCGTTTCCTCGGAAGGGCGCGTTCGGCGCCTAGCGCCGAACGCGGGTCGAAAGCCGCAGGTCGCAGGTCGAAAGTCATCTAGCGGCGGCGAAGCCGCGGACAGGACCTGTGACTTGAGACCTTCGACTTGCGACTCTGCCGTCGCCGCAGCGGCGCCGGCAGTCCTGATTTTTCAGCGGGTGCTCGTCGTTTCCTCCTTTCCGGCGCGGGGTTGGCGGCCACGATTTCGCGCGGCTCACCCGGCCCGTTACCCATGCCCTCCCCTGCTTCCATCCGCGCCGCGTTTCGGCGCGACGGCTACTATGTCGCGCGCGGCCTGTTCAAGCCCGCGCAGGTCAAGCGCCTCGAGCGCGCCTTCGACCGGATCGTGGCGCAGAACGTGCGCTTTGACGACGCGCCGAACAAGCGCTGGCGCGGCGAGGCGGTCGACCGGCTGAAGGTCGGCGAGACCACGCTCATCCACACGCACCAGGTACACTTCTACTCCGCCGAGTGGCTGCAGGCCGTGCAGGATCCGCGCTTCCTCGATGTCGCGGAGGCGATCCTCGGGCCGGACGTCGTGCTGCACCACACGAAGCTCTTCCAGAAACCGGCGGAGAAAGGCGCGCCATTTCCGATGCACCAAGACTGGAGTTATTTCCCGTCGGTGAAGAACACGATGATCGCCGCGATCATCCACGTCTCGCCGGCCACGGACGAGATGGGCTGCCTCCGGGTCTATCCCGGCTCGCACCGACTCGGCCGCCGCAAGGACACCAGCGGCCAGGTCTACTCGCGGTTCATGGAAAAGAACTACCCGCTCGACGGCGGCGTCGCGGTCGAATCCAAACCCGGCGACGTGGTATTCTTCAGCTACTTCACCGTGCACGGCTCGAAACCCAATCGTTCGTCGCGCCTCCGGAAGACCGTGCTCGTGCAGCTCTACTCCGGCAAAGACCGGATCGAGCCGCAGGTCATGCACGCCGACTCCCGCCTCGTGCTCCGCGGCTGGAGCCACGTGGCGTCACAGGCTTACTGTGAAGGACACCGGTGAATTGCGGATCGCGAATTGCGGATCGCGGACTATCCTAGCGATTCGGTCGCTCCGCCGCGCACCGCTTCCACCAGAACACCTCTCCCCACCACCCAACTGGAATCCAATCCGCAATCCGCGATTCGCGATCCGCAATTAAGACCATGCGTACCGTTCACATCATCTTCCAAGCCCACATCGATCCGGTCTGGCTCTGGCCCTGGACCGCGGGCGTCGATGAGGCTCTCAACACGTGTTACACGATATGCAACACGCTCGACCGTCACCCGGACATCATCTTCACCCGCGGCGAGGCGTGGGTGTACGAGCAGGTGCGGCGTCACGACCCGGCGCTGTTCCGTCGGATCGTGAAACACATCCGCGCCGGCCGCTGGTCGGTCGTCGGCGGCTGGTGGATCCAGCCCGACTGCAACCTGCCCGGCATCGAGAACATGCACCGCCAGATCGCGCTCGGCCGCGATTGGTTCAAGCAGCATCTCGGGCTGTTCCCCAAGATCGGCTACAACGTCGACTCGTTCGGCCACTCGGCCGCGCTGCCCGATGTCATGGTCGCCAATGGCCAGGAGAATTACGTCTTCATGCGCCCGATGGCGCACGAGCGGGATCTCCCGGCGAACGTGTTCCGCTGGCGCGGCCGGCCCGGCGGCAAGGCCGTGACGGCGTTCCGCATCTCCGCGGGCTACGCGACGATTTTCCCGCCGACGCTCGAACTCGTAGAACTGAACCTGAAGCCGCTGCCGGAAGGCGTGACCCATACGATGTGCTTCCTCGGCGTCGGCGACCACGGCGGTGGGCCGAACGAGCACATGATCCAGTGGGTGCGCGACAACCGGGACGCGATCCCGGGCGCCCGTCTGGAGTTCTCGTCGCCGGAGAGATTCTTCCGCGCGCTCAAGCCGCAGCTGCGCCACCTGCCGCTCGTGACGGGCGAGCTCCAGATGCACGCGATCGGGTGCTACACGAGCCACCGCCCGGTGAAGCTCGGCGTCCGCCGCGCCGAAAACATGCTCGCGCTGGCCGAGCACGCGCTCGCGGGCGCACCCGCGGCCGAGCGCAAGGCCGCGGCGCCAGTGATCGACGCGGCGTGGCACACGCTCTGTTTCAATTCGTTCCACGACACCCTTGGCGGCAGCTGCACGCCGAGCGCAGCTCGCGCCGCCGACGACCAACTAGCGGGCGTCAAGGCATCGGCCGAGCAGGTCCTGAGCGAGGCCTTCCGCCGTCGCGCGCACGCGCTGCCGGCGGACCGGCGTCAGCGGATGGTGCTGGCCAACTTCACGGATGAGCGCTTCAGCGATTTCCTCGAGCACGAGCCCTGGCTGGAGTGGACGCATTGGAAACCCGACTGGTGCCTGCTCGATGAGCGCAACCGCCTCGTCCCGCACCAGGTCATCGAGCCCGAAACGCTGATGCCGGACACGATGCGGATCCTGTTTCCCGCGGAGATCCCGGCCGGAAAGTTCAGCACCCTGCGCATCGCCCGCGCCCCGGATGGGCGCACTGCGACCGTGAATGGCGCGTCGGGTGACTTCGAGCTGCACACCGCGCCCAACGGCAGCGGTGCGTTGCAGCCGGCGGCGGGTGCGGTCTGTCCCCTGCCCGAGCTGAAACTCATCGAGGACAAGTCCGACACGTGGTCCCACAACATCGACCGCTTCGCCGGCCCGCAGGTGGACCATGCCCACTGGTCGGCTCCGGTCCGCGTCGAGAGCGGCCCGGTCCGTCACGCCTGGCGCATCGACGGCACCATTGGACAGAGCCGGATCTGCGCCGACTGGCGCCGCTATGCCGGGGCGAGTTTCTACGAGCTCCGCCTGCGCGTCACGTGGCACGAGCAGCACAAGCTGCTCCGGCTTTCCTGGAACCCGGGCACCCCGATTGCGCGCCGCGAGGACGGCATCTCCGGTGGCGGCGTCCCGCGCACCAGCGACGGCCGCGAACTGCCGCTGCGCGACCGCTCGCTGCTGCACCTCGCCCATGATGGCGTCGCCGGCGTGGTGGCGCCGGAGGTGTTCTCGGTGAGCGGCGACGAGTCCGCGGTGAACCTGACGCTCCTGCGCTCGTGCCCGTTTGCGCACCACGACCCGAAGATCCTGCCCGAGAAACTCGAGCACTACGCCTGGATCGACCAGGGCGAGCACGTGTTCACGTTCCGCTTCTTCCCAGCCGGGAAGGTGACGGCCCGCGAGCTGGACCGTCACGCGCTGCACCTGCAGCGCCGCCCGGTCATCGCCGACCTGACCCGCGGGATGCCGTATCGGCCGTATAAGGATGAGGCGGGATGGCCGGCGTGAGAGCGCGTTTTTTCGAACGAACGCCGAACATCGAACGCCGAACGCCCAACGCCGAAGGGTTCCGATCCTGAATATAGAACGTCGAACCACTTCGGCGTTGGGCGTTCGACGTCCGGCGTTCGTCCCCCGCTTTCCCCATGAAAATCATCTCTCCCACCCCGGAGATCCTCGAACAATTCAACCGCGACGGCTTTCTGGTCCTTCCCGGCATGCTCTCGCCGGCGGAGGTGGCAACACTGAAGGCCGGCCTCGAACGCGTTTTCGCGCAACACTCTCCCGAAGCGGACGTGTTCCGCATGCAGGAGATCTGGCGGCCGAAGCTGTTTGAGCACGGCGAGGAGTTCGAGGCGCTGATCGACCATCCGGGCATCGCGCCGTTCGTCGACGCCGTGCTGGGCGACGATTGTCACCTCATCGCCGAGACCGGCCTGCGCACGCTGCCCGGGAAGACCATCTCATTCTGGCACCTCGATGACACGTGCCGGTTTCCCATCCCGGAGGGCATCACGCTCGATCCGCGCATCCCGATGCCGACCTACGTCATCAACATGAATTACTACCTGTGCGACGTGGACGACGAGTTGGGACCGACCCAGTTCATTCCGGGCAGCCACCGCGCCGGCCGTCCGCCGCGTCCGTCGGACAACGACGCGAACGGCAACCCGACCTGGGAGGGCCGCACGATGGTGGGTTCCGCGGGTCCCGCCGGCACGCTGGTGCTCTGGAACGACCAGACCTGGCACCGCGGCGGCCCGAATCTCTCCAACGGCCGCATCCGCTGGGTGGTCCAGACGCCGTTCGCGCGCCGCATGATGGCCCAGCGCTTCTGGCCGCACGTGAACTACCACATGCCCGAGGCCGTCATCGCCCGCGCCACTCCGCGCCGGCGGCGGCTGCTGGGGTTTCACGCGCCGGGAGCGTACGGTTGAGCGCGTAGCGCGTCGCGCCCCGGTTGAAAGTTGAGCGTTGAAAGTTGAAGGTTGAGCGTTCCGGTCGGGAGGTTCGCTCGGACCTGCTTGGGGCAGATCTGCTTTCAACCTTCAACCGAAGTCCTTCAACTACCCTAGCCTCGCCGAGACCGGCTGAGCGCAGGGTAAAAAAAGTGTCTGAATGCGCCGATCCGGGCCGAATGCGCCCGCCGGCGGGGAAACAAAGCAGATTTCAGCGAACCAACCGCCGCGACGCTGGTCTCTGGGCCCATGCGTCGCCGCGTCGCCCCGTCCGCCGTCTCACCGTGGATCCTGCTCGTGGAAGATGACGCCCTGATGCGTCGCATGGTCCACGCTGTCCTCACCGCCCAAGGCTGGGTCGTCCAACTCGCCAGCAGCGCCGAACAGGCGATGGCGATGGTCAACGACACCCTGACCCCGCCCGCCGTGCTGCTCTGCGATGTGATGCTCCCGCGCAGCAACGGACTCGATCTCTCGTTCCAGCTCCTGCAGCGCATCCCGCGGCTCAGCGTGATTCTCATCACCGGCCACCTCGCCGCACTGAACTGGCTCCCGAGCGACACCGGTCAAGTCAAGGTCCTCAACAAGCCCTTCGAGAGCCGCGACCTCGTTCAACAGGTGCGCCAAGCCCTCGGCTGACCGGTCATCCGGCCATTCCCCCGATCCGGTTTCACCGCCAAGGCCGCGAAGCTCGCCAAGGCTTCTGGCTTCGTGCCCTTGGTGGTGAATCTCCTCCGCGACTAGCCCGCGGTCCCGCACCAAAGTAGACGGTTACTGTTTCGCCGGGAGCCAGCGGACAACGCCCATGTGATAGCGGTAGTGCGCCGGGACGCCGCGGCAGTAGTAGGCCGTGACCAGAGTGCCGTCGGCAGCAACCACCGTTGACGGATAACCGCCGTCGCGGCGCGGGTCGGCCTCGCGCGGGTGATCGGACGAGTCCTCAAAGTCCACCAGCACCGTCGGCGAACTCCAGTTGCGTCCGTCGCGGTCGCCGAACCGCGCCGCCACGCCCCACAGGCCGGGCTCGCGCAGGCCGTAGTTCAGGAGAACGCGGCCGTCGGGCAGCCGCGTCAGCTCGGCCGGGTGCTCGCCATTGAGCGAGAGCGGGCCCTCGGCCTGCCAGGTGACTCCGCCGTCCTTCGAGCGGAACGCGTCGACGCAGCTGTTCACCGCCCCGCGCGCCGCGGCGAGCAGTTCGCCACTCTCCAGCTCGATCCACGTGGTCTCGTTGTGCGCCAGGTCGTGCGTGACCTGGCCGCGGACCTCCCACGATTTGCCGCCGTCGCGGCTGACGTAGAACCACACCTCGTCGCCGTAGAGCATGACGCCGAGCGTGCCGTCGCGCAGCGGCGAGATCCGTCCGAACGGCGTGAGCGAATGCCCGGTGGACTGGCGCGGGACCTTGAGCTCGGGAAACTGGGTCCAGGTGTGCCCGTTGTCGTGCGACACCGCCGGCACCGGCGGGAGGGTCTTCAGGTCCTTCAGGACGCTGCCCAGATTGGCCTCATCGGCGAGCGTTCCCTTCCACGGCGGCAGAAACGGCCGCGGCCAGCCGGCGACGAGGGCCACATACGTGCCATCGGCGGTGACGCCCGCGGCGGCATTCATCCGGTTGGTGCCCGTGGCATTCGGGACCGGCACACCCGCGCGCTGCCACGTCCGGCCGTCGTCGGTGCTGTTCCAGCACTCGGCCGCGCCCTGCACGAACCCATGGTTCGGGTGCGGCCAGATCAGGGCGGAAATCTCGCCGTGCGGCAGCACCGTCAGCCGCGGCCAGGCGCACGCGGCATCCACGCCGATGTACCGCTCGTACTTTGGCAGCGTCAGCGAAGCAGGTGAGGCCGGGAGGGAAACCACGGCGGCCAGCGCGACGGCCACCGCGAACAGGGGTGAGGTTCGGGGCATGATGGGAAGAATTGGCTCATTCCCCAGCCGAGCGCGAGCCTGCTTCGCCGGCATAGATCTCGATCGACGTCCCTCATTCCCCGGTGGGCAGGAAACGAGGTTACAAGCCCGATGGCCGACGTTCAGGATGGCGAAGATCAATGGGAGGACGCGATCGCAATACACCAATCTACCGGAATTTCGGTAGATTCTCCGCGTGAATTCTAGCATAAGCTTCCATAGTCTCTGACCATGCATTCGCCAATGACCGGTGGCCACGCAGAGCACCGGACCAGCGCAGACAATTTCGCCGCAGAATTGAACTGGAAGCCGACGCATGCGCCGAATCAGCGGCGGATTTTCGCGAACCCAACTCATTGGCTCACCTTCATCGAGATATGCCTATTGGCGGTGTGCTGGGGTCTCGTGCCCGCACTTCGGGCTGAATTGTGGACCGTTGACCCGTCGTTTCACCCAACCTTTGAAAGCGACTCTCCGCAGAAAATCTGGACTCCCTATTTGGTCGCCGCGGACGGTTCGCTAACAGCCACCGTCTCTGTCTCAGTCGTGAACGGTCAATCCATGGGGTACGGACTGATCCGTCTGAAGCCAGACGGCAGTCTCGACCCAAGTTTCCAGCAGCGGTTCAGCCAGGTGTTGGTATCGGAATACCCGGGCGGAAAAATGATGGTGGTGGAATATCAGATTGGCTCCAACAGCACCTACATTCTCCGGCGCTTGCTTGCCGACGGCTCGGTTGATGGAACGTTTTCTCCCACGACACTGGTCGGTGGCATTCCCAGAGTGTTGGTGCTGGGCGACGGTCGCCTGGTTATTTACGGATCGTTCTTCACCGTCGATGGATCGCTGCAGCGACAGATTGCCATTCTGCAGGCCAATGGTGGCCGTGATCCAGTATTCACCTCCCCCATTCCGAATACAGGCGGCACGGTCCGCGCGGCTGCAATCAGCCCTGACGGCCTCAGCATTTGGGTTGCTGGGGATATCCTCGGGCTTGGTTCAGGGCGCGCGGCCATCGCCCGCCTTGGGCTGAACGGAGCGGTGGACCCCTCGTTCAGCGTGCCCGACGCCGCACAAATTGGCACGGCCAACGAAGTGTATCCGTTGGCCAGCGGCCAAGTACTCGTCGCCAGCGGCGGCAGCCTCCGCCGCCTGACATCGGCGGGTAGCGTGGACAACGGGTTTTCGGCCGCACCGGTTGGCACAGTGGGGGACTACGGACCCGCCCTCTATGGCGGGAAAATCCTGTATCTGACCGACACAGGAAACCCGGCCCAGCGGCAGTTGCGGCGGATGAATCTCGACGGCAGCGACGACGCCACGTTTTCGGCCGTTGTGACCCCGGTCTCCACAAACTACACGGTCAGTATCCCGGCAATCGGTGCCGACGGAAACCTCTACTTCGGTCCATTGACGGCGAATCGCTACGCCGCCCATGCGATGCTGACCAGGGTGAATTCCAGTGGCCAGATTGACCTGGCGTACGCTCCGCGGTCTTCGACGGTCGCAACCTTCAGTGCTTACACCCGCCTGGCCAACGGCAAGCACCTGGTTGCGGGGGCGTTCAGCTATGTCAACAATGTCGCGACGCCGAACCCGTATGATCTCGTGCGGCTGAACGCCGACGGCACCACCGATTCTGGCTTCACCGCGCCGGCCTTCTCGTTCGGTGTCCAAGGGCTCTTTCCTCTGGCTGACGGCAAGTTCATCGCCGTCGGCCTATTTCCGGAGGTCGGTGCCGGGGTGAACATCGTTCGCCTCAAGCTGGACGGCACGGTCGACACCCAATTCCAGCCGATCACCGGTGCAGCGTATTCCAGTTACTACAACCGCTATAATGTCGCCGTAGATCCGTCTGGTTACATCTACGCCGAGACATCCGGTGGAGTGATCAAACGCTACGCCCCAGACGGACAATTGGATTCGACCTTCCAAGCGTCCCCCGCCAGCGGGTACGTCGTCGGATTATGTGCCACGACCGACGGCGAGTTGGTGGTGGCCCGGCAGACAACCAACAGCGGAATCGTACGGCTCACCCACAGCGGCGCCGTGCGCGGGAACGTCTCGTTCACCTACACCAATGTTGATGTGGTCGGGATGTGTCCATTGCCCAATGGTGATGTCTTCGTGGCCTCCTTCCAGTACGCAGTGCACACGATAGTGCTCGCGCGGACCAAACCCTCCGGCCCGCCACCCTACATCTACACCCGGTTTGCAGGCTACACTGTCGCGGCCAGCAGCCTGTCGGACGAAAGTCACCTCGACATGGCAGGGGCCTTTTTCGACCTGGTTCGGGAGAACACGAGCGACACCTCGGTGGGAGCGCTTATCGCGCCCATGGGCGTTCGAACGAACGATTATGTCTACGCGGGCGCCGATGGGCAGGCTTATGTCTGCGGATATCACGCGACCGGATATGCCCTGACAAAGCTCCAGCGGACTTCACTGAACCCGCCGAGTGTAAGCGGTCCGGCCCCGAGCTTCTATGACACCGGACCTTCGCCGCCTGCGGCTGTCATTCACCAGTCCGTCGGCTCCTTATTCTCTCTCTCCTATAGCAACATCCAGGGGATCTATCCTTCGTACCAATGGCTGCACGACGGGGTGCCGATCACCGGTGCAAACACGATCAGCGTGTTTTTCAATGGCGCCAAGGCGGCTGACGCTGGAATCTATACGCTAAGGGCGACCAACCCCTATGGCACACTCTCGACCGACCCGGTCCAGGTGATCATCGACGGACTGCCTCCCGTCACCATCGCCGCGCAACCCGCAAGCCAAGAGGTCCTCGCCGGCAGTCCTGTGACCTTCTCCGTTACCGCATCCAGCGTGGCTTCTATTACCTACGCTTGGCGCCGAAACGGAATCGTCATCGCAGGAGAAACCGGCAGTTCCCTCACCCTGCCGGGGGTCTCGGTCGCCGATACCAATTCGGTCTTTGATGTCATCGTGCAGAGCAACGGTGTCACGGTGACGAGCACGCCGGCGGTCTTGACCGTCCGGACGCCGTATGAACGCATCTTCTTCGGTACCATCAGCGGAGGGGGTAATTTTGCGGTCCGCGTGGCCGCCGACGGCACCGCGACGATGATCGGCGTGCTGCCCAATGGGCGCGGCAATTTCCTGGTGCGGTTCACGGTCGGCAGTGACGGTACTTTTTCCACCACCCTGCCGGTCGGCAGTTCCATCCCGAACGAAGCCAGCATGAGCTCGGCGCGCCATACAACCGCCGTCGGTTTGTCCCTATCGGGCAGCATCAGTGGCTCGTCGCTGGTGGGCACGACCGCCTCCGGTGACAACTTCGCGGCCAGCCAACAAGGTGCCGGCGGTGCAACCGCGGCGATCGCGGGATACTATGAGGCTCCGGTCCTCTACACGGCGAATTCGGCGATCGCGTTCATCGTGGGGACCGACGGCTCGGTCATCGCGATTACCGTCAACTCGCCCACCAGCCAGGCGGCCAGCGGCACGGTAACGGCAGCGGGCAGTTTTTCGCTCGCGCTGGGAACCGGGACGACGGTTCGCGGCACATTTGGTTCACCCAGCGGAACCGTAACCGGTGATCTGCTGACCAACGGCACGATTACTGGAGCCATTGGCGGCGTATCCGCGACGACCACGCATACAGACCGGCTGGTGAACATCTCCACCCGAGGGCTGGTGGGCGATGGCGAGCAAGCCATGATCGCTGGGTTTGTCATCACGGGCACGCAACCCAAGGCCGTGCTGGTCCGAGCCAGCGGACCCACGCTCGGGTCGTACGGCGTGAGCGGCACCCTTGAGAATCCCGTCCTCGCAATCCAGAGCGGAGACAACATGGTCGCGAGCAACGATGACTGGAGCAATTCCGACGATGCCGCGACTCTCGCCTCGATTGCGTCGCGAGTCGGGGCCTTCGCGCTTTCCTCGGGGAGCAAGGACGCCGCCCTGACAGCCACATTGGCCCCGGGAGTCTACAGCGCGCGCGTCACCCGGGCTCCCGGCACCGCCACGGGCCTCGCCCTCGTCGAAGTCTACGACGCAGGAATCAATCCGAGTACTGAGTCCCAAAAGCTCGTGAACATATCGACCCGAGGAGAGGTCCGTACCGGTCAAAACGTCATGATCGCGGGCTTCGTTGTCACGGGAAACAGCCCCAAGAAGGTCCTGATCCGCGGTATCGGCCCCACTCTCGCCAGCTATGGCGTGGGCCAGGTGCTGTCCGACCCGGTGCTCACACTCTACAAGGACGGTGCGGTAATGGCGGCGAACAACAACTGGAATGATGACCCGAACGCTGCGGCAATCGCGAGTTCGGCCGCCCAGGTAGGCGCGTTTCCTTTGCTTCCAGCCAGCAAGGACGCCGCGCTGCTGCTGACGCTGGCCCCGGGAGTCTATTCTGCCCAGGTCAGCGGGTACAACGATACCACCGGGATCACCCTTCTGGAAGTCTACGAGGTGCCCTCCGGGTAAATTAGCAGCGCCCGGGACACTTCAGGACATTACTGGGAACCAAGTAAACGTTTCGGCTCCTTTTCCGCTTAGCTCAAGACCTCCCGGTGCACCGCGATGACCGAGTCCGCGATGTAGTCGGCGTCCTCCTTTGTGTAGAGCCAGCCGAGCGGGAGGGCGATGAAGCGTTTGGTGAGATCCTCCGTGCGGGGGAAGTCCTCCGCGCGGTAGCCCGGGGCCGGCCACTCCTTGAAGTCGCGGAACGGCGAGGCGGCGGGCGTGTAGGCGCGGCCGGTCTTCACGTAGTCCCGGTTGTACTGCGGGTAGGTGCCGGTGCGCGCGCCACAGTTCACGTTGCGCGCATCGAGCTTGTCGCGGAAAGGCCCGACCTTCGCCGGGTCGTCGAGCAGCAGGTACGGCTCGAAGCCGAGGTCGCCTTCCGGGTCCGCGATTGGGCGGAGCTTCAGGCCCTTGAGGCCCTGCAGCCGCGGCGCGATGCGCGCCTGCAGCGCCCGGCAGTGCTCGCGGAGCTTCTCCACCTTGCGCAGCTGCGCCAGCGCCACGGCCGCGGTCAGCTCGGACATGCGGAACTGGCCGCCGGCGAACGCAGGCTCGCGCGACGGCACCAGCGCGGCGTGCACCGGCCGGTAGTTGCCGAGGTCGCTCATGCGCACCGCGCGCTCGTAGAGCCGCTGGTCGCGCGTCACCACCATGCCGCCCTCGCCGGCCGTCGCGACCTTGTTGTACTGGAAGCTGTAGGTCGCGATGTCGCTCCACGTGCCGATGTGCCGGCCGCGGTAGCGCGCGCCGAGCGACTGCGCGCAGTCCTCGATCACGAAGATCCCGCGACGGTGCGCCTCGAGCTCGATCGCCTCCATCGCCGCCGGGACGCCCTGGTAGTGAATCACCATCACGGCCCGCGTGCGCGGCGTGGCGAGCCGCGCGATCTCCTTCGGGTCGAGATTGAACGACTCGTCGATCTCGGCGAGCACCGGACGGGCACCCACGCGGACGATGGACGTGAAGCAGGCGATCCAGCTCCACGCGGTGACGATCACTTCGTCACCGGGCCCGATGCCGCAGGCCGCCATCGCGACCTCCAACGCAGCCGAGCCGCTGGTCACGGCCAGCGCGTAGTCGGTGCCGATGTACTCGCGGAACTCCTTCTCGAGCTGCGCGGCCATCGGCGGCGGCTTTGCCGGATCGGCGCCGTAGTAGCGGAAGGGCTCCTTACGGCGGAGCACGTCGAGCACCAGCGCCTCCTCTTCGGCGCCGATGGCCTGAAAACCAAGACCGGGAGCGGGACGGGGACGGAGAGCGGGAGCACTCATGGTTACACTCATTTTCCCACCGGCCGCGAATGACAAATCAGAAAAACAGCGCCCGGCGCCATAGTTGAATAAACACAAAAACCCCGTTGCCGCCGGGACAGCGGAGCGATTGCCTGCGAACAAGCTTTCCATTGCGGATTGCGGATCGCGAATCGCGGATTGGATTGCGCCAGAGCACCATCGACCACGAGCTGAGACTAGATCGCCGAGAAGGAACTCCGCTATCAAGACCCGCACCTTTCTCCGGCCCGTCGTCCAATCCGCAATCCGCGATTCGCAATCCGCAATTAGCCTTCCTGCCATGCTCCGCCCCACCCTGAGCCTTATGCTGGCCAGCACGCTCGCCGGCGCCACGCCGGTTGCCCGCGACCTCGGCATTCCAGTCAAGGGTGTCAGCTGGGTCCGGGTGAGTCCGGGGCGCACGGCCGACGGCCGGGCGTCGCTGCTGGTCTCGATGAGTCAGAACCACGGCGGCCTGTTCGTCCTTGATGTCGACCTGGCCACCGGGCACTGCCGCCAGTTTCCCGTCAAGGATGCCGTGCACTCCACGTTCGCGACGGCGACCTGCCGCTCGCTGCGCACCGGCGTGCTTTATCTCGGCTCGGCGTGGGACGCGCACCTGCATCGGTTCGACGCGAACCATCCCGAGCGCGGGCTCGAGGACCTCGGCCCGATCGATCCCAGCGGCGCCACCTTTCCCACCGGGATCACCGAGGCGGCGGACGGCAGCCTGTGGATCGGCAGCTACCCGGGCGCCCGGCTGGTGCGCTACGACCCGGCGACGGGACAGTTCACCCGCTACGGCCGGGTCGATCCGACCGAGGAGTACCTCTATCCCCAGGCCGGTGACGACGGCTCGCTCGCGGCGCTCGTGCGCGTGATTCGTCCGCACCTCGTCGTCATCAATCCCGCGACCGGCGAGCACCAGGAAGTCGGGTCGGCGATCGACGATCCGACAGACAAGACCAAGTTCCTGAAACTCATGAAAGGCGTGGATCGGCGACTATACGTCGAGTCCCACGCGGGAAAATTCCGCGTCGACGGGATGAATCTCACGCCGGTCGACGAATTGCCGGCACCGTTGCCCGGGATCCACTGGGCCGGAATCCACCGCTATCAGGCGCCGCTCGTGATGCCGGGCGGCTGGACCGCGCAGCTGCTCGACGACAACGACGTCGGTGCCGGTACGCCGCGCGACCTGCTCCTCACGAACACCGATCCCACGGTGCCGTCGCGGCGCCTGCGGCTCGACTGGGTCGGCGGCGGCTCGAACCTCCACGTGATGGACGTCGGGCCCGGCGGCGACCTCTACGGCTCGAGCTACATGCCGAACCAGCTCTTCCGCGCGCGGCTGCCGGCCAAGGCCGACGGAGAAGCGATGGTGGAGAATCTCGGCAAGCACACTTTTGCAATGGGCGAGGCGTACTCACTCGCGACGGTCGACGGCAGAGTCTACCTCGGCTCGTACCCGGAGGCGCGCCTCTCGGTCTACGATCCGGCGAAGCCCCTCCACTTCGGCACCGGGCCCAACGACAATCCGCGCGATCTCGGCCGCCTCGACGGCGTGAGCTACCGACCCAACGCGCTCGTGGCGACGCCCGACGGGCGGCTCTGGATGGGCTCGGCCCCGGACTACGGTCTCGTGGGCGGCACACTCGCATGGTACGAGCCCAAGACCGGCCAGAAGCGCTCGCATCGGAGCGTGGTGCCCGATCTTTCGCCCGCCGCCCTGCTCTACCTGCCCGAGCTGAAACAGCTGCTGATCGGATTCAGCATCGAGGCCGGCACCGGGGCCAAGCCGACCAAGATGAGCGGCGCGTTCGGGTTGTGGGATCCGGCGACGGAGCAACTCGTCTGGTCCGGCGACCTCGGTCTCGACAATCTCGCCGACGTCTCGTCGCTCGCGCCGGCGGGCGGCGGGCTCGTGTATGCGCTGCTGGGACGCGGCGATCACATCCTCTCCCAAGGAGCCCCGCCGATCACGCCGCGGCTCGTGTTACTCGACCCCGCGCGGCGCGCCGTGGTCGCGAGCGCGTGGCTGCCCAAGGAATTTGGACCCGTCTCGTGGCACGGCCTTTTCGCGCTGCACGCCGGTCCCGGCGGGACGGTCTACGGCGCCACGGCAAACTGCGTCTTCCGCATCAAACCCGGCACCTGCGACGTCGAGCGCGTGTGGCAGGAATCCCAGCCCAAGGACCGCGACGGCACCGTGTGGCTCACGGCCTCCGACCCGAACATCATCGACGTCGTCGGCCCGATCGTCGGCCACGAGCTCTACTTCGCGACCGGGTGGAGGCTGAGGGTGCTGACGCTGCCCTGATTCATTGCGGATTGCGGATCGCGAATCGCGGATTCGGTCAGCCGACCAGAACCTCGAGGCAACTCGATCCCTCCACCGACCAAACCACTCCTCACCTGCCCCGTGAAACCCAATCCGCAATCCGCGATCCGCGATCCGCAATCGACCCCGGGCCCAACTGCCCGCGACTTGGGTACGCCGGTGCGGGGCGTGAGCTGGGCGCGGCTGCATCCGGGGCGGACGGCCGACGGGCGGGCCTCGCTGCTGGCCTCGATGAGCCAGAACAACGGCGGGATGTTCGTCATCGATATCGATCTCGAAACTGGGCACTGCCGGCAGTTCGCGGCGCAGGATCCAGTGAACTCGACTTTCTCTGCGGCCACCTACCGCTCGCTACGGTCCGGCATCCTCTACATCGCCTCAGGCTGGAATGGGCACTTTCACCGCTTCGACGCCAATCATTCCGAACGGGGACTCGAGGACCTCGGCAAATACGACCCGGCGGCCAATGCGCCCTGCGGCATCGGCGAGTCACCGGACGGCACCCTGTGGATCGGCACGTACCCGAACGCGCGGTTGATCCGGTTTGATCCCGCGACCGCGACCTTCACGCCGCTGGGGCCGATGGACGGTACCGACAACTACATCTACCCGCTCGGCGGCGACGACGGCACGGTGGCGGGCATCGTGAAGTTCATCCGGCCGCATCTCGTGGTGATCGACCCGCGCACGAATGAGCACCGCGAGGTGGGACCCTGCGTGACGGATCCGACCGACAAGGCGCAGTTCCTGAAGTTCTTCAAGGGCACCGACCGTCGCCTCTATCTCGACTCGCACGCCGGCAAGTTCCGGGTCGACGGCATGAACCTCACGCCAGTCGACGAACTGCCGCCGGTGCTCCCTGGCATCCCCGCCACGTACCGGCACGGTTACCAGGCGCCCGCCGAGATGCCCGGCGGCTGGACCGCGCATTTCCTCGACGACAACATCAACGGCACGGGCACGCCGCGGAACGTCCTGCTCGCGAATACAAACCCGATGGTGCCATCGCGGCGGCTGCACCTCGACTGGGTCGGAGGCGGTTCCAACATCCACATCATCGATCCAGGTCCGGACGGCCAGCTCTACGGGTCGAGTTACATGCCGAACCTGCTCTACCGGTCGTCGCTCGACGGCCGTGAGATGGTCGACCTCGGCCAGCACACGTTTGCCATGGGCGAGGCGTACTCGATGGCGGTGCTCGACGGGAAAATCTACCTCGGCTCCTACCCGGAGGCGCGGCTGTCCGTGTACGACCCGGCCAAGCCGGTCCATTTTGGAACCGGACCGAACGACAACCCGCGCGATCTCGGCCGTCCCGACCCGATCGGCCTGCGGCCCAACGCGCTGATCGCCACGCCGGACGGGCGCCTCTGGATGGGGGCGAGTCCCGACTACGGCCTCGTGGGCGGCTCGCTGACCTGGTACGACCCGCGCACCGGCGAACGGAAGTCGCACCGCGCCATCCTGCCCGAGACCACGCCGGCCTCGATGCTCTATCTGCCGGAGCTCAGGCAGATCCTCGTCGGCCTGAGCGTGGAGGCGGGCACCGGCGTGACGATCAAGCGGCTCGACGGCGCCTTCGCGCTGTGGGATCCGGCCCGCGATGAACTGGCTTGGTCCGGAGATTTCGGGCTGCCCGACCTGGCCGACGTCACGTCGCTCGTGCCCGACGGCCACGGTCGCGTCTATGCCCTGATCGGCCGCGGTGACCACATTCTCTCCGCGGGCCCGCCGGAAGTGCGGCCGCGGCTGGCGCTGATCGACCCGGCGAAGCGGACGCTGGTGGCCTCGGCCTATCTGCCCGAGGATTTCGGCCCGCTGTCGTGGCACGGCCTGTTCTCGCTGCGCACCGGGCCTGGTGGCGCGATCTACGGCGCGACCGGCTACTGCATTTTCCGCATCAAACCCGGCACCTGCGAGGTCGAGCGCCTCTGGCAGAAAGTCTACAAGGCCAAGCGCGACACCCTCGTCTGGATCAACTCCGCCCACCCCGACGTGATCGACGTCGTCGGCCCCATCATCGGCCGCGAGTTCTACTTCGCGACCGGCTGGAGACTGAGGGCGGTGACGCTGCCCTGACCATTGCGGATTGCGGATCGCGAATTGCGGATTTATTCAGCACCAACCAGTCAAGGCCCTCCGCCGCGTCCGCCTCGCGCGCCAATCCGCAATCCGCGATCCGCAATTCTCCATGCTCCGCTCCCTCCTCCTTGGTCTTCTCACCGTGAACTCCGCGCTCGCCGCCGCTCCTGTCGTCAAAGAACTGGGCATTCCTGTCCGCGCCGTGAACTGGGTCCGGCTGCATCCCGGGCGCGGGGCCGATGGCAAGGCGTCCCTGCTGGCCTCGATGGGCCAGAACAACGGCGGGCTCTTCGTCGTCGACATCGACCTCGCGAACGGCCACTGCCGCCAGTTCAACGCGCCGTCGGGCAAGATGCAGTACCCCACCGCGTCGTTCCGCAGCCCGCGCAGCGGCATCCTCTACGTCGGCGAGCACACCACCGGCCACCTGCTCCGCTATGACCCGACCCACCCGGAGCGCGGCCTTGAGGACCTCGGCACCATCGACGGCGACCACGCGACTTTCCCGACCGGCATCACGGAAACGCCCGACGGTCTCCTCTGGATCGGCGGCTACCCGGACTGCTCGCTCACGCGCTTCGATCCCGCCACCGGCCAGTTCACGCGCTTCGGCAAGCAGGACGAGACCGACAAGTACCTCTACCCGCTCGCGGGCGCCGACGGAACCGTTGCGGCGCTCTCGAAGGTCGTGCATCCGCATCTCCTCGTCGTGGACCCGAAGACCGGCGCGACGAAGACGGTCGGGCCCGTGATCACCCCGGAGGACAAGGCGGCGCGCCTGCTCTTCTACAAGGGCATCAACGGTCTGCTCTACTACGAGACCCACGCCGGCAATTTCCGCGTGCGCGGCGACCAACTGGAACCCGTGACCCACCTGCCGCCGCCGCTCCCGCCGTTCATTTCCGCGGGGAACATCACGGTGCCCTTCCGCGACGCTGTGCCGATGCCCGACGGCACGATCGCGACGTGGGCCGACGGCGACGAGGGCGCCGGCACGTTCCAGCAGATCCGGCTGCAGAGCACCAACCCGACGGTGGCGACGCGCACCATCACGCTCGATTGGCAGGGCGGCGGCTCGAACCTGTTCGTGCTGCACCGCAGTGCGGACGGCAATCTCTACGGCTCGAGCTTCCTGCCGGAGCACATCTTCCGCTGCGCGCCCGACGGCTCGGGGATGGTGAACCTCGGCCGGTGCAGCCTGATGCTGGGCGAGGCGTACACGATCGCGGACTTCAGCGACGGCACGATGGCGTTCGGCTCGTACCCGCACGCGCACATCTCGCTCTTCGATCCGCGCCAGCCGTGGCATTTCGGCGTCGAGCCCACTTCCAATCCGCGGGATATCGGACGGCTCGACGACGTTGGCATCCGCCCGATCGCGATGGCGGTGGTCCCGTCGCTCCCGCGTGCCGACGGCACGAAGGTGCCTGAGCGACTCTGGGTCGGCTCGCTCCCGGACTACGGCACCTGGGGCGGCACGCTCGCCTGGCTCGATCCCAAGACCCTCGAGCACCGGAGCCATCGCCACCTCCTCCCGGACACCTCGCCGTTCGCGCTGCTCTATCTGCCCGAGCTGAAACAGCTGCTCGTCGGCATCTCGATCGAGGGCGGAACCGGCACAAAACCGAAGGTCCAGCACGGCGCGTTCGCGCTCTGGGACCCGGTGACGGACCAGGCGGTTTACACCGGCAATTTCGGTCTGGAAGAACTGGCCGACGTGGTGGCGCTCACGCCGACTGACGGCGGTCTGGTGTACGCGTTGATCGGCCACACCCGGTTCACGCTCAACATGCTCGGGCGCCCGGAGACGGAGCCCCTCCGCATCGCACTGCTGGATCCGAAGGCCCGGAAGGTCGTGCAGATCGCGCCGCTTCCGGCCGACCTCGGCCGGCCGCCGGAGCAGATCCAGTTCACGCTCTTCCGCGGCCCGGACGGTACCTACGGCATCACGGAGCACGCCCTGTATCGCGTGAAACCGGGCACCTGCGACGTGGAGGTCGTGTGGCGCGCCCCGGCCGGCGACCAGATCGACGTCCCGGGCCCCTGGGTCGACCGCACCTTCTACTTCGCGACCGGCTGGAGGCTAAGGGCGCTGACGCTTCCTTAGCTGATTCCGGATTTCAGATTCCGGATTCCGGATTTGGATGGCCCCGCCAATTTCCCCGCGCCCTCGGTGGAGCGGCAAGTCTCGCCTACTATCATGAACGCGGTGAACAAGCCGGATGGAGTTAGCCGTAGATTCGGCGAAATCGAACTGGACTCTTTGCTGCGCTCAGAATGAAAAACGGCGGACGTCAGGATCAAAACCCCGCCCCGCCCCCACCAATCGTCTGTCCGGAATCCGGAATCCAAAATCCGGAATTCAAAAATGAGTGAACCGATCAAGATCAACTGGTACCGCTGCAAGGTCGACAAGGCCGTGATGAGCGAGCTGATGAAGAAGAGCGACGCCCGCGGCTTTGCGCAGGCGGTGCCGCAACTGCTGCTCTTCGCCGTCACAGGCACCATCGCCTACCAGGTCTTCCTCCGTCTGAACGCGCAGACCTGGCCGTGGGCGCTGCCGCTCCTGCTGCTCGCGCTGTTCGTGCACGGCACCAACGCCACCTTCTTCGGCGGCATCGCGGGCCACGAGCTCACGCACAAGACGCCGTTCGCGACGCCGTTCTGGAATACTTTTTTCCTGAAAATCTTCTCGTTCCTCGGCTGGTTCGACCCGGTCGGCTACCGCGCCAGCCACATCCGTCACCACCAGGCGACGACGCACGCCGCGTACGACGGCGAGGTCGTGCTTCCGCTCGGCCTCGATTGGAAGGGTTTCTGGTTCGTCGTCACCTTGTTCTCGTTCCATCCGATCGGCCTGTTCAAGCAGCTCCGGTTCTGGTTCGCCGCGGCGCTGGGCGACCTGACTCATGACGGCTTCTTCCGCGCGGAATGGCTCCAGAAGGTGGTGCCCGAGACGAACGTCGAGCAGCGCCGCGAGATCATCCAGTGGGCGCGCATCGTGGTCTTTGGCCACCTCGCGCTTGCGACGACCTTCATCCTCACCGGGCACTGGTTCCTGATCGTGATCGTGAATTTCGGCACGTTCTACTGCAGCTGGCTCGGCTATCTCGTCGGCGCCCCGCAGCACGTCGGCCTGTCGCCCAACACGCCCGACTTTCGCCTCTGCTGCCGCACCTACACCTGCAGCTGGCTCCCGGCGTTTTTCTACTGGAACATGCAGTACCACGTGGAGCACCACATGTTCCCGGCGGTCCCGTTCTACAACCTCGGCAAGCTCCGCGCCGCGATCGAACACGATCTGCCGCCCGCGCCTCATGGCCTCTGGGCCACGTGGAAGGAATTGCTCCCGATCATGCGCCGCCAGCGCGAGGACCCGACCTACGTCTACGTGCCGCCGCTCCCGAAGAACGAGGGCGACCGCGTGGGCGACGACGTCGTCCTCCGCGAGGCGGCTGAACAAGGTTGAACCGCTAAGGCCGCGAAGGTCGCCAAGACCAAGCCGCCGGTTGCTTGGCGCGGGCGTCGCAGGTCGAAAGTCGCACGTCGCAGGACGACGGCAGGCGGACTTTCGACCTCAGACCTTCGACTTTCGACCCGGCTGCGCGCGCAGGAACCGGGTGAAATCCCGCAGGCCGAAGATGAAACCGGAGTTGAGGCTGACCCGCCAGAGTGCCTGGGATTTTTCCCGCTCGGCGCGGGCCGTCTCCTTGTTTTCCACGGCGGTCACCGCCTCGGGGATTGTCGAACAGAGGATGCCGTAGCGGCCCATGTCGACCATGCCGCCGGGCGACATCAGCAGGCACCAGTTGATCGCGAAGCCGACGTAGACGAGATGGTTGATCCCATGCTCCCGGCACAGCGCAGCGAGCTGGTGGCCGTCCTTCGCGATCGGCTCATTCGGCAGCGGCCGCGCCTCGGGAGCGAAGTCCAGCTTCTTGAAGCCAGCGCGCACGTCGGGCCAGTTTCGCTTCCCCACAAAGACCTCGTTCTCGCGGAACTTCATCAGCCGGCGGTAAACCGGATCCCGCCGGACCTGGGGATACCGCGGCGACGGCCCCGCCAGTTTCACCGTGCGACGGTACCCGGCCAGATGGGAGTAATAGTCGCGTCCTCCGACCACATGGAAGAGCGGCAGGCTGGAACCGCGCACCGCGGTGAGCAGCGGCGGAAACACGTCCTTCAGGATACCCAGCGCCCGCGGATGGTACTCCACGCAGCGGCGCCAACCCGGCCAGTCCTCCATCGTGCCGCACTCCCACGCGTGCATCACGACGACCGCCGTGTGCTCGGGCGAGAGGTCCACCATCGCCCGTTTCCAGCCGCTGAAACCCTCGCCGGGCACCTTCCGCGAGTAGTCCGCGTCGAATTGCTGGTAGTGACGGGTGGCGATCTTGGGCATGTTCTTGAATTCCGGATTTCGGATTCCGGAGTCCGGTTCAATCCCCTGCTAACCGAATTTGGCAGGGTTTCAAATCTCGGATTCCGGCTGAGGCACTGAATGAAGGCGGCTCGGTCTTCGTGTGCTTCGCGTCCTTCGTGGCGAACCCTACCGCCGGCCCGCGTTCGGCTCTGCCGCAGCCGGTGCAGTCTTGAGGGTCGGCTTGGCCACCCAGCGGAGTATCAAGCCGATGCCGACCATGATGACACCGCCGACCACGTTCACGGAGGCCGGCGCGATTGGAGTCGCGGGCACAAACCAGCAGGCCAGCAGCACCACGCCGATAATTACGCTGAGGTTGCCGATCACGGCGTACACGCTCAGCGCGCCATGACCCAGCGGCCCCGCCGGCTCCGGCACCGGCGTGCGAAGATCCTGATCGAGCTGGACCGCCAGCCGGCTCTTCGGATCGTCCGGCCGCCAGAAGAACGCCGAGATCACGAACGCCACCGTCGAACCCAGCGCCGCACTCAGCACGTTGCGCGGGTACGGCTGGTCAGGCCACCAATCGAGGAAGAAGAGGAGGAAGGTCAGCGCGAAGCCCGTTACGCACGACACGATGCCCGACCACCACGGCGTCTTGCGGTAAATCAGGCCGAGCGCCACCGGCATGGTGAAGCCCGGGCCGACCATCGAGTAATACTTGAGGCCGAAGTCGAAGGCGCCGCCGAGCTTCGAGATCACAAACGCCAGCGCCACGCCGCTCACGCCGATCACGAACATCGTCACCTGCGCCGTGCGCATGAGGTGGAGGTCCGACGCCTCCGGCAGGCCCACGCGCTTCCGCATCGGCACGTACACGTCCTTGGTCACCGCCGCCGAGAGCCAGTTGAACGCGTCGTTCGCCTGGCCGAGCGTCGCCGAGAGGATCGCCGCCACCACGAAGCCGATCATGCCGTGCGGCAGCAGCAGCATCGCGAGACTCACGAAACTCGCCTCCTCCGGCGCCTGCAGGTCCGGCCAGAGCGCATGCATGTCCGGGAAGATCACCCGCGCGCCCATCACGGGCATCACCCACATCAGCGGTCCGAGGAGCGACAGCCATGCGCCCAGCATCGCCATGCGCTTCGCGTCGCGTTCGCTCGGCACGCTGTTGTACCGCTGGGCGAAGTGCCACGCGACGTTGTAGCCGAGCATCACGCTCAGCAGGTAGGCGGCCAGGAACCAGAACTCGACCGGCTGGCCGCTCGGGACCAGGTAGTCGCGCGGCAACTCCTGCACCATCCGCTTGAGCCCGGCGGTGAAGCCGTTGCCGTTGCCCACGTACGCGATCGAGATCGGGAAGATGATCACCGACATCACCAGGATGATCACGCCCTGGATCGCGTCCGACAGCACCGCCGCCCACAGGCCGCCCACCACGCTGTAAAGGATCATCACCGCCCCGACCACCAGCATGGTCAGCTGCAGGCCGGTGAGCGACAGCCCGGCGAATCCGAACAGCTCGCGGTCAAACCCGAGCGCCGCCGACACGAAGATGCACAGGATATAAATGCCCTGCGCGATCCCGATCACCTGCGGCACGATCGCCGTCACGGTGTAGAAATAGGTCGTCGAGGGCGAATACCGCTTGGTCAGGAACTCCAGCGGCGCCGAGATGCGCGCCCGGCGCCACATCGGCGCGAAATAGAAGTAGCCCGCGAGGTACGCCCAGAACGCCGAGGTGAAGATCACGAGCGCGCCCGAGCCGTGCTTGTAGGTGTAGCCCGCGGCCGCCACGAACATGAAGGCTGAGAACCCCGCCACCCAGCTCGACACGCCCGCCATGAACCACGGCACCTGTCCGCTCGCCTTGAAGAAATCGTCCGTGCCCTTGTTCTTCTTGGCCGAGTAGAAGCCGACCCAGATAACGATGATGAAATAGAGCGCGATCAGGCCGTAATCGATCGCGTTGACGGTGTTGAAGTGTGGCATGCGGATTTCGGTCGGAAAAAAGCAGTCAGGTCAGGTCTGAAGAATCACGGAGCCATCCCAAGGCCAGCGATCCCTTGAATGTCATCCTGAGCGCAGCGAAGGATCCAGTGCGACTCGGCCGTCCGATGGTGCGCCATCCAACTGGATCCTTCGCTCCGCTCAGGATGACAGGCTGGGGCGCGAGACCAACCGCCTATACCGGCGGAGACCGGCGCCGCCAGCCCGTGAGTCGTTCCATGGAAGCGGGGCTCAGCCATGACGTGACTTCTCACACCGTCACCACGGGCGCCGCGTCGCCGGCGGTCGTGATCGACACCTTGATCGCCTTACCACCGTGGGTGCCCTCGATCCGCCACGCGCCCGGTGCACCGGAGATCGTGAGGGTCCCGTGCTCGGAGCCGGCAGGCCGGGCGGAGCAGACGGTCACGATCTCGTGCTCGGTCGCCGCAGGCGACTCGATCTCGGCAAACGGATAGACACCGTCCTTCTCCTCAAGGTTGAGGCGACTCGTGCGGACGATGCGGCCGGCTGCGGGCGCGACCCGCGCCACCAGCGAGGCGTGCGGCCGGTTGATCCGGAATTCACTGCCCTGGGCCTGCACTTCGCCCGCGCCGTCCTCGTGGAAGATCTGGAATCGCACCTGGACGGACGCACCGGCGCCGCGGACCGCCACGCGGTCGACGAACACCACGACATCCGGCTTCACGTACACGAGCGTGCGGTGCACGCGGGTGACGGCGTCGTTCACGAGGGCGTAGGCCTCGGTGGCGTCGCTCGTGACCGTCATCCAGCCCGGGCCGGTCGCGTAACCGATGACGCGCGCCACAGCCCAGGAGGAATTCGTGCCCTCGCTGCCGTCGTGGTACTGGTGACCGCGGCCGTTGATGAGCACGGCGGTGTGGGCCTCGGTCTGGCGCAGGAGCCAGCGCGGCTGCGTCGCCACGTAGGCGGCGCGGAACGGGTCGTGGAGGAGCCGCTCGCCATACGCCTTGAAGATGACGCTGTTGCGGTCGGCGTGCTCGTGGTTGGCGGGACCGCCGCTGCGGAACGCGAGCACGTTGTCGTGGGCCAGCCAGCCGGTGCGCGACACCACGATATCGTTCGTCATCCGGTGGTCGAGCAATGCCGCCTCGGGCTCCGACTCGCCGGCGGCGGGATCAAACCAGATCAGGCCGTAGACGAACTTCGCCTCGCCGATCTCCTTGGCGACGAACTGCGAGACCGGGTCGTTATGCGTGCGGCGGACCCAGGCGGCCACCGACACGTCCACCGCGCCGTTGGCGTCGCCAAAGTTCACGACGTCGTACTCCGGTTTGATCGTCGGCATGGTCCAGCCCTTGATGTGCTCGAAGTCCTGGAGCTTCCGGTGATCGTTGATCGTCGGGTTCGTCATCGTCAGCGCGTAGCGCACCGAGCCCGGGTAATTGATGAGCTGCCGGTCATCGATGCCCTGCGTGCGCCAGAGCACCTCGGCGAACAGCGCAAGGTAGAGCGTGGTGTAGCCCCAGTAGCTGACGCCCTCGTCGTAGCAGCCGTCGCTGCCGTACATCGTGGAGAAGGCCTTGGCGCTCGAGCGCGCGAGCTCCAGCCAACCCTCCGCCTCGGGCCGGCGCCCGCGGAAATGACAGGCGGCGATGCCGAGGCACGCGGTGGGGATGATCCGGAGATTTGTCGCCGCAAGGATCAGCGGCCAGCGCTTGAGGTTGATCCGCCGCAGTCCCGGGTCGAGTTCGCTGCGCGGGTTCCAGTCCCAGCCCTTCACCCGGTCCGGGTACTTCATCCCGTACACCGCGGTGTAACAGGCCGGCACACCCTTGGTCAGGACGGCCTCCTCAACCGCGGCGCGTTCCTCGGGCGTGACGACATCCGCCAGGCAGTCGAGCGCCAGCAGCAACGCAAAGGTGCCCTCGGTCGCGCGCTGGAGGCCGAACACCTGCCTGCCGCCCTCGATGAAACTGTCCCACTCCGGGTACTCGACCATCTTCCGCATCGCGAGGCGGGCGAGTGCGGCCTGCCGCGGGTCGCGGTTCACAAGGTAAATGAACGACGAGCGGTCCAGGATCTTCTGCGTGTGCAGCAGGTCGATCGTGTGATTGGTGAGCCGGACCTTGTGCTCGAGAAAGTCGGTGTCGGCGGCGAGATCCGCCGCCAGCATCTCCTGCCACATGGCCGCGAAGCGCGGATGGGTGGTGTTGGCGCGGATGCGCGCGAGGTCGGACTCGTCGAACAGCAGGCCGCGGTGCGCGGCACCGGCGGGGGCGCTCGGGGTTTTCATGGAGGTCGGTTCCGCGGCATTCGCGGTCAGGCGGGACAGCGGCAGCGCCGCGGCCAGCAGGGAGGTGGTGTGGAGGAAATCGCGGCGGGTCTGGTTCATGGTCGGGGCGGGAAATTCCGGCGGGCAACGGCGCGGCGGAGCGATGCGCCGACGCTAGGCGGAGCCACGTCGCTGTCATCCGGAAAACGCAGGCCTGCTGAGTCCACGGGAATATTCAGCACCCTTGGTTCGCCGGCCGGGAGGGGATTCACCACGAAACGCACGAAGACCACGAAGCGAATCCTGCTTTCGCGACCGTAGCGGTCTTAGCGGTACCCCTCGTTGGACTCCGATCAGTTTTCACCGCCAAGAACGCCAAGACCGCAAAGCGCAGACAGTCTTCGTGCCCTAGGTGTCCTTCGTGGCAAACCCTACCCCCGCCATCCGCGGTTAGCGGCGGTTGAGATAGTAGCGGGCGATCGCGACCGCGGCGGCGGCGCCGATCTCGTCGCCGAGTTGGGCGGGCACGACCCGGCAGTCCCGCGCACTCGCGGTCAGCGCCTCGCGGTCGATCACGGCCTGCATCGCCGGCGCGATGAAGCGCTCGCAGCGCTGGTAGATGCTGCCGATCACGATCCGCTCGGGATTCAAAACATCGATCAGGATGGCGAGCGCTTCGCCCAGCCGCTCCCCCACCTCGCGCCAGATCGCGAGCGCCAGCGCGTCGCCCGCCTCGGCGGCCGCACCGACCTCGCGCGCCGTCAGCCGGTCCGCCGGCACGGCCTTGAGCGCACTCGGCCCGGCGTGCTGCGCCACGCGCTGTTGCGCGATCTGCGCGATGCCGCCGCCCGAGCAAAACCCTTCGAATGAACCCGCCTTGCCGTAGCCCACGGGGCCGTCGGCGGCCATCCGCATGTGCCCCACCTCGCCGGCGTTGCCGGTGATGCCCTCGTACATCCGGCCGTCGAGGATCAGCCCCGCGCCCATGCCGGTGCCCATCGTCAGGAAAATCATGCTCTGGCAGCCGCGACCCGCGCCGAACTGCCACTCGGCGAGCGCGCAGGCGTTGGCGTCGTTCATGAGGTACGCCTTGCCGCCGAACCGTTCCGTGAGCCGCGCACAGATCGGGATGCGATCCCAGCCCGGCAGGTTCGGCGGCGAGAGAATCAGGCCGCGACCGCTGTCGAGCGGGCCGCCGCAGGAGACGCCGAAGACCGGCTCGGGCCCCGGCGGAAGCTTCGCCACCTCGGCGAAAATCCGATCCAGGGTGCCGTTCACGTCGGTCGTGGCGAACCGCACCACCTCGCGCACCCGGTCCGGTCCGGCCGGCACGCTGAGCGCGCACTTCGTACCGCCGATATCAACGCCGATGAGGTTCATGCTCGGGGCCACGGAATAGACGGATGCCGCGGAAGGAAATCCAATTTTCGCGAACGACGGCCGCGGCGAACCGCCCGGTCACTTCTGGCCGTAGGTGGCGCCGGGGCCGTGCTTGCGCTTGAAGTGCCTCGCCAGCAGCGCGGGCTCGATGGCGCCGAGCCGCGGCGCGAGCGACAGCGACATCAGCGCCAAGTGGGCGCAGCACTCGAGCGCCACGGCGACTTCGACGGCCTTGGCGACCGAGACATTCCAGGTGAAGGGCGCGTGGCGGTTCACCAGCACCCCCGGGCAGTCGAGCGGGTCGAGCCGCTTGAAGCGCTCGAGGATCAAGTTGCCGGTCTCCCATTCGTAGGCCCCGGCGATTTCCTTTGGCGACAGCTTGCGCGTCACCGGCACCGGGCCGCGGAAATAGTCGGCGTGCGTCGTGCCGAGGCACGGAATTTCCCGTCCCGCCTGCGCGAAGGCCGTGGCGGCGGAGCTGTGCGTGTGCACGACGCCGCCGATGCCCTTCCAGGCGACATAGAGCCGGCGATGTGTGGGGGTGTCGGAGGACGGGTTGAGCGCCCCCTCGACCTTCCGGCCGTCGAGGTCGACCAGCACCATGTCACGCGGACGGAGCGTCGCGTAGTCGACCCCGCTGGGCTTGATGGCGAAGATCCCACGGGCGCGATCGATCGCGCTGGCGTTGCCAAACGTGAGGTTGATCAGCCCGTGCCGCGGCAGGGCCACGTTGGCCTCGTAGGCCTCGCGCTTGAGTTCGGTGAGCATGGTATGCGGCCGCGTGGTGCGGCGGAGATCGGAGACGGGCGGTGAAAAAGGAAGGCGGCCTAGGTTATGGCTTCAGACCCGGTTAACCAGAATGTCATTCTGAGCGCAGCGAAGAATCCAGTGCGATGGCGCCGCGGGCTTCGATCACATCCGATTGGATTCTTCACTTCGTTCAGAATGACAGGCGGGTCTGCCTCAGGCGCGGATGCCGTGGGCGAGATGGTAGTAGACCTCGTTGTTGCGGAGCGACTGCTTGAAGTCGGCGAGGCGGGTGTCGGCGTCGATGGTGAGCATCTCGATGCCGGCGATCGTGGCGAAGTCCTCGAGCATCTCGGCCGTGACCGCATAGCTGTAGCCGGTGTGGTGGGCGCCACCGGCGAGGATCCAGGCGGCGCAGGCGGTCTTGAAACTCGGCTGGCATTCCCAGACGGCGCGGGCCACGGGCAGCTTGGGGAGCTTCGGCGGCTTCACGGCGGTGACCGTGTTGACGACGAGCCGGAAGCGGTTGCCGAGGTCGACGAGCGACGCGTTGAGCGCCGGGCCGGCGGGGGCGTCGAACACGAGGCGCACCGGGTCCTCCTTGCCGCCGATGCCGAGCGGGTGGATCTCGACGGCGGGACGGCCCGCGGCAATCGACGGGCAGATCTCGAGCATGTGCGCGCCGAGCACCTGGTGACGCCGGGGGTCGAGGTGGTAGGTGTAGTCCTCCATGAACGACGTGCCGCCCGGGAGACCGGCGCCCATGACCTTCATGGCCCGCACCAGCGCCGAGGTCTTCCAGTCGCCCTCGCCGCCGAAGCCGTAGCCAGCCCCCATCAGCCGCTGGGTCGACATGCCCGGCAGCTGCCGGAGACCGTGCAGGTCCTCGAACGTGTCCGTGAAGCCCTTCGCGTTGGCCTCCTCGAGGAAGGCGGTGAGGGCGAGCTCGAGCCGCGCGCTGTAGCGCAGCTCGTCATGACGCGACCCGCCCTTCCGCAGCGCCGGGACGATCCGGTAGGCGTGGGCGTAGTCGGCGCAGAGGGCGGTGATCGACGACTCCTTCACGGCGTTGACCCGGGCGACGAGGTCGCCGACGCCGTAGCCGTTGACCGCGAAGCCGAGCTTCATCTCGGCCGAGACCTTGTCGCCCTCCGTGACCGCGACCTGGCGCATGTTGTCGCCGAAGCGGACGAACCGCGCGCCCTGCCAGTCGTGCCACGCGCGGGCGGCGCGCATCCAGGCGCCGATGCGGTCCTGGACCTCGGCATCGCTCCAATGGCCGACGACAACCTTCCGGCCGAGGCGCATGCGCGTGTGGATGAACCCGGCCTCGCGGTCGCCGTGCGCCGCCTGGTTGAGGTTCATGAAGTCCATGTCGATCGTGCCCCACGGCAGATCCCGGTTGAACTGCGTGTGGAGATGCAGGAACGGCTTCCGCACGACGTTCAGCCCGCGGATCCACATCTTCGACGGCGAGAACGTGTGCATCCAGAGGATGAGGCCGGCGCAGTTCGCGTCGTTGTTCGCCGCGAGCATGACATTGGTGATCTCGTCGGGCGTGGTGAGCAGCGCCTTGAACACGGTCTTCAGCGGCAGGCGCCGCGAGGCGGCCAGCGCGTCGACGACCGCCTGGGCATTGGCGGCGACCTGCTTGAGCGGGCCGGGGCCGTAGAGGTGCTGCGAGCCGCAGACGAACCAGATTTCAGGCGAGGCGAGATGTTTCATGGACAACAGAAGATTGGGAAATTGGAGATAGGAGCTGGGAGATGGAAGGCGGGGCGGACGACTTGAGTGATTGGGTCCGCGGGACGAAGCCGAGCAGGGATGAACCGGGAAAGGCACCCTGCCCCGGCCGGAGGGTCAGGCGCGGGCGGCCTCCTTGATCGCGAGGAGCCGCTTCATGACGGCCGAGAGGTCGGCCGACCGGTTGAGCCCGCCGAGCGCATCGTGGAGCTGGCGGTAGATCGCGTAGAGTTCGTTGTACACGCGCTGATTCGCGGCCTTCGGGCGGTAGGCGATCTTCTTCAGCGACGTCATCTTCGCCTGAGCGGACGGGAAGTCCGGGTAGGCACCGGCCACCACGGCCGCACCGACGGCGGCGCCGAGGGCGCAGGCCTGCGACGAACCCGCGACCTGCATGGTGCAGCCGGTCACGTCCGCGTAGATCTGCATGAGCAGCGGGTTCTTCTCCGCGATGCCGCCCGCGCAGACCACGCGGTCGATCGGCACGCCATATTCCTTGAAGCGCTCGATGATTGCGCGCGCGCCGAACGCGGTCGCCTCGATCAGGGCGCGGTAGATCTCGGCCTGCGTGGTATGCAGCGTCTGGCCGAGCAGCAAGCCGGACAGCGTCGGGTCGACGAGGATGGTCCGGTTGCCGTTGTTCCAGTCGAGCGCCACGAGGCCGCTCGCACCGGGCTTCAGGCGGGCGGCCTGCTGGGTGAGGAGACCGTGACGGCGGTCGTCGCCCTGGCAGACGACCTCGACCCACCACTTGAAGATGTCACCGACCGCGGACTGGCCGGCCTCGAGACCGTAGAAACCGGGGAGGATCGCGCCCTTCACGATGCCGCAGATGCCGGGAATGTCGGGCACGGTCTTGGCGGCGGAGACCACGCCGCAGTCGCACGTCGAGGTGCCGATGACCTTGACCAGCGTGCCCTCGCGGACGCCGCTGCCGATGGCGCCGTAGTGGACGTCCATCTCGCCGATCGCGATCGGGATGCCCGCGGGGAGACCGAGCCGCGCGGCCCAGACCTCGCTGAGCCGGCCCGCGAGCGCGGTGGCGTCGTGGGCGCGGTCGTAGAGCCGGTCGCGCAGCGCGGCGAGCTTCGGGTCGAGCAGCGCGAGGAACTCCTTGTCGGGCAGCCCGCCCCACTCGTCGCAGTACAGCGCCTTGTGGCCCGCCATGCAGACGCCCCGCTGGATCTTGCCGGGGTCGGTGACGCCGGCGAGGACCGACGGGACCCAGTCGGCCAGCTCGACCCACGAGTACGCGGCGTCGAAGACCTTCGGCGCGACATTGAGGCAGTGCCAGATCTTCGACCAGAACCACTCCGAGGAATAGGTGTTGCCGCACTTGGCGATGAACTGGGGCCGGTGCTGCGCGGCGAGCGCCGTGATCTTCGCGGCCTCGCGCCAGCCGGTGTGGTCCTTCCACAGCCAGCACTGGGCATGGAGATTCTTCTTCCACTCGCGGGACATCGCGAGCGGCACGTTGTTCAGGTCGACGGGCAGCGGGCTCGAGCCCGTGGTGTCGACGCCGAGGCCGATCACGCGTGCCACGCTGAAGCCGCGCTGTTTCTTCGCCTGCGCGAGCGCGCCCCGCACACTGCGCTCGAGACCGAACAGGTAGTCGCCCGGGTGCTGGCGGGCGAGATGGTGGTCCTTCGGGTCGAGCAGCACGCCCTGCTGGCCGCTGGGATAGTTGACCACGCAGGAGCCGACCTCCTTGCCATCGCCGGTGCGCACGATGAGGCAGCGGACGGAATTGGTGCCGTAATCCAGACCGAGGGTAAACGTTGGGGTCATGGCAAACCGAACCTACGCGAGAGCAGCCCCGGGCCGCTAGTGGAAAGTTGCGGCCGGCGGCCTGTTCATTCGGTCAGTTTCGCCACGAAGGGCACGAAGCGCACGAAGACTCGGCCTGGGGTATCGCGATTTGGCGGTCTTTGCAGTCAACCGAGATGATCTCCGATCCGATTTACCGCCAAGACCGCGAGGGTCGCGAAGCCCAGAGTGCCCGGGTCTTCGTGCGCTTCGTGCCCTTCGTGGCAAAGACCGAACCGCGGATTGCCGACTAGCCGAGGTGGCGGCGGAGCAGGCGGCGCAGGATCGGGCGGACGCGGCGGGCGAGCGTCGGGTTGGCATAGCCCATCCACGCCACGGGCGTCGTCGTATCGAGCGGGACGCGCAGGGGCTTGCCCTCCGGCGTCTCCACCACCCCGCCCGCCTCAGCGAGGATGAGCGCCGTGCAGATGTCGTAAGGGTGACAGCAGAGCGAGGCGCGACCCAGGCCGAGGTGCGCGTAAACCATGGGACGCAGGTCACCGAGCATGCGGTCGTGGCCAACCGTAAGTTCATAGACCTGGCCGCCGGACGAAAGGTACTGGTCGTCAAACACCAACTGTCCGCCATTGCGGCCCAGCAGGCCGAGTTCGCGCCACAGGTCCTCCTCGATCCGACCGAGCAGCGCCTTGCCCTCGGGGAAGAACCGCGCAATCGACGCAAAGCCGTGCTCGAAACCGGTGGCCCGCGACGGCCGCGGGCGGAAGGCGCGGGAGCGTCCGGTCCGGAGATCGCAGGTCCGGGCGATCACGCCGCGACCGCGCACCGCGCTCAACTGATCGGCGCGCGACTGCTTGCTCGTCGGCAGCTCGGTCATCGCGGCCACCACGATGTCGCCGAGGTGGGTGTTCGCGCCGCGCTGTGGGGCGAGTGCGGCCAGCGCCCAGGCCGAGCGCTTGTCGTACATGAGATTCCGCGTCCCGTCGATCGGGTCGAGGATGCACTTGAAGACGGTCCGCGCGACCGGCGTGCCGCGGGGAAACGTGACGCTCCCGTGGTCCTCCAGTCCCTCCATGACCAGCTCGACGGGCCACGCCCGCGGCCAGTGTCGCCCGAACCAGGCGAGGATGGCGGCCTCGGAGATCCGGTCGACCTGGTAGATCGTGTCGGCGGCGGTGACGCCCGCGACCTTGGCGAACGTATGCCCGCGCCGGGCCCGCGCCGCGATGAGCGTATCGCGCAGCTCCGCCTGCAGCGCACACAACAGCTTCCGGGCTTGCTCGAGGATTCTTGGGGCCACGAAGTTCACGAAGGACACGAAGAGGATTCAGAGGACGCGGCGGTGGATGCCTTCCTTGAGCAGCCGCACGTTGAAGTTTATCAGGAAGCCAATTCGGCGGTTGGCGAGCCTAAGATATGAGAGCAACTGCGCCTCATGGATCGGATCCAGGCGCTCGACCGCCTTGAGCTCGACAATGATCTTGCCCGCCACCAGCAGGTCCACGCGGTAGCCCGCCTCGATCCGCAGGCCCTCATAAATGACTGGGATCGACTTCTGTCGCTCGACCCCAATACCGCGACGGCTCAGCTCGAAGGCCAGACACTGCTCATAGACCGACTCCAGCATCCCGGGTCCCA
This sequence comes from Opitutaceae bacterium, assembly GCA_035334485.1. Lineage (GTDB taxonomy): Bacteria > Verrucomicrobiota > Verrucomicrobiia > Opitutales > Opitutaceae > Opi-474. The sequence continues at coordinate 32,403 of DAOQKI010000021.1, forward strand.
TCGCCCGGTGGACTTTCACGGCTGCATCAACCACGGCCGCTGCCAAGGCCTCTTCCTCAGTCTTCGTGTCCTTCGTGTTCTTCGTGGCAGCTCTTGGCGGTGTGGCGTCCATCTTCGCGATCATAGCGGTCTTGGCGGTTAACCAATCGGGAAGGCGGTCACAGCAACGGGCCTAACAGCCGGATGCAGGGGCGCTTCAAACGCGCGGGGCGCCAACGCGAGGGTTGCAGCGGCGACGGCACCCGTTACCCGGTCTGCATGCCCATGTCGCCCCGCGCCCGTGTCCTCGCCGTGTTGCGCGGCCAGCGTCCCGATTGCGTCCCGTGGTTCGGCGACCTCGACTACCTCGCCACCGCCCAGATCGGCCGCGGCCAGCGGCCGGAGGGATTCAAGCAGTCCGCGGCCTACCTCGACTGGCACCGCGACCTGAACCTCGGCTTTTACCTGCAGGGCTACTTCCCGTTCCGCGGCATCGTCGACGGGTGCGAGACGCGCGAGTGGCGCGAGGGTCATGACCGGGTCCGCCAGATCATCACGCCTCACGGCACGCTGCAGGAACGCTGGCGCTGGCTGCCGGAGTCGTTCACCGAGGGACCCGTCGAGCACCTGCTCAAGGGCGCCGCGGACCTGCCAGCCTACCAGTTCCTGCACGCCCACACGCGGTACGAGGCCGACTACGCCTTCGGCCTCGAGCGCGGCCCGCAGATCGGCGAGGCCGGGCTTCACCTCGCGTATCTGCCCAAGAGCCCGTTCATGCAGCTGGTGGCGCTCGACGCCGGGATCATCGCGGCCGTCGACATGCTCGATGACGCGCCGGCGCTCTTCGCGGAGACGCTCGCGGTCGTCGAGCAGTCGCATGACGCCGCGGCCGCGCTCGCGGTCGCCAGTCCGGCCGAGCTGCTGATGATCCCGGAGAACCTCTCGTCCGAGAGCGTGGGGCCGGTGCTGTTCGAGAAGTTCATGCGCGGCTACCAGGAAAAATGGACGGCCCGCATCCGCGCCGCCGGCAAGTTCTCCTGCATGCACCTCGACGGCACGCTGCGCGGACTGCTGCGGCAGGAGTGCACCGTGGGCTTCGATTTCATCGAGAGCCTCACGCCCTCGCCGGTCGGCGACCTCGCGGTCGAGGACTGGAAGGCGTTCTGCGGCGAGACCCCGACCCGATTCTGGGGCGGCATCCCCGGCGCGTATTTCGCGCCCTCGGTGAGCGAGGCGGAATTCGAGCGTCACGTGCGCGCGACCCTGGCCGTCATGCGCACCGAGCCGCGCTACTTCCTCGGCGTCGCGGACCAGGTCCCGCCCGACGGCCTCGAGCACCGCCTGCGCCGCGTCGCCGAACTCGTCGAGGAGTACGGGCGGTATTAAGACCCGGGCGCTAGCGCCCGCAGGTCTAAAGTCACAGGTCCCAAGTCGCAGGTCTCGTGCGCGGCTTCGCCGCCGCCAGCTGACGTTCGACCTTCGACCTGAGACCTTCGACCCATCCGGCGCCCGCGCCGGATGGTTTTGGATTGTGCCGCGGGTGAATGCCGCTAGCCCACATTCACCCCTCGCCGATGTCCTCCCCGTCGTCCCCCGCCCCGGCCGCGCCCACCGCGGCCGAACGTTTTTATTTCGAGACCCAGGGCTACCTGGTGCTCGAGAACTTCCTCACGCCCGCGCATGTGGCGCGCCTGCAGGCCGCGCTGACGCCGTCGGTGGCGCGCCGCCGCCAGGGCGTGCCGGCCGGCTGGAAATGGCAATGGCCGCCGCGCAACAGCCACGACCTCACCCAGATTCAGGGCGAGAAGAGCACGCGCATCCTCAACCTCCTCGAGGACGACCCGGCCTTCCTCGAGCTGATGCTCTGGCCCGCGCTGCAGCCGTACGTGCGCGCGCTGCTGAATCCCGCGCCGCACTACCATGCGTCCGACGCAATCGTCGAGGACGCCCGCGACTACCGGAACCGCGTCGGCGGCTGGCATCGCGACGGCGCCGACAACGGCTACCGTCAGCTCGGTCACGAGATCCCGCTGCTCCAGCTCAAGGTCGGCTATTACCTCAGTGACATGACGCAGCCGTGGCGCGGCAACCTGACGGTGGTGCCCGGCAGCCATCTTTCGCGCGCCGAGCTGACGCCGGAGCAGGCGAACCGGCGCGAGTTCTTCCCGGGCGCGGTGCAGGTGTGCGCCCCGGCGGGCACGGCGATCCTCTTCCACAACGCGATCTGGCACACGGCGGCGCCGTACGCCGAGGGCGCACCGGGCCGCACGATGCTCTACTACGCGTACGAGCACCCGTGGATGCTGGCCTCGTACGCCCACTGGAATTACAGCAAAGCCTTCTACAACGAGCGCCTCCCCCGCGAGTACCGCTCGTTCTTCCACGGCTTCGTGTTCGACCCGCCCGAGCTGCGCTGAGGCCCGGGAGGCATGGGCAGATTTTGTCATAATCGGACCTAATTCCCACGGGTCGGCTCGGGTCCGCGTTGCCCTGTCGCGGCGGTTCGATGGGATGGAGCGAATTGCTGCTCGCTCTCCTGCTTCAACGTCCCGTGAAGGCCCCACCGACCCTCCCCACGAAAACCCGCGGGACTCTGCTCCGAGTCTTCCTGGCGCTGCTCGCCGCGACCGCCCTGGCCGGCGCGGCGCGGGCCCAGGTGGTCTTCTTCACGACCTGGAACAAGACCAACAACATCTATACCAACCTCAATCAGCAGTATCCGGCCTCCGGCGTGGGCGTGCCCGGCTCCGGCGTCGGCACGCCGAACGCCAACTTCCTCTTCGACCCGACCACCTACACTTCGGCCAACGCGGTGGGCGGCTCCAATCTCGCCACGAACGGGGTGACCTTCATGATCACCTCCGACGGCAGCGGCCGCGACTTCGCCGAGATCAACACGAGCCAGTCCCTCACCGTCCCCATCGGCCAGGGCCTCTCTTCGGTGCACCTGCTGATGGCCGCCTACGTCGGCACGACCTTCAACATCACGCTGACCGGGGCCGACAGCTCGACCGAGACGTTCAGCGGCATCTACCTGCCCGACTTCAACGGGGGCAGCGTCCAGAACCAGAGCGCGGCGGTCAACGGCAGCTCGTTCACGAATTTCTTCGAGCAAACGGTCTTCCGGGTGGTGAACGTGGGCGCCGGCGGCACCGGCAATTCGAGCACCGGCTCCTACAACACCTACAACCTCGTCGAGGTGAGCCTGATCCTCGGCCCGACCCTTTCGTCCGAGTCACTGACCTCGATCACGCTGACTTCAAACGGCTACATGACGCTCCTGCTCGGCGTGTCGGGCCAGGTGTCCGCCGTCCCGGAACCAACGCCGCTCGCCCTCCTGCTGCTGGGCCTGCCGGCCGTGGCTCATCGGCTCGGCCGAAAACGCCGCGCGGATTGACCGCGCTAAGTCGGCCGGAGAATGCGCCCACGTCCGGCCCAAAAAGCAGTTTACACCCCGCGCCGCCGACCTAGCTTGCACCTCCACGCAAGGCCCGGATGGCGGAATTGGCAGACGCAACGGACTCAAAATCCGTCGCCCCCTAAAGGCATGTGGGTTCGACCCCCACTCCGGGCACCAGTCTTCGCCGCCGCGGCCGCGGCCAGAAGACTGCCGCGTCGAAACCCGCGTGCAGCGGGTGCAGACGGGCCGGGCGCTTGGGGCGGCTTCGACTCGGCGAGCCTGATGGGCCAGCCGGCCAAGCGGGCTGGTAGACGGCCTCAGTCGCTGGACCGCTTTGCCACCGTCCAGCCTGGGGCAGTTTCAATGGTCAGCGGTTCATCCGGCGCGATGCCGGTGACCGTGATCGTGCGGGACGCGGCGTGCGCGGTGATGGCGAGGACGTGATCGCGGAGATGCACGCGCGTGATGGTCAGGCTGGGCCAGGCCTGCGGCAGACGCGGTTCGACGCGGCAGCCGCCGGCGGTGGGCTGCAGGCCCATGAATCCGTAGAGCATTACGTTCGGCACCAGGATTGACTCGAAGAACTCCCGGTCGAGCCCGAGCCCGCCGGCGACGTTGCCGCCCTGCATGGTGCCGCGCGTCGGGTCCTGTTCGTAGTACGCCCGGTACCCGCCCGCGGCGCGGACCTCTCCAAACCAGCGCACGATTTCCTCCAGGCGGGCCCAGGTGTCATCCGGCCCCGCCGTCTTCACGCGCATCATCAGGTCGTGGTACGACCAGCCCAGCACGGCGCCGCCATCCTGCACCTGATAGCCCCAGGGAATGCTCTCGGGATCGGCCCAACCCCAGAAATAATAGTCGAGATTCCGCCGCGTCGTGGAACGGGGACCGAAGCGCCAGTGGTAGATGTCCGCACCCGTCGAGTCGTCGCCCGCCACGGTCCGCTTGCCGCTCAGCCACGCGTGAATCGCCGCCGCCTGCTCCGGCGTGGCGAAGTCATGATAGACGGCCTCGTTGTTCAGGAACGTGAACCCGTAGTCGTGCAGGACGCCGTCGAGGTCCACGGTCCCGAACCGCCCGGTCGCGGGATTCCAGAAGCGCTTTGTTCCGTAGTCCCGCACCGCGCGACGATGCGCGCGCAGGTCGGCCGGATCAAAGGCGTCGCCGCCCGCCGGCACGCCCCACTCCGGGTGCGCCGCGACGATCTCCTCCAACTCGGCGAGATCACCGAGCGCGTCGTAATAGTACACGGTCGCCAGCGCATCCTCGCCGCCGAACGGCAGCAGGTCCCAGTAATTGGAGCCGATCCCCTCGCCGCGGATGATCTGCTTCCCTCCGTCCTGTCGGCGCACGCCGCTGCGGCCCTCATGTCCCGGCCACGTCGTGTAGACGCAGCAACGGCGGCGCGTGTCGAATTCCCGCATGATGAAACGCATGGCCTCGCGGACCCGCGGCATCTGGCCGCGCAGGAAGTCGCGGTCACCGGTCCAGAGAAAGTAATCGTGGCACCCGCGAATGAAGTTCGGGTTGTTGACGGTGTGCCGGGTGTCACACGCGGTATGGAAGGACTTGATGGTCGCCCGGGTCGGTCCGGGGCGAGTGAGAGCAAACGTGAGCCGCAGCCGGGTGATCTCGCCCTGCCAGGCGGGGTGCCGATAAACGGGGATCATCGTGCGCGTGTCGGTGCGCACCGACGCCACTGTGCCCGGCTTGGCACCGAAGGGAAGGAAGTGGCGCATCTCGCCCTCCGTCGCCGGCGCAAAGCTTATTCGGCGCTGCGGCGAAAACCCGGGATGCTCCCGCGTGCTCCATTCAACGTGGCACTCCGCGCCGTCCAGCGCCGTCGCCCACCAGTTGAGCCGCAGCCAGGGCGAAGTCCGGGCCTCGATCGCGAACGCGGGAGTCAGGAGCGCGGAGGTCGTTCCGGTCAGCTCAATCTCCAGTCCCCGGTCGGAAATCTCCCCGATCGTGCCGCCGGAGATTTCCCAGCCGCTCGCATCAACGGTCGAAATATCGTAGGCCACCACGCCGATCCGACGGAAATGCCAGCCGACGCCGCCGGCAGACTCCCAGTTCGGAAACGGCCATCCGTCCGCATGCGCTGCACAGTCGTCCTGCATGATCCGGACGTAGCCCTCCGCATCCAGCGGCCGGCTCGACAGCGCGTCGCGCCAGAGACGCCGCATGTGCAGTCGCTGGTCGCCGTCGCGCGCCGGCCAGAGCGTGGCCTTCGGAATCCACTCGTCCCACAGCGGAATGATCGGACCGGATGATTCGTAGTGCAGCCAGTAGAGCGACTCGAGCGACTGCATCGCGGCCTCGTGGCCGGGCACAACAAAGCGCGGAAAATCCGCCGCAACCGATCCGGAGCCCGGGGCGGGTTGGTCACTCATGTCAGGACCTCGGTTAGCGGACTGACGTCACGGATTATGTGACGCGGCTCGTTGGTCGGTTCAATTTCCCTAGCATGAGCGAAGGTGGTCAGCATGAGGTTTAGGGAGTGGCTTCAAACCCCGTTTGTCATTCTGAACGAAGTGAAGAATCCAGTTGGGTTGGGTCGAAGCTCGCCGCACACTCTCACTGGATTCTTCGCTACGCTCAGAATGACAATCTTGGGAAGCATGGTTTGAAGACACACCCTAGTCTCCCAGCAAAGGTGCGCGATCGCATTGAATGTCACCGGGCCTGATCCGGACGCGCAATGCTTCAGGTCTCCGAGCGCGCGAGAGATTCCTTCGACGGCAGCCGCGGCCCGATAAATCTGGGCGGCCGGTCGAGAATTGTCGAAATGCACCGTCGCTCCGGAGGAAGCATAGAAAACTTATAAACAATGGTTTATGTCACTCCATGAGGAGTATACTCCCGCAGCCAACCTGGGCTGCGCATCTATTGCGGTAAATTTTGAACGTTCATTCAGCCACCGCGTCTGTCTTTCCGTTATAGGTTACCCAGAGGTTAGCGTATCGTTTGTAGTTTCGATCGGGCGCCGGGCGAAAGTCCGGCGCCCTTTCGTTTTCCGGCCTGGGCTTGTCACCGCGAAGCGCGCGGACTCCACTCGGGGCCATGCCTGACTTCCGCGCCTTTTGTTCGCCCACCACCGCGGAGCCGACCGAGATCGCGCTTTCGCCGGACGAGTCGCACCATCTCGTGGCGGTGAACCGCGCGAAAGCCGGCGACACGGTCGTCGCGTTCGACGGGCGCGGCACCGAGTGGATTTGCGAGCTGGCATCGGACCGGAAGAACGCCGCGGTCCTGAAGGTGCGGTTCCGGCAGAGGGTGAAGCCCCTGCCCTATGCGATCACCCTGGGCCAGGCACTGCCGAAGGGGCCATCGATGGACGCGATCGTCCGCAAGGCGACCGAGATCGGCGCGGCGCGCATCGTGCCGCTGGAGAGCGAGCGCACGCAGGTGCATTTCGACGGGGACCGCTCCGACAAGAAGACCGAGAAGTGGCAGACGGCGGCGCTGGAGGCGGCGAAGCAGTGCGGCAATCCGTTCCTGCCCGAGGTGCTGCCGGTCCAGCCGGCGACGGCGTTCATGGAGTCGGCGCGGGACTACGACCTGAAGCTGATCGCGAGCCTGCAGCCGGGGGCGAAATCACTGAAGGCAGTGCTCGCCGCGTTCCAGGCCGCGCAACAGCGCAGTCCGCGCAAGGTGCTGTGGCTGGTCGGACCCGAGGGAGATTTCACGCCGGCGGAGATGAGCCTAGCGAAGTCGTGCGGCTTCGAGGCGATCACGCTCGGGCCCCTCGTGCTGCGCTGCGAGACCGCCGCCGTCTACGCCCTGAGCGTGCTCAGCTACGAACTGCAGAACGCTCCGGCCTGAAGTTTTGCCACGAAGGGCACGAAGTTCACGAAGCCCAAGCCTTCCATCCGCTTCGCGGCCTTCGCGTGCTTGGCGGTGAAATGGGTTGCCCCCAATCAGGGTTTCACCGCGAAGTTCGCCAAGACCGCGAAGCCCGGACCTGGGCTTCGTGAGCTTCGTGCCCTTCGTGGCGAACCCACCCTCAGCCCTTGCGCTTGGCGAGGTAGCGCTGGACGTCGTCGCCGGACACGCGGTTGCCCGGCCCGGTGGCCTCAATGTCGGTGATCTTCGCCGGATCGAGCCCGGCCTCCTGCGCAAGCTTGGTGGCGCGCGGCGTCCAGACCACGGCGGCCGCGGCCGGCTTCGGCGCGGCGGCGGGCGCCGGGGCGGCTCCGCCGGCCAGATGACGCAGCGACGCGTCGGTGGTCTCGATGCGGCAGAACACCTCGCCCGACTTCATGGTCGCACCCGGCTGGCCCAGCACCTCGCGCACCACGCCGTCGCACGGGCTTTCAAACTCGAAGGCGGACTTGTCACTCTCGAGATCGGCCAGGCGCTGCCCCTTGGTGACGCGGTCGCCGGCGCTGACCTTGATGACGATGACGTTGAGCTCGCTGACGGTCGCGCCCATGGAGGGCACGGGCACGTCGATGATGAGGGAATCCATGGGTGGTTTTTTGTTGGCGCGAGTGTGCGAGGCGCGGAGCCGTGGTCAAGGGAGCGGAGGCACTGGCGGCGGAAGCCCGCCAGCGCCGGTCGAAGGTGACAGGTCGAAAGTCGAAGGATAATTAGCCGGCGTCGCGCCGCGACGCGCACCCGACCTTCGACCTGAAACCTTCGACTTTCGACCCGCCGTGCGCCGCTAGCGGCGCACGGCACGCCAGACGGCGAGGCAGTCGGCCAGGAGATCCGGGAGATCCTTCAGCGGGATCATGTTCGGGCCATCGGAGATGGCGTTGGCCGGATCCGGGTGGGTCTCGAGGAAGAGTCCGTCCGCGCCGGCGGCGAGCGCCGCCTTGGCGAGGGGCGGGACGAACTCCCGCTGTCCGCCGCTCTTGCCGCCTGCACCGCCGGGGAGCTGCACGCTGTGAGTGGCGTCGAGGATGGTCGGGTAGCCGTTCTGCGCCATGATCGGGAAGGAGCGCATGTCGACGACGAGGTTGTTGTAGCCGAAGGTGGTGCCGCGCTCGGTCTGCCAGATTTCCTTCGCGCGGCCCTCGCGGAGCTTGCCCGTGACGTAGGTCATCTCGTGCGGCGAGAGGAACTGTCCCTTCTTCACGTTCACGACGCGCCCGCTGGCGGCGGCGGCGAGCAGCAGGTCGGTCTGGCGGCTGAGGAAGGCGGGAATCTGCAGCACGTCACAGACGGCGGCGACCGGCTTCACCTGCGCGCGCTCGTGGATGTCGGTGAGCACGGGGAACCCGTAGTCGCGGCGGACCATCGCGAGCAGCTCGAGCCCGGCCTCGAGGCCGGTGCCGCGGGCGCCGGCGACGGAGGTGCGGTTGGCCTTGTCGAACGAACCCTTGAACACGAGGTTCAGCGCGGGGAACTTCCGGCGGACCTTCGTGAGCGTCGTGGCGACGGCGCGGCAGACGCGCTCGTTCTCCAGCGAACACGGACCGGCGATGATGAGGAGTTTCTTGGGGGAGAAGAGCATCGGTCGGATGGGTAGTTGGTAGATGGTAGCTGGTAGCTAGCAGGTGCCACCGAGCGGGAGCGATGAATGAAAGTAGATGGAAGATGGCCGGTGGTGGCCAGCGGGAAGCACGGGCGTACCAGCACAGACCTCAGAACCAGGAAACGGCTCCCGATCCGCGATCGACCCCAAGATTTCCAGCTACCAGCTACGAACTACCAGCTACCAACTACTTCTTTCCATGCCTGATCGCCGCGGCGATGAAGGCGGCGAACAGCGGGTGGGCGCGGTTGGGCTTCGACTGGAATTCCGGGTGGAACTGCACCGCGAGGAACCACGGGTGGTTCTTCAGCTCGATGATCTCGACGAGATTGCGGCGCGGGTTGATGCCGCTGATCACCATGCCGGCCTTCTGGAGCTGGTCGACGTAGGCGTTGTTCACCTCGTAGCGGTGGCGGTGACGCTCGCGGACGCTCGTCGCGCCGTACGCCCGCGCGGCGTGCGTGCCGGGGGTGAGCGCGCACTCGTAGCTGCCGAGCCGCATCGTGGCACCCTTGTCGCTGATCTTCTTCTGCTCCTCCATCATGTTGATGACGGGATGGCGCGGGTTGGCGTCGAACTCGGTGCTGTTCGCGCCGGCGAGCTTCAGCACGTTGCGCGAAAACTCGATGACGGCGATCTGGAGGCCCAGGCACAGGCCGTAGTACGGGACCTTGTGCTCGCGGGCGTAGCGCGCGGCGGCGATCTTGCCCTCGGTGCCACGGTCGCCGAAGCCGCCCGGGACCAGGATGCCGTCGAGGTTTTTGAGCCGGGCCAGGCCGCCCTTCTTCTCGAGGTCCTCGGCGTCGATCCGAACGACGTTCACGCGGCAGTGGTTCGCGATGCCCGCGTGCGTGATCGACTCGTAGACCGACTTGTACGCGTCCTGGAGCTCGATGTACTTGCCCACGACGCCGATCGTCACCTCGTGCTTCGGGTGCAGCAGGCGGTGCACGATCTGCTGCCAGATATTCTTCTTCGGCGGCGGATTCTTCATCCCGAACAGGTCGAGCACGAGCTGGTCGAAGCCCTCCTTCTGCAGCGCCAGCGGCAGCTCGTAGATGGAGTTCGCCACGTCGGCGCACTCGATCACGGCCTTCACCGGCACGTTGCAGAACATCGAGATCTTGTCGCGCAGGCCGGCGTCGAGCGGGTGGTCCGTGCGGCACACCACGATGTGCGGCTGGATGCCGATCTCGCGGAGCTTCGCGACCGACTGCTGGGTCGGCTTGGTCTTGAGCTCGCCCGCGGCCGCGACGTACGGCACGAGCGTCACGTGGATGAACACCGCCTCGTTGCGTCCGACCTCGAGCGCGAACTGGCGCATCGCCTCGAGGAACGGCAGGCCCTCGATGTCGCCGGTCGTGCCGCCGATCTCCGTGATGAGCACGTCGACGTCCTTGCCGGCGGCGTAGATGCGTTCCTTGATCTCGTTCGTGACGTGCGGGATCACCTGCACCGTCTTGCCGAGGTAGTCGCCGCG